>JBBQZE010000181.1:0-6131 GCA_038207985.1 Solirubrobacterales bacterium
GCCGTAGATCTGCTGACCGTGGACGATGTGGTCCGCGCCGATGTCCCCGGCGTAGCCCACGTCGATGTCGTTGGACGTCTTGACGTCCAGGCCCACGCGGAAGCCCATCAGGACCACGGTGGCGACCCCGAGCAGCGCCACGGGCACCAGGAGGCGCATCGGCCGTCGGCCCGGCGGGGGGTCGGCGTCGCGGTGCAAGCCGATCCAGAGCATGCGCGCCACGAGGTAGACGAGCAGCGGGTAGACGAGCGGCACCGAGACCCCGATGTCCGCGTCGTTGAAGAACGCGACGGAGATCCCGAAGGAGGCGACCACCGCGAGGTCGAAGCGCACCCCGCGCACGCGGGCGAACGGCGCCAAGAACAGCAGCGTGAACGACAGCCACACCCACGGCGAGTTGACCTTGCGGCCGAACGCGCCGGCGTAGCCCCGTGCCATCGTCCACGCCACCTTGTAGCCCGTGTAGTGCTCCGTGACCCGGCCGCTGGCGTCGTCGACGTAGAGCTGCGCGACCTCCTTGGGAGGCTTGTCACGGGTGAAGTAGGAGACCTGCCACCGCCCCGGGCCCTTCGTGTACGCGCCGGGGTAGGCCCCCTTGACGGTGCGCACGATCCGCTTGGCGTCCGGCGTCCGCGCGCCGATCGCGAGGACCTGGCGACCCGTGAGGCGGCGGCCGGGCTGGCGGGCGTCGAGGTCGCCGACGCCCACGGCGGCGTTGGCGTCCGTGGTGGCCTGGGCCGTCGTGGCGGTCGTGGCCGCGGTCGGGGAGGGCGTGGCCGCCTCGGCCGGGCTGCCCGGCAGCAGGACCAGCGTGGCGGCCAGCAGGACCGCCCGCCGGATCACCGCGAGAAGCTCCAGAGCTTGTTGCCCAGGAAGTTCAGCGGGGTCGCCGCGCCGACGGCGATCGCCTGGGCGATGAGCTTCGGGGTGTCGGCGCCCACCACGAGCACCTCCAGGATCACCAGCGACACGACTTGCGCCGCGAGCGAGACCACGAAGAAGCGGGCAGCTTGGAAGCCCGCGTGCCCGCCGGCGGCATCGTGGCGGAAGGTCCACGCGCGGTTCAGCGCGAAGTTGTTCGTGACCGCCACGAGGTAGGCGGCGACGTTGGCCAGGCGGTAGTCCTGGCCCGCCGCGTGGACGAGCAGGGAGAAGACGGTGAGGTTCACCACGAACCCGCAGCCGCCGACGACGGCGAAGCGCAGCAGCTGGAACCAGTTGTCACCGACCCGCAGGCCGGCCCGGACGCGATGCTGCATCGAGGTCGCGCGCGCCCTGCGGACGGCGGCGACGGCGGCGTCCTCCGTCATCTGGGGCTCACGATAGGCGCTGGCCGTCCGCACCGACGAAGTGCCCGACCGCCATCGGCGCGACGTCGCGGATCGACCACTGGCCGTCCGCGACGCGTTCGGCCGGCGCGTCCACGCCGCAGAACACGAGCGCCCCGAGCGAGTCGACCGCATGCAGCGAGCCGTGCGACCCGCCGCCGACGTGGTCGACCCCGCCCCAGTCGGGGAACTCCCAGCCCGGCGCGGCGCTGAGCAGCACCTCACCGGAGGTGGCGCAGGTCACGGCGCCCCAGAGGCGGGCCAGGGCATCCGGGTAGTCCGGGGTGGCCAGCACGCCGTCCTCGAGCGTCGCGCCCAGGACATCGAGGTCGCCGTGGACCCTCCAGCGCCCGCCGCGCGGGTCCGCGACGCTCGTGCCCGGAGCGAAGCGCAACTCGGCACCGCCCCGGGCGACCACCGCGTCGCCGTCCGCGGCGCGGTGGACGACGAGGTCGACGCCCTCGACCTCCAGGGCGGCGTCGACGACCTGCGCCGTCAGCGCGGCCCGCGCCGCCGGGTCCTCGACCAGGGCGTAAAGCTGCGCGGAGCGCTGCGACGGGCAGAGCGCGACCTCCGCGTCCCCGGCGCCACGCCCGCTCGGCAGGAGCACGGTGAAGCGCTCGGACATCGCCCCTTCGAGGTCGATGACCTGCTCGACGTCCGCATGGGAGTGATCGGCGACCGCGATGACCGCCCACTCGTCCAGGAACCGGTCGAGCCCGCCCGCGGCGTGCGCGAGGCGCTCGAGCTGGCGGTCCGCCTCGGCGATCGATGCGACCTGGGCGTCCGGGCCGTGCTTGTGGGAGTGCGTGTCGTTGTCGGGCAGCGAGAAGAGCAGGAAGTCGCAGAGGTCGCGCTCGACGAGATAGGCGCCCACGCAACCCGTGTGCTGGTCGCGCGCGCCGGGCAGCCCCAGCGTCGACGAGCAGCCCGTCTCACGGCTGGAGAAGATGTCGGCGTAGAACAGCTCCCGCGGGCCCATCACCGGGCGCCGGACGACCGTGCTGGCCAGGCGGGAGAGCGGCGAGTCGCGCGCCGGGCGGTGCTCGTGGCGCCCGCGGTAGATCAGGAACGTCGTGCCGGCGGTACGCACGCCGGCGTCGTCGAGCCGCTCGAAGACCGTCGGCACGTCGGCCGGCAGGTGCTCCGCGTTCATGTTGTAGACGAGGTCCTTGAGCTGCCGGGTGAAGCCGAGGCGCCGGGAGGACGCGAAGCTCGAGCCGTAATCGACGTAGCGCGCCTCCTCCCGGTCGTACCAGCACATGGCCGGGATCCGGTGCTCGTCCTGGCGCACCCCGGTCGCGATGGCGGTGGCGCAGACGGGGGTCACCGACGGGAACATCGCGGCACACCCGGCGACGTAGCTGCCGCGGTCGCGGATCGCCGCCAGCACCGGCGCGCGGCCCGTCTCGATGGCCCGCTCGAGCGCCGCGGGCTTCATGCCGTCGATGACGGCGAGGACCAGCTTGCGGGGCATGGCGGTCGGCGGGCTAGCGGAGGATCCGCAGGCCCGCGTACTTCTCGCCCTCGCGGCGGCGGCCGCCGATCGCCAGCCAGGCCAGAAGGCCGAGCACCACGATCGCCAGCGGCGGGAACAGGATGCTGAAGCCGGCCGCGGCCAGGGCCGCCGCCTCGGCGTAGAACGGCAGCGCTCCCGCGGTGTCGGCGTCCAGGCGCCCGCGCACCCGCGCGAGCAGCGAACGGGCGACCGCGAAGCCGAGCGCCGCGCAGGCGAGGCCCACGGGCACGGCCGGCCACCAGGTCGAGGAGACGTCGTCGAGCGAGCCGACGGCGGCGAGCAGCCCGAGCACCAGGCCGGCGGCGCCGCGCGCGAACTCCCCGGCGCGGGTCTGGAGCGCATCGCGGGCAGCCGCGGCGGCGACGGCGGCACCGGCCAGGACGCCGAGGAACACAGGGCTCTCCAGGAACGCGACGTGGGTCCCGTCGTAATCCAGGCCGAGGTTCGCGGAGGCGAGGATGCCCGCCACGAGCGACGGGAGGAACGGGCGGATGCCGCTGGCCGCAGCCAGGCCGGCACCCTGGAGCAGGGCCAAGAGGAAGGTCACGGAGGAAGGAGCCCGCGGGGACGTGGGGTACCGTGCGGGCGGCCATGACTGTAGACGACCCCGGCGGCGGCCCGCGGGACCTGACGGCGGGTCCGGCGCGTCCGCCGCGGACCGCGCAGCACGACCTCGAGCGCTATGCAGGCCTGTTCGCGGAGCGCACGCGCGGCATGCGCTCGTCGGCGATGCGAGATCTGATGGCGCTCACGGAGCGCCCGGAGGTCATCTCGCTGGCGGGCGGCCTGCCGGACACCACGCTGTTCGGCAGCGAGGACCTGGCCAAGCACCTCTCCGTAATGGCCGCGGAGTCCAGCGCCAAGGCGCTGCAGTATGCGCCGACGGAGGGCCTCACGGCGGTGAAGGAGGCGATCCGCGAGGTGCTGCTCGCCGAGGGCGACGACGCGGACCCCGAGGACGTCCTGGTGACCACGGGCGGCCAGCAGGTGATCGACCTCGTCTGCAAGGTCCTGGTGGATCCGGGTGACGTCGTCGTGGCCGAGGCGCCGACCTACCCCGGCGCGGTCCCGGCGTTCGCCGCCTACCAGGCGGACGTCGTGCAGGTGGCGATGGACGCGGACGGGATGCGGATCGACGAGCTCGAGGCGACCCTCGACCGGCTCGACGCGGACGGCCGGACGCCGAAGTTCATCTACACGATCCCGAACTTCCAGAACCCCGCCGGCGTCACGCTCTCCCTGCCCCGCCGCAAGCGGCTCGTGGCGGTCGCCCGCGAGCGCGAGCTGCTCGTCCTGGAGGACAACCCGTACGGCCTGCTCCGCTACGAGGGCACCCCGCTGCCGACGCTGCGCTCGCTCGACGGGGGCGACTTCGTCATCTCGCTGGGGACGTTCTCGAAGATCCTGTCCCCCGGCCTGCGGCTCGGGTGGGCGGTGGCGCCCCGGCCCGTGCTGGCCAAGATGAACGTGGGGAAGGCCGCCGCCGACCTCAACTCGTCCTCGCTGACCCAGCTGTTCGTCGCGACCTTCTTCCGCGACGGCGACTGGCGCGGCTACCTCGCGCGCCAGTGCGACTGCTACCGGGCGCGGCGCGACGTGATGTTCGAGGCGCTGGCCGAGCACCTGCCGGTGGAGGCGACGTGGACCCGCCCCGAGGGTGGCCTCTTCGTCTGGGTGACGCTCCCGGCCGGCCTGGACACCACCGACCTGCTGGCCAAGGCCCTCTCGCGCAACGTGGCTTTCGTCCCTGGGCGCGCGGCGTACCTGGACGGGCGCGGTGGAAGCTCGCTGCGGCTGAACTTCTCCGGGGTCGGCGAGGACGACATCCGCGAAGGGGTCCGCCGCATCGGCGAGGTCGTCCGCGAGCAGCTCGATCTGCTCGGGCGCCTCACCTCCCCCGGCGCGTCGCGTCCGGCGACGACGACACCACGTCTGCCCATGCCGGATCCCGCGCTCGCCGAGGTCCTCCAACTGCCTCGCCGCGACAGCGAGGCCGGCGGCGCGGCCGGCCGGGGGCGCACGTGAGCACCGTCGCCGTCCTCAAGGGCGGCCGCTCCTTGGAGCGGCAGATATCGATGCAGAGCGGCGCACGCGTCGAGGACGCCCTGGAGCGCCTTGGGCACCGCGTCGTGGGCATCGACGTGGGCCACGATCTCGTCACGCGCCTGCGGGAGCTCGCGCCCGACGTCGCCTTCGTGGCGTTGCACGGTCGTGACGGCGAGGACGGTACCGTGCAGGAGCTGTTGGAGGTCGTCGGCGTCCCCTATACGGGATCTGGTGTCAGTGCGTGCGTCCGCGCGTCGGACAAGGTGCTGGCCAAGCACGACATGCGCGACGCCGGCCTCCCGACGCCGGACTTCCTGAGCTTCAACGAGACCGCATTCAAGGAGCTGGGCGCCGCCGAAGCGCTAGGTGCGGTCGCGGACCGGCTCGGCTTCCCGCTCGTGGTCAAGCCCGCCGACCAGGGCTCCGCGCTGGGGATCAAGTTCGCCGAATCGGCCGCGGACCTCCCCGCGGCGCTCGTCGCCGCGTTCTCCTACTCGTCCAAGGTGCTGCTCGAAGCGCACGTCCGCGGCGCCGACCTCGCCGTGTCGATCCTGGACGGTGTTGCGCTGCCGGTGCTCGAGGCGGTGCCCGTGGACGGCGGCGGCTACGACTTCGCAGCGCGCTACACGATCGGCGGGACCCGCTTCGTCTGCCCGGCGGAGCTGCCCGACGACGTGACCGCACGCGCGCAGCAGCTGGCGCTCGCGGTCCACGAGCTGCTGGGCTGCCGGGGATTCTCGCGGGTCGACCTCATGCGCGACGCGGACACCGGCGAGCTCACGGTCCTGGAGCTCAACTCCGTTCCGGGTCTGACCGACACGAGCCTGCTGCCCCAGGCCGCCGACGCGGCCGGTATCGGCTTCGACGCGCTGGTCGGCCGCATCCTCGCCCTGGCGGACTGAGGCGGCCGGGAGCTACTCGCCGGACTCGCCGGCGAAGTCCTCGGGGGACACCTGGTCGAGGAACTCCTTGAAGCGGTCGACGACCTCCTCGGTGTCCTCCACCTCGTGCTCGAACTCGATCGCCGACTCGGCGATGACCTCTTCGGCGGCGAAGATCGGCGCGCCGGAGCGGACCGCGAGGGCGAGGGCGTCGCTCGGTCGCGAGTCGATCTCCACGTCGCGGCCGGCGATCTGCAAGGTGATCGAGGCGAAGAAGGTGTTGTCGCGCAGCTCGGTCACCGAGACCTGGGTGCACTTGACCTCGAGCTCCCCCAACACGTCGACCATGAGGTCGTG
>JBBQZE010000182.1:0-5972 GCA_038207985.1 Solirubrobacterales bacterium
GGGGCGCGGACGCCCACCCGGCCGCACACCCACGGGCGGGTGCCCCCGTACTTGAAGCCGGGCGGGCCGCCGGCGTTCGTCGCGATGTTTCCCCCGCGCCGCGACTGCTCGGCGGCGCCCGGGTCGGGCGGGAAGAACAGGCCGTTCTCGCGCGCGAGGCGGGCGACGGTGCCCGTGGTCACGCCGGCCTCGGCCTCCATGCGCCAGAGCCCGGGGTCGAAGGACCGCACGCGGTCCAGCCGCTCCAGCGACACGACGACGGCAGCATCGGAGAGCGGCACCGCCCCGCCCGCGTAGCCCGTCCCGCCGCCGCGCGGGACGATCGGCAGCTCGCGCTCGTAGCACCAGGCGACCACGGCGGCGACCTCGTCGGCGTCCCCGGGCAGCACCGTGGCGGCGGCCCGACCGCGCAGACCCATCGACTGGCTGGCGTCGGTGAGATACGTCGCGTCGGTCCCCGGCCGGACGTGCTCGCCTCCGACGAGGGTGGCGAGCTCCGCGGCGACGTCCATCGGGCGAGCCTAGCCAGCGCCTCGCCGCGGCCTGCCGGAGTGGGTCCTCCCGCCCCTTCGGGCCCTAGCCTTCTCCGCGGCATGCCCGAAGGGGACACCATCCACTACGCCGCGAACCGCATCCGGCCGATCCTGCTCGGGGAGGTGCCGGAGGAGCTCACGACACCGCACCCGCGGTTCCGTGCGGACCGCTGGCCCGAGAAGCTCGCGGGCCGGGCCGTGACCGGCGTGGAGGCGCACGGTAAGCACCTGTTCCTGCGCTTCGACGGCGATCTGACCATCCACTCCCACCTGCGCATGACCGGGTCGTGGGGCACGTACCCCGAGGGCACGCGCTGGCGGCGCCCGCCGCGCCGCGCCTGGCTGGTCATACGGCACAAGGGCAAGGTCGTCGTCCAATTCGACGGCCCGGTGCTCGACCTCATGACGGGGCTGCGCTCGCGGGTCGACCAGCGGATCGCCGCCCTCGGCCCGGACATCATCAAGGACGACTGGGACGAGGAGCGTTACCTGCGCCGTCTGCGCGAGGACGACCCGACGCGCCCGATCGGCGACGCCCTGCTCGACCAGCGCACGCTCGCCGGGATCGGCAACCTCTGGAAGGTCGAGGCCTGCTTCGCGACGGCGATCTCTCCGTGGCGCCCGACCGGCGAGGTCAGCGACGAGGAGGCCCTGGCACTCGTGCGCTGGGCGCGGCCCGGCATGCGCGACTCCGCGGCGAAGGGCACGCAGACGCGGTACAAGCGGATCTACGGCACCTACGGCAAGCCCTGCCCACGCTGCGGGCACCGGATCGCCCAGCGCGGCCAGTGGGACGACAACCGACCGACATACTGGTGCCCCGGATGCCAGAAGTGACCCCCCGCCCCACCCGCCGCATCGGCCACAAGGGCGCAGACCACATCGCCCCGGGCAACACGCTGGCCTCGTTCGACGCCGCGCTGGCCGAGGGCGTCGACATGATCGAGTTCGACGTGCTGCCGGAGCACCAGGACGGTACGGGCCGGCTGTGGCTGGCCCACGACTACGTCGTCGCCGGCAGCCGCGCGCCGCTCGAGCTCGACGAGGGGCTCGCGCACTTCGCCTCGGAGGCCTACGCGGGCGTCGAGCTCGACCTCGACATGAAGCTGCCGGGGTACGAGGACCGCGTCGTCGCCGCCCTGCGCGAGCACGGCCTGGCCGAGCGCACGCTGATCTCGACGATGGAAGTCGAGTCGCTGAAGGCCGTGCGGGCCATGGCGCCCGAGATCCGCCTGGGCTGGTCCGTGCCGAAAGTCCGGAAGGACTACCTGGCCAGCCCACTGACCAAGCCGATCGCCCTGGCGGCGCTGCTCGTCGCGCAGCGGGTCCTGCCGCGGCGGTTGGCGGCCGCGATCCGCGCGGGCGAGATCGACGCGGTGATGGCGCACTGGGCGCTCGTGACGCCGGGGTTCTGGCGCGCGATCCGCGACGCCGGCGGCGAGCTCTACGTCTGGACCGTGGACGACGCGGAGCGGATCGCGCGCCTCGAGGCGATAGGGGTCACCGGGATCATCTCGAATGATCCCCGCCTGTTCGTGACGGCGCCCGGGGCTACGGGCGCTTGACGTCGCAGCTCGCGGCGCTGTAACCCGCGGGGTCGGCGCCCGCGGTCCCCGGATGGCCCTGCGCGGTGTGGTGCCGGGCGCTGGCGGTGACGCGCGAGCCGCGGCGCCACTCGAAGCGCACGAGGCCACGCAGGCGGAAGGCGCCGGTCGCGGGCGGGCGCACGGTGAAGTTGCGGCCGCTCTGGCGGGAGCGGTACTTCCCCGAGCCGACCGCGATCCACCCCGAGTCGCCGTTCTTGCCGATCGGCCGCCAGGTGCCGTCCGGGGAGGAGAGGTACTCGAGCGAGAAGCGCATGAACATCCGCTCCTTCGCGATCCCCGAGCCCGGCATCGAGCCGCGAACGCCGACGGTGTCCGGGTGGTCCGAGGTGTCGCAGGTGTTGACGGTCGCCCACAGCAGCGGGGAGTGCGGCGTGCGGACGCGGGTCGCCGCGGCGACCGGCACCACCGCGGCGACCGCCGCGACGAGGGCGACGAGCACGGCGAGGGCGCGGCGGAGGGCGGGCAGATGGCGGGTGCGGTGCGACATGGGTCTCGGCCTGAGCGAACACGGTCCGGGGCCCGTTCGATGCGGGCCCGGCCCGCCCGGAGCGGCCCGGGGTGTGGTAGGTACCCCCGGTGACCCCGCCCCAGGCGACGCTCGAGCTCCTGTCCCGCGTACCGGTGTTCGCCACGCTGGCCGAGCCCGACCTGGAGCGCGTCGCCCACGTCACGGTCACGCGCTCGTTCGCCTCCCAGCACGTGATCTTCCGCGAAGGAGACCGCAGCGACACCTGCTACGTCGTCGCGGCCGGGCACGCCCGTGCCGTCCTCGAGCACACCGACGGGCGGACGATCGCCCTGGCCCACTTCGGCCCGGGCGACATCTTCGGCGAGCTGGCGATCTTCGACGACGAGGCGCGGTCGGCCACGGTCGAGACGCTGGACGCGGTCGACGCGATCGCGATCCCCGGCACGGAGTTCCGCCGGCTGCTCACCGAGCACCCCGACATCGCGGTCAAGCTCGTCGTGTCGCTCGGCCGCCGGCTGCGGGAGGCCAACGAGCGGCTGACCCGTCAGAGCTTCCAGACCGTCCAGAGTCGCGTGGCCGGCGTGCTCTCGCGGCTGGTCGACGCCGCGCGGGAGGAGGGCGCCCCGGCCGAGGGCGACGTGCTCGTCACCGCGACCCAGGCCGACATCGCCCAGCTCGCGGGGTCGTCGCGGGAGTCCGCCAGCCGCTTCCTGGCCGTCCTCGAGCGCGCCGGCCTGGTCACCCAGGGCCGCGGTCGCATCACCGTGCACGACGCCGACGCCCTGGCGGGCTACATCTACTGAGATGACGTAGGGATGGCCATGGACGCGGAGTTCTCCGCCGGCGGCGTGGTCGTCGACACGCGGCGCGATCCCCCGGTCTGCGTGGTCATCGTCCCCACACGGCGGTCCGCCGACGGGGCCAAGGTGCTGGCGTTGCCGAAGGGCCACCCGGACGGCGACGAGACCCCCGAGGCGGCCGCGACGCGCGAGGTCCGCGAGGAGACCGGCGTGGACGCAGGCGTCGTCGAGTCCCTCGGCGACGTGCGCTACGTCTACCAGCGCAAGGGCCGCCGCATCGCCAAGGTCGTCCGCTTCTTCCTGATGGACTACGCCGGCGGGTCGCTCGACGACCACGACCACGAAGTCGAGTCCGCGCGCTGGATGCCGCTCGCCGAGGCGACCACGGCGCTGAGCCACCGCGGGGAGCGCGACATGGTCGCCCGCGCGCAGACCCGGCTGCAGGCGAGCGGGTAGGCTGCCGCCGGATGCAGGTGCTGAACTTCTACTCGACGATCTTCGCCGACCAGCTCAAGCGCGGCCGCAAGACGGCCACGATCCGCCTGGGCGACAAGTCGCACCGCTACCGCAAGAACGAGGCGGTCCTGGTGACCATCGGCTACCAGCACTCGCCCCGGGAGAAGATCTTCGACGCGGTCATCGACGCCGTCGAGGTCAAGCGGGTCAAGGACCTCACACCCCGCGACATCGAGCACGACAACCCCGAGTTCCGCCGCCACGAGGAGCTCGTCCACTTCCTCGAGCAGATCTACGGCAAGCCCGTGACGATGGACGACACGGTCACGGTCGTTCGCTTCTCGCAGATCATCGAGAACCCGGAGCGCTACACCGACGCACGCCTGGGCATCGGCGGCGCCCAGAACTAGGCGGGGCCCGCGCGGTGCGGCGCGGCCGCAGCAGCGAGCGCACCGCCGACGGCCATCAGGGCGCAGCCGCCGAGCGCCACCCACGCGCCCGGGGCGAGCTCGAGCATCCCGGACGGGCCGGGGCGGTGCAGCAGCTGCACGGCGACGAGCAGGCCCAGCCCGGCGCCGATGAGCCCGACGGCCCGACCCGCGGTGGAGGGGGCGATCTGCACCCCGGCGCCGACGGCTCCGGCCGCGGCGAGCAGGACGAGCACCGCGACCACGGCGCCGATGGCGAGGCCGACGTCGGCACCGTCGAACGCCTGCCAAGCGTCGACGCGCAGGCCGTCGAGCTGCGCGACGAGGCCCTGGGCGAACGCCGCCACGGGCGCCGGGACCTGCGCGAGGCCCTCCGTGAAGCCCGAGCTGCGGAGCGCGCCGAGGTGCACCTCGTACCACGGCAGCCAGAGCGCGCCGCCGAGCAGCAGCGCTCCGGCGAGGGCGACGAGATGCGCGAACCCGAGGCCGTCGCGTTCCATGCCGCTCTCGTCGGCCGTCGCGGCTGCGGGGATGAGGCGCGCCCGCCCGCGCTCGCACGCCCGTCCGCCGGCCGGCACGACGTACTAGGAGGAACCGATGACGGTCCCGCTCTGCGGTCCTCCCACACGACCAGTCCCTGGCACTCGTGTGAACGGAGTGCCAACCCGGTTGCCCGGCCGCGCCGGTGGTCGCTATGGTGGGGTAGTTGGCACTCTCGCACCACGAGTGCCAGGCATTCGTCCCCCCGCGTTCGGAGGTAGCACCCACATGAACCTGAAGCCGCTCGGCGATCGCCTGATCGTCCGCGCCATCGAAGAGGAGGAGGCGACCGCTTCCGGCATCGTCCTCCCTGACACCGCCAAGGAGAAGCCCCAGAAGGGCAAGGTCCTTGCCGTCGGTGACGGGAAGATCGACGACAACGGCGCCCGCGTGCCGCTCGACGTCGCCGAGGGCGACGAGGTCCTCTACAGCAAGTACGGCGGGACCGAGATCAAGGTCGACGGTGAGGAGCTGCTCGTGCTCCGCGAGTCCGACGTCCTCGCCAAGGTCCAGTCCTAAAGGAGAACTGAATGGCTCACAAGGAAATCAAGTACAACACCGAGGCCCGACAGGCCCTCGAGAAGGGCGTCGACGCCGTCGCCAACGCCGTCAAGGTGACGCTCGGCCCCAAGGGCCGCTACGTCGTCCTCGACAAGAAGTTCGGCGCGCCGACCATCACGAACGACGGCGTGACCATCGCTCGTGAGATCGAGGTCGAGGACGTCTTCCAGAACCAGGGCGCCCAGCTCGTCCGCGAGGTCGCCACGGCGACCAACGACGTGGCCGGCGACGGCACCACGACCGCGACCGTCCTCGCCCAGGCCATCGTGCGCCAGGGCCTGAAGAACGTCACGGCCGGCGCCAACCCGCTGGCCCTGCGCCGGGGCATCGAGATCGCGGTCGACGCGGTCGTCGAGAACATCGCCTCGCAGTCCAAGGAGATCTCCGGCAAGGAGCAGATCGCCCGCGTGGCGACCATCTCGGCCGGCGACGAGGGCATCGGCGACGTCATCGCCGACGCCATCGAGAAGGTCGGCAAGGACGGCGTCGTGAACGTCGAGGAGGGCCAGACGTTCGGCATGGACCTCGAGTTCACCGAGGGCATGCAGTTCGACAAGGGCTACATCTCGCCCTACATG
>JBBQZE010000183.1:0-5948 GCA_038207985.1 Solirubrobacterales bacterium
GCGCGGGCGGCGCGCCGGTTGGCCACGAAGATCGTGTGGACGCCGCGATCGGCCAGCGCGCGCGCGGTCAGCTCGCTGGTCTCG
Source organism: Solirubrobacterales bacterium (assembly GCA_038207985.1). Taxonomy (GTDB): domain Bacteria; phylum Actinomycetota; class Thermoleophilia; order Solirubrobacterales; family Solirubrobacteraceae; genus Paraconexibacter. The sequence continues at coordinate 85 of JBBQZE010000183.1, forward strand.
CCGGCGCCGATGATCACGACGTCGCGCGCACCGAGGTCGCCGACGGCCTCGCGCGCGAGCTCGACGGCCACCGTCGAGACGGAGAGCTTCTGCGAGCCGATCCCCGTCTCGGTGCGCACCCGCTTGCCCGTCTGCAGCGCCGCGGAGAAGAGCCGGTTGGTGAGCGGCCCGGTGGTGCCGGCCTCGCGCGCGGCGTCGTAGGCGCGCTTGACCTGCCCCTGCACCTCGGCCTCCCCGACGATCATCGACTCGAGCCCGCTGGTCACCCGGTAGAGCTGGCGGGCCGCGTCGCAGTTGCGCGGCGAGTAGATGAGGCCGGCGAGCTCGGTGGGCCGGATGCCGGCGCGGCGCGCGAGCGTGCCGAGGAGCTCGGACTCCGCCTCGACGGGATCGCCGACCACGAGGTAGATCTCGGTGCGGTTGCACGTCGAGATCGCGACTGCCTCGTGCACCTCGGCCGCGGCCGCGAGCTCCTGGACCACCTTCTGCGTCTCGCCGTGGGTCAGCGCCAGGCGTTCCCGCAGCGCCACGGGCGCGGTCTTGTGGGAGATCCCCAGCGCTAGCAGCTCGCCGCCGGAGTGGCTCATCGCCGGCCCTCCTCGACCTGGCGGTCGGCCAGCTCGTTGAGCTCGACGAGCTCGCCCTCCAGCCGGGCCAGCTTTCCCGCCATGATCACGAAGTAGACGACCACCAGCGCGAAGAAGACCAGGTAGGCCGCTGCGACGTAGCCGGAGTTCCCCGGCGGGAGGGTGTCGGCGGCCAGCGGGGTCACGAGAGGCGGGCCTGCGGGGCGGCCGAGCGGCCCGCCGAGGCCACCTCGCCGCCGAGCTTGCGCCGCAGCTGGCGCATCTGCGCCTTGGAGTTCTTGTGGGCCATCTCGTAGCGCCACAGCGCGGTGAACAGCAGCGCCATGCCGAGGATGGCGAGGTAGAACGGCGCCTTCATGCCGGCCGGCAGGTCCTGCCCCGCGGAGTTGAGCACCCGCGGGTGGATGAACGGGTCGGCCAGGCGCACGGCCAGGAAGTTCAGCGGCACGAACGCACCGGCGGTGACCGCGAAGACGCTGGCGTACCGTGACTGCTTCTCGGGATCCTCGATCGAGAATCGCAGCGGCTGGTAGGTGCAGTACAGGAGGAAGACGATGAGGAACGACACGAGCGTCGGCTCGCGCCACTCGAACCACACGCCCCAGGCGGCCTTGGCCCAGATCATCCCCGTGATGAGCGCGCCGGTGCCGAGGACGACCGACAGGTGGATCGCCACGTAGCTCTTGAGGTCGTAGCGGGCCTCGCCGGTGCGCAGGTGCTGCACCGCCATGACCGCGCCGAAGACGAAGCCGCCCAGCGTGACGATCGCCAGCGGGACGTGGACGTAGAAGATCTTCTGCGAGAAGCCCTGGTCGGCCTCGATCGGCGCGCTGAAGAGGGCCAGCCCGAAGGCCACCAGCAGCACGAGGGCGGCGGCGGCGGAGGTCACGCGGAGGCTCTTGCCGTACGTCATGTCGGAGGGGTACGGACGCTGGAAGCCTGCTGCTCAGTCCTCGAGCAGGAAGTCGAAGACGGCGTAGGCCAGGAGCCCGAACACCAGATCATAGAGGCCGAGGAGGCCCAGGTAGCGGCCCTGGAGCGCCCCGGGCCCCGCGGCCGCGAGCACCGGCGCCAGCGCCCGGGCCGCGGAGATGACCACGGGGACCAGGAGCGGCAGCGCGATCAGCGGGCCGATGAGGTCGCGCGCGCGGGTCTGGACGGCGAGCGCCCCGACCAGGGTGCCGACGACCGCGAGGCCGACGTCGACCATGACGAGCACCACCACGAGCTTGCCGACGACCTCCCAGCCCATCCCGGGGCCGAGCAGCAGCACGGCGAAGGCGGGCAGCATCACGAGCTCCACGAGCACGAGGAAGGCGAACAGCGCGACCGCCTTGGCGATCCCGAGCGCCGTCCGGTCGACGGGCGCGAGCAGGAAGGCGTCGAACCCCCCCTCCTCCTTGTCGGCGACGTACAGCCGGTTCAGCCCGAGCATCGTCGCGAACAGCAGCGTCACGACGAGGATCCCCGCGGCCAGGTCGCCGCTGACCTCGCGCTGCTGCAGCGCGAAGTGGAAGACGACGAAGGTCGTCACGGAGAAGAGCGCCATGGCCGGCACGAGCTGCGGGACCTTGCGCTCGAGCAGCAGCTCCTTGCGCAGGAGGGCGAGGACGGTGCTCATCGGTACAGCGCCCCGATCGCCGCGGGGTCGACGTCGGCGCCCGGCGCCAGCAGGGCGACCCGTCCGGCGACGAGCCCGAGGGCGACGTCGGCTTCGGCCAGCCCGCACGCGGGTGGTCACCTCCCACGTGCGCCCGCTCGCGGCGCCGATCAGCGGCTCGACGAGCTCGGCTGCCGCCGGGTCCAGATTCGCCCGCGGCTCGTCGAGGAGCAGCAGCGCGGGGTCGTGCAGGACGGCCCGCGCGACGGCCGCGCGCTGGACCATCCCGCGCGAGAACGTGTGCAGCGGGTCGTCGGCGCGCAGGCCGAGCTGCACGGCGTCGAGGACCTCCTCCACCCGGTCGGGGCCGACCCCGTGCAGCCGGGCGTGGAAGCGGAGGTTGTCCCGCGGCGAGAGGTCGCGGTAGAGCAGCGGCTCGTGGGAGAGCAGCCCGACGCGGCCGCGCACCGCCCAACCACGTGCGGGCAACGGCTCGCCGAGCACCTCGACGGTGCCGGCGTGCGGGCGCAGCAGCGTGGCCAGGACGCGCAGCAGGGTCGACTTCCCCGCGCCGTTCGGGCCGAAGACGACGAGCGGGCGACCCGCGTCGAGCGTGAAGGAGACGTCGTCGAGCGCGGCGCGCTCGCCGTACCGCCGCACCAGCCCGACGAGCTCGAGCGCCGGGCTGTCCCCCGCCGCCGCGGGTGCTCCGGCCGCGCGCTCAGCCACCGCGCGGGCCGTGCGCGTCCCGGTCGCCCCGGAGCAGCTGCGCCGCGTGCTCCATCAGCGGCGCGATGACGCCGAACAGCTCCTCGATCGCCCGCGGGCTGCCGGGGAACGTCACCAGGAGCGTCTCGCCGGAGATCCCGGCGACGGCGCGGGAGAGCGCGCCCATGGGGTGGCGCCGCTGCGCCTCGGCGTGCAGCGCGTGCTCCACGCCCGTCGCCCGCCGCTCGATGACCGCGAGCGCGGCCTCCGGCGTCTGGTCGTCGGGGGTGAACCCCGTGCCGCCGGTGCAGAGCAGGAACGCCACGCCGTCCTCGACCCAGTGGTGCATGCGGTCGGTGATGAGCGCCCAGTCGTCGGGGACGACCTCCATCGCGGTGACGTCGCAGCCGGCCTCCTCGGCCAAGCGGGCGAGCAGCAGCCCGGAGGTGTCCTCGGCCTCGCTGCGGGAGACCCGGGTCGAGATCGTGAGGATCGCGGCGCGCACTCAACCGCCCTCGCGGCGCCAGGTCCCGGAGCGCCCACCGGACTTCTCCAGCAGGACGACCTGCTCGATGGCCACGCCCTTGTCCAGGCCCTTGACCATGTCGTAGACCGTGAGGGCCGCGACCGCCGCGGCGGTCATCGCCTCCATCTCGACGCCGGTGCGCGCCTCCAGGCCGGCCTCGGCCGTGAGGGTCACCGTGCCGGCCGCCGCGTCGACGATCGCGTCGACGTCGACGTGGTCGAGGCCGAGCGGATGACAGAGCGGGATCAGCTCGGCGGTGCGCTTGGCCGCCTGGATGCCCGCGATGCGGGCGACGCCAAGGACGTCCCCCTTCGGTGCGTCGCCCGCGGCGACGATGGCCGCGGTCTCGGGGCGCATGCGCACCGTTGCCGACGCGACCGCGCGCCGGCGGGTGACCGCCTTGTTCGACACGTCGACCATCCGGGCGGTGCCCTCGGCGTCGAGGTGGGTGAGGCGGCCGGGCATCCGTGCCCGACTGTACCCGCGGCCGCCGCGCCCGGGATGCGGTCGCGGCGGCGGGCTTCCCCCGCGGGGACTGCGACCTAGTACCAGTGGCGGCGACCGCCGACCATGCGGTTGGTCGAGCCGAGCACGTAGAGGACGACGCCGACGATGAGCAGGATGACGCCGAGCGTGTAGAGGATCGAGACGCCGAGGACGAGGCCGAGGATGAGGAGGACGAGGCCGAGCAGGATCATTTGGTGTTCCTTCTGTTGAGGGGAAGCGGCGAACCTTCCACTGCCCCGGGCGGGGCTGGCGTAATCGCGTTCATCCGACGTCGGAGCTCCGACACGGCGATCCCGCCGGACGCGCGAGCGCCTCAGACGGGCTGGTGCGTGCGCTGGGCGGCCTCGATGAGCGCCAGCACGTCGCGCGCCTTGCCCTCGCGCAGCAGCGCGATGGGGTCGGGCTCGCCGTTGACGATCTCCTCGAAGAACGCCTTGCGGTCCTGGTAGGTGGGCAGCGTGCCCTTCGCCCAACCGCGCGCGTCGTTCAGCATGATCGCGAGCTGCGCGTACTCCTCGCCGAACAGCTCGGAGATCTCACGCTTCATGCGTTTGGCCAGCGCCGGCGAGGCGCCCGCCGTGGAGATCGCGATGGCCAGCGGGCCGGTGCGCACGATCGCGGGAAGGATGAAGTTGCACAGCGGCGGGACGTCGACGATGTTCACGAGCATCGCCCGCTCCTCCGCGTCGTCGTAGATGCGGATGTTCGTGTCGGTGTCGTCGGTGCAGGCGATGACCATGAAGACGCCCTCCAGGTCGTCCCGGCCGGCGTACTCCCGCTGCTCCCAGGTGATCGAGCCCTCGTCGGCGAGGCGGGCGACGTCCCCGACGACCTCCGGCGAGATCACGTGCACGTCACCCGAGCAGGCCAGCAGCCCCTCGGTCTTCTCCAGCCCGAGCTCCCCGCCCCCGACCACGAGGCACTTGCGGCCGCGCAGCTTCAGGCAGGCGATGTAGAACGGCGTCGCGAGCATGTCCTTCACGCAGGTCTGGTCGCAGATCCCGCGCTTGAACTGGCACACGCACTCCTTCCCGGCGTAGGCGGCGGCTGGCATCGTGGGCTCCAAGGTAGGGGAGTCCGTACTACGGATCGATGAGCGGCATGGATGAGGACAGCTACTTCGACGACACCAGCGTGCTGCGGCGCGTGCTCAAGGAGTACGCGGTCGCGCTCTCGGGTCCGCGGGCGCTGCTGATGATGGCCGCCCACCCCGTCGCCTTCGAGGGCTTCTTCAAGTCCACGGGGGCGCTCGACGACCCCTACGCCCGGCTGCGCCGCACCGCGGTGGTCATGGACGAGATCGCCTGGGGCTCGCGCCGCAAGGCCGACGCCTACACCGCGCGCGTGCGCGGGGCGCACGCGAGGGTCCGGGGCGTCATCCCCGAGGACGCCGGTCGCTTCCCCGCCGGCACCCCCTACGCCGCGGACGACCCCGAGCTGCTGCTGTGGATCCTCGCCTGCCTGATGGACTCGGCCGACCGGGTCTACCGCGCCTATGTCGCACCGCTCGACCGCGACGAGCGCGACGCCCTGTGGCGCGACTACCACGTCGTCGGGCGCTGCTTCGGCCTCACCGACGACGACATGCCCGCCTCGATCGAGGACTTCGACCGCTACATGGCGCGGATGGTCGCGGAGCTCTGGGTGACCGGCAGCGCCCGCGAGGTGGGGCGGCAGATCGTGCTCGAGGTGCCGGTCCCGCTCGTCGCCCGCCCGCTGCGTGACCTCGTCAACGTCATCACCGTCGGGCTGCTCCCCGCGCGCGTGCGCAAGGGGTACGGCCTCTCCTGGGATCCCGCGCGCGCGCTGGCCCTCAAGGCCAACCAGGAGTACGTGCGCCGCCTCGTGCTGCCGCTCTTGCCCGAGCGCGTCCGCGTGATCCCGAGCGCGCGCACCGGGATGTCGCTCGGCGAGCGCGAAGCCGCCTAGCGCCGGG
>JBBQZE010000184.1:0-5877 GCA_038207985.1 Solirubrobacterales bacterium
GGGCGTCCGTGCGATCAGCGTCGGCCGCACCGCGACGGAGCGCGGCGGCGTCGTGCTCCTGCCCGTGGTCGCGCGGACCCGCCGCTTCGGCGCGCTGCGCGGGACGGTGGCCCTGCCCGTGCGGGGCAAGGGCGCCGACGCCGGCGTCGCCTGGCGGCCAGAGTTGCGCCTGCCCGGGCTGCGGCGGGGCGAGGCGGTCGCGGTCGTCCGCGGCAACGCGCCGCCGCGCGGCGTGATCCGGGCCGCCGACGGCTCGCGGCTGGACGCCGACCCGCTCGGGGCCTCGATCGCCGGCCGCGCCGCCGCCCCCGGTCGCCCCGCCACCGGGCTGCAGCGCGTCCACGGCGCGCGGCTGGCCGGGCGGCCCTCGGCCAAGTTGCGCTTCGGCACGCGCACGATCGAGAAGGTCCCCGCGGTGCCGGGCCGCTCGGTCACCACCACCATCCGGCCGGGCCTCCAGCGCCAGGCCGCCGCCGCGCTCGGTGGCCGCCTGGGCGGCGTCGCGGTCATCCGTCCGAGCGACGGCGCGGTGCAGGCGCTCGCCGGGCTCGCCGTCTCCGCGCCGCAGCCGCCGGGCTCCACCTTCAAGATCATCACGCTCGCCACCGCGCTCGAGGACGGCATCGCCACGCCTGCCTCGAGCTATCCGGTGCGGACCTCGGCCACCCTGTCGGGCACCAAGCTGCGCAACGCCTCCGACGAGTCGTGCGGCGGATCGCTGCCGACCGCGTTCGCGGAGTCCTGCAACTCCGTCTTCGCCCCGCTGGGCGCGCGCCTTGGCGGCAAGCGCCTCGTGGCCGCGGCCGAGGACTTCGGCTTCAACCAGCCGCTGCCGGGGATCCCGGCGCTCAAGACGAGCACGATCGCGACGGACCTCCGCGACGCCCTCGCGGTCGGGGCGAGCGCCATCGGCCAGGACCGCGACCTCGCCACCCCGCTCCAGATGGCCAGCGTGGGAGCGACGATCGCCAACGACGGCCGCCGCGTCCGGCCGCGCCTCGCGTCCTTCGAGCCACTGGTGGTCCGGCGGGTGGTCCCCGCCCGGGTCGCCCACCAGGTCCGCGCGATGATGCTCGGCGTCGTGCGGGCCGGCACGGGGACCGCCGCCGCGCTCCCCGGGGTCGAGGTCGCCGGCAAGACGGGCACCGCGGAGCTGCGGCCGACCGCCGGCGGGGCACCCGACCCGAGGAACACCGACGCCTGGTTCGTGGCCTTTGCGCCCGCCGGCGCACCGCGGGTCGCGGTGGCGGTGATGCTGGTGGGCGCCGGAGCGGGCGGGCGCGCGGCGGCGCCGATCGCCCGCCAGGTGCTGCGGGCGGCGCTCGGCTAGGGCCAGGCGGGTCCTGGGGGACTGCAGAAGGTTGGGCGGAGCACGCACGCGGCCGTTGGGAAGAAGTGCGCGTGCCCGCACCGCCCACAACGCCGCAGGACCGCCGGGGTTGCGGTCCGGCTGACAAGCTGCGGACCCCGTTGTCCCCTCCCAGGAGCACCAGTCCATGAAGCTCGTCATCGGCATCGTCCGCCCGGAAAGGACGAACGACGTCCTCGAGGCCCTCTATCGCGCGGAGGTCCGCGGGATGTCCATGAGCCGCGTGCAGGGCCACGGCGGGGAGCTCGACCGCGTCGAGACCTACCGGGGGACCACGGTGCGGATGAACCTCGCCGACAAGATGCGCTTCGAGATCGCGGTCTCCGACGAGTTCGTCCAGCCCGCCATCGACGCGCTGTGCGACGGGGCGCGGACCGGCGAGGTCGGCGACGGCAAGATCTTCGTCGTCCCGCTCGAACGGGTCGTCCGCATCCGCACCGGGGACGTCGACGACGACGCCGTCACGCCGGTCCGCGGGTGATGCCGCCCGGGATCAACGCGGCCGACACCGCGTGGATGCTCGCCGCGACGGCGCTCGTCCTGTTGATGACGCCGGCGCTGGGGCTGTTCTACGCGGGCCTCGTGCGCTCGAAGAACACGCTGAACACGTTCATGATGTGCGTCGCAGCGCTCGGCGTGGCGACCGTGACGTGGGCCCTGGTCGGCTACTCGGTCGCCTTCGGGACCGCCAACGGGATCATCGGGGGCTTCGAGCACGTCGGCCTGCGCGGCGTGGGCTTCGGGCCGCGGGAGGGCACGCACATCCCGCACCTGCTGTTCATGGCCTTCCAGGCGACCTTCTGCATCGTCACGACGGCGCTGGTCTCGGGCGCCGTCGTCGAGCGCATGCGCTTCGGGGCGTTCCTGGTGTTCGCCGCGCTGTGGTCCGTGCTCGTCTACGCGGTGCTTGCCCACTGGGCGTTCGGCGGCGGCTGGCTCCAGGCTCAAGGGACCCTCGACTTCGCCGGCGGCGTCCCCGTCGAGATGGGCTCCGGGTTCTCGGCGCTGGCCGCCGCGCTCGTCGTCGGCGCCCGGAAGGACTACGGGCGCCAGGCGCTCCTGCCGCACAACGCGGTCTACGTCCTGGTCGGCGCCGGCCTGCTCTGGTTCGGCTGGTTCGGCTTCAACGGCGGCAGCGGCTTCTCGACGGGGCGCCCGGGGGTCCTGGCCTTCGTCAACACGCTGCTGACGCCGGCCTGCACGCTGACCGTCTGGTTCGTGCTCGACCTCGTCCGCTCACGCCAGGCGACGGCGGTCGGCGCCGCGACGGCGATCATCGTGGGCTGCGTCGCCATCACGCCCGCGGCCGGGTATCTGAGCCCCATCTGGGCCATGGCGCTCGGCGTCGTCGCGGCGGTGCCGAGCTACTTCGCGATCGTCTGGCGCCCCCGCTCGAGGCTGGATGAGACCCTCGACGTCCTCGCGGCGCACGGCGTCGCCGGCCTCACCGGCATCCTCTTCGTCGGCTTCGCGGCCCAGGCGTCCTGGAACGGCGTGGCCGACGGGCTCCTCTACGGCGACGCGGCCCAGCTCGGCGAGCAAGCGCTCGCGGCCCTCGTCGCGCCGGCCTACGCGTTCTGCGCGACGTGGGCCCTGCTCAAGGTGCTCGGCCGCGTGATGCCGCTCCGCGCGACCGTCGCCCACGAGGCCCTGGGGATGGACCTCGTCGCGCACGGCGAGGAGGCCTACGCGACGGGGGAGGGCGCCATCCTCGTGCTCCCGGACGGCGCGCCGGCCGACGGCCGGAGGCGGGCTGCCGTATGAGCGCACGATCGGGATCACGTGCCAGTGCAGGGAGCCGGCCCTCGCCGTCGGGCAGTCGCACGCATCACCAATCGTGGTAGGACTTGTGTCCCGGGCGCATTAGGGCGCCCTAACCAGAACGGGTCATGAGCTTCTCTTCGACGGCACTGCTGGGCGCGATCGCCGGGGCCACCATCTTCATCGGGCTGCCCGTGGGGCGCGTGAAGGGGCTGTCGGACCGAGCGCGCGTCGGCCTGTCGATGCTCGCCACCGGGATCCTGGCGTTCTTGTTCATGGACGTCGGGGCGGAGGCGCTCTGCATCCTCCAGGGCCGCCTGGACGCCTTCAAGGACGACAGCGCGTCGCTGTGGCCGGTCATCGGCCTGTTCGCCCTGCTCGCCGTGGGATTCCTCGTCGGAGTCGGCGGGATCGCAACCGCGCAGAAGCGCCTCGAGCGGGGGAGCCGGACCCGTCCGCCGATGGCCGGGGGGCAGTCCCTGGCCGTCGCGACCCCGGCCGAGCGCGCCGAGCACGCCGACACGCACGGCGAGGCGACCCGCCGCGCGCTGCGGACGGGCATGGTCGTCGCCGCCGCGATCGGCCTGCACAACTTCGCCGAGGGCCTGGCCATCGGCGTCTCGGCCCAGGCGGGGGAGGTCGGCCTCGCGACCGTCCTGATCATCGGCTTCGCGCTGCACAACGCCACCGAGGGCTTCGGGATCGTCGGCCCCCTGGGCGGCGTCCGGCCGAGCTGGCGCTGGCTGCTCACCGCCGGCCTCGTGGCGGGCGGGCCGACCTTCCTCGGCTCGATGATCGGCTACCAGGTCTCCAGCGACGCGCTGCAGCTGCTGTTCTTCGCCCTGGCCGGCGGCGCGATCCTGTTCGTGATCGGGCAGATCTGGAACGGCGTGCGCCGCCTTGGCCACCAGGAGCTCGGGCTCTACCTGCTGGGCGCCGGCTTCCTGCTGGGGATCGCCACGGATCTCGTCGTCGACTACGGGTCGTAGGCGACGACACGCGCGCAGTAGCTGGGGGGGGACTCGAACCCCCGACCTCACGATTATGAGTCGTGCGCTCTAACCAGCTGAGCTACCCAGCCACGCGCGGCGGATTGTCGCACGTCGCCGCGGACATCCTGGCTCCGGTCACGCCGCCCGGTCGGGCAGGTAGTGGCGCCGGCGGGTGGCCGGGTCGAGCCAGACCCGCATCACGCGGTCGGTGGTGGGGTCCAGGAAGCGCTCGGGGGTCGGCAGCCAGCCGGGCTGCGGGCCGTCGGACTCGCCGTGACGCCCGCGCCACCAGCCGCGCCGGCTCACGACGGCTGCCGGGGCGGCGGCATCGAGTGCCGGGAGCCCGGCGAGCGCCGTCGCGCGTCCCCCGTCGCCGGCCGAGCCGTACAGGATGTCGAGGCGTGCGCTGAAGTCGTCGGCCCCGACGTTTCCCGCGACGTAGTGACGGCCCAGGAGGGCCGCGTCGCGGTCCCGGACGGCGTCGCCGGCCTCGTTCACGGCGCGAGCTTGACCGCGGTGCCGTAGGCGAGGATCTCCGTCAGGTTCTGGCCCATCTCGGAGGAGTCGAAGCGCACCGCGACCAGGGCGTCGGCACCCAGCAGGTGGGCGTTGGCGACCATGCGATCCACTGCGTGGCGCCGGGAGTCCTCGAGGACCTCGGTGTACTGGCTCACCTCGCCCTGGCGCAGCGCGGAGAAGCTCGCCGTGAAGCTCTTCGCGAGCCCCATCGAGCGGACGACGAGCCCGAAGCAGAGCCCGAGGCTCTCGCTCACCGTCCTGCCCGGAAGCTCCAGGGCGGTCGTGATCGGCAGGTCGGCGGTGACGGCCCCCGGGGTGCTCATGGTCCCACGCTACCGCCGGTACCGTGGGTACGTGCGCAGCGCCAAGCCCCGCCTGGTGGTGTTCGTGGCGTTCCTCGTGGTCCTGGGCGTCGCCCTGGCGTTCGGGTCCCCCGTCGGCGAGCGGGACCTCCGCGACGCGATCGAGCCACTCGGAGCCGGCGCGCCGTTCGCGTTCGTGCTGGTGTCCGGCGTCCTGGGGAGCCTGTTCGTCCCCGGGCCGATCCTCGCGGGCGCCAGCGGGCTGCTGTTCGGGACGGCCACGGGGTTCTTCGCGACGCTGGGGGCGACGGTCCTCTCGTCGGTCATCGCCGTCGTGTCCGCGCGGGCCGCGGGGCGGCCCGGCGTCGTGGAGTTCGAGGACGCGCGCGTGGCGCGGATCGAGCGGCTGCTGCACCGGCGCCCGGTCCTCGCGGTGGCCGTGCAGCGCCTGCTGCCGGCGGTGCCCGACGCGCCGTGCTCGTACCTCTTCGGGCTCGCCGGGCTCGCGGTCTGGCAGGTCGTCGCGGGGACCGTCGTCGGCGCTGCTCCGCGGGCCTTCTCCTACACCGCGATCGGTGACGGGCTCGGCGGGGGCGGCACGACGATCGGCGTGATCGGGCTGGTGACGCTCGTGGCGGGCGCCGCGGCGGGCGCGGTGATCGGCGCGGTCGCGCTGCGGCGGGCAAGGCGGGCGCCGTGAGGCCGCCCGAGCTCATCGCGGTCCCGAACGTCTCCGAGGGCGCCGACCTCGCGGTGCTGCGGGCCGTTGCGGAGGCGTTCGCCGCCCACGGCGACGCGCGGGTGCTCGACGTCCACCGCGACGCCGACCACGGCCGCGCGGTCTTCACCATCGCCGGGGCTCCCGGCCGGCTCGGGGTCGCGCTCGGGCGCGGCGCGCGGGCGGCCGCCGACAGGATCGACCTGCGCGCCCACG
>JBBQZE010000185.1:0-5853 GCA_038207985.1 Solirubrobacterales bacterium
GACGTCGGCGACGGCGAGCAGGTCGGCCGCCAGGCGGCCGAGGCGCGGGGAGAGCGCGAACAGCCGCAGCACCTCCGAGTCGCCCTGCCACATCATGTCCAGGCTCAGGAAGCCCGACTTGCCGGGTCCGTCGCCGGCCGCGGCCAGGCGCCCGACCTCCTCGCGGGCCAAAGCCAGTGCAGCCGCGGAGAGCACGCCGGGCAGCTTCGCGTAGCCGTCGGCGGTGAACCCGGAGGCCTGCGCCTCGGTCAGCGCGTAGGGCTCGGCGAGCTCCGCGCGCAGCGCCTCGATCCCGAGCGCGGCGACGGGCTCCGGCGGCGCGACCTCGACGAGCTCGGCGGGGGTGCCGGCGGGGTCGGCGAGCGACAGATACCAGTCCCACCACGCCTCGTTGCCCTCCTGCCAGGGCTCGTCGACCCCCGACTCCTTGGCGTGCTCGGTGCTCAGGATGCGGGAGTCCACGGGACGTCCACCCCCTCGGGGACGAGGGCGACCATCTCGACCTCCTGGTGGAAGCGGTAGACGCCCGCCTCGGCGTCGTGCGTCGAAGCGAGGTACGGCCCGATCACCGGCGCCTCGAGCAGCTCGGCGAAGGTGAGGTCGTCGTCGAACAGGCAGCGCTGGAGGTAGCCCTCGACGACCGCAGTGTCCGCGTCGGCGACGACGTGGTCGTAGTGCAGCCGGTGCACCTGCGGCTCGGCACCCCGGGTGCGCAGCGCGTCCACGAGGTCCTCGGACGCGACGTAGGGCGTGCCCTCCCCGCCGCGCACGCCGTCGAGGAAGGCGTCGTAGACGCGCAGGTAGTGGCCGTCCCGCGCGCCTTGCGCCAGGAATGTCACCCCGTCCGGAGCCCGGGCCGCGAGCAGGCGCGTTGCTGCGGCGTCGACGTTGGCCGGCTCCAGGGCGTACAGCGCGTGGGTGGCCCACACGACGTCCCACGGCCCGGCATCCGCGTCGAGGTCCTCGAGGGTCGACTCGTAGCGCGCCGCCGCCTCGAACGGCGGCCGCAGCGCCGCCGCGGCCTCGTCGAGCGAGAACGCGCTCGGGTCGAGCAGGTCGTAGGCGACGCGGATGCCCGCCAGGGCGGACAGGTCGGCGTGCCGCCCCAGCGCCTCGGGGAACTTCCCGGAGCCGCAGGCGACGTCGAGCAGGCGCAGCTCGCCGCGGCCGGCGGCCACCCCGGCCAGCAGGCGGCCCCAGTCCAGGCTGCCCGCGAGGAGCTCGTAGTCGAGCCGCGCGAGCGCGTAGAAGGCCTCCATCTCGGCACGGCCCTCCTCGCTCCAGTGGGCGAGGCTGCGTGCGGCGGTGTCGGAGGCGGGCGGGGAGGTCACTGCGGTCCACGCTACCCCCCGATCCGAGCGGCGCCCCGCCAAGGACTGCGACCTAGCGCACGCGGAAGCGCACGACGGGACCCTCTTGGCGGCAGTCCTTGCTGCTGCCCTTCGCGCACGCGATGCGGTAGGCCTGCCAGTAGTACGTCCCCGGCGTGTTCAGCCAGAACTCGGGGTAGTCGTAGAAGCGCTGCGTCCACTTGAAGACGCCGTTGACCCGGTGGGCCTGGCCGATCCCCTGGCGATGACAGATCGTGCCGTCCGCTTTCGACTTGCGAGGCGACTTGCAGATGTTGACGAAGACCGTCCCCGGGCCGTGCACCCGCATGCGGAAGGCGGCGGACTTGCCCTGGGCGACCTTGCGGTCGAGCGACGGGGTCAGCGGCGTGATCCCGTGCTTCGTGGCGGCGGTGGCAGCAGCGGGAGAGGCCACCAGGGCGACCAGGGTCGCCGCGGCGACGGCGCGGCGGCGGAGGGCGGCGATGGGCACCCGCCGAGGGTAGAGCAGCGCGTCGCGCGCGGCCTCAGTCGTCGTCGCGGGGCGGCGGGCGGAAGAGGACCTTCTTGACCTCGCCGATCGTCGCGCCGCCGAGCCGCAGCGAGGTCTGGATCCCCTCCGCGCCGAGCGTCCCGGCGTCGAGGCTGCGCCGCAGCTCGTTGAGCGGGGCGCGGTCCTCCTCGGCGACCTGGTCCTTGCCCGTCTCGAGCAGGATCAGGTGCCGCGGCCGCTTGAGGCCGGCGGCCGGGCGCACGAAGCGCTCACGCTCCTCGGCGGCGAGCCCCTCGAGCGCCACCACGACGGTCTCGCCGGACTGCAGGCGCTTGGTGACCGCTGCGACGAGCAGCTCAGCCGCCTTCTCTTCAAGCGCCTCCTCGGGGACCCGGCCCTGGATCAGGTTGCGCACCTTGCCGAGCGAGAAGAGCGACGCGCGGTCCTCGATCAGCCGGTCGGCGAAGCGGTCACGCTCGGCCGGCGACGGCGAGACGATCAGCAGCAGGCTGCCCGGGGAGTAGCGCAGGCGGTCGGACGGGCTGAGCACGCGGCCCCGGACCGAGATGTCGGCCGGGCGGTTCGGCATGCCGTCTCGGCGCGGCCGGTCGGAGGACCACCCCAGTCGCTCGTCGTTCGGGATCTTGACGCTGCGATGGCCGGGGGGTGTGGACATGCCACCCATTCAAGGGCATTCGGGCCGGCCGGGCGCCTCTCGCGGCTTCAGGCCGCCGCGAACGCCTCCACGACCGCCTCAGACGTCGATCTGCGAGCCGAACGAGACGACCCGCTCCTGAGGGAGGCAGAAGTACTGCACCCGGCCGGCGGCGTTGCGGCTCATCAGCGTGAACAGCCGCTTGCGCCAGCGGGCCATCCCCCGGGTCTTGGTCGGGGCGATGGTGACCCGCGAGAGGAAGTACGTGGCCTCCTCCGTGTCGACCTCGAGCCCGTGCTCGGCGGCGCGGCGCAGCCCCGCCGGGACGTCGGGCTCGTCCTGGAAGCCGTAGCGCAGGGTGACCAGCGCAATGCCGTCGTCCGGGATCAGCAGATCGACGAGGGTCACCCGGTCGTCGTCTGCGACGTGCGGGACCCCCAGCGTCTCGACGGCGACCACCACGACGTGCTCGTGCAGCACCCGGTTGTGCTCGACGTTGTAGCGGAGGGCCAGCGGCGTGCGGGTCGGGTCGGCGTTCAAGAAGACCGCCGTCCCGTGGACGCGCGCGGGCTGCTTGCCCGCCTCCTGCAGCCCGAGGACGAAGTCGAGCAGCGGGCCCTCCTCCTTCGAGCGCGTGACGGCGACCGCGTCGCGACCCCGCCGCCACGTCAGCAGGACGGTGAAGACCAGCGCGGCGACCACGAGCGGGAACCAGCCGCCCGAGACGATCTTGGACACGTTGGCCGCGAAGAAGCCGAGGTCGACCACGAGGAAGCCGACGGCGCCCGCGAGGGCCACCCACAGCGGCTTGCCCCACAGCAGGCGGACCACCACGAAGAACAGGACGGTGTCGATCGCCAGGGTCCCGGTCACCGCGATGCCGTAGGCCGAGGCCAGTGCCGTGCTGGACCCGAAGCCGACGACCAGGCCGGCGATGGCGACGAACAGGCCCCAGTTGACGACGGGCACGTAGATCTGCCCCGCCTCCTGGCGGGAGGTGTGCCGGATCGTGAGCATCGGCAGGAAGCCGAGCTGCACGGCCTGGCGCGTGACGGAGAACGCCCCGGAGATGAAGGCCTGGGAGGCGATGACGGTGGCCAGCGTGGCAAGCACGACCATCGGAACGAGCCCGGCGTCCGGCACCATGCGGAACAGCGGCGACTCCACCGCCTGCGGGCGATCGAGCACCAGAACGCCCTGCCCCATGTAGTTCAGGACGAGCGCGGGCAGCACGAAAAGGAACCACGCGCGGCGGATCGGGGGCCGTCCGAAGTGGCCCATGTCGGCGTACAGCGCCTCGGCGCCCGTGACCGCCAGCACGATGGAGCCCAAGGCGAGGAACGCCCGCCCGCCGTCGTCGAGGAAGAACCGGATCCCGTAGCTCGGCGACAGCGCACGCAGGATCGAGGGCTCGCCGACGACCTTGACGAGGCCGAGCACCGCCAGGGTCCCGAACCACAGCCCCATCACGGGCCCGAACAGCCGGCCGACCACCGTGGTCCCGAACCGCTGGATCGCGAACAGGCTCGTCAGGATGGCGAGCGTGATGGGGATGACGAAGTGCGCGAGGCCCGGCGCCGCGAGCTCCAGCCCTTCCACCGCCGAGAGCACGGAGATGGCCGGCGTGATCATGCCGTCGCCGTAGAAGAGCGCGGCGCCGAAGATCCCTACCGCGACCAGGACCGCCTTCCCCCGCGGGGTGCGGATCGAGAGGCCCTGGACGAGCGCGATCAAGGCCATGATGCCCCCCTCGCCGCCGTTGTCCGCGCGCATGACGAACGTGACGTACTTCAAGGTGACGATGATCATGATCGCCCAGAAGACGAGCGAGATCACGCCGTAGACGTGGGCCTGCGACGGGTCCAGCGTGTGGTGCCCGGCGAAGGTCTCCTTCATCGCGTACAGCGGGCTCGTGCCGATGTCCCCGAAGACCACCCCGAGCGCCCCGAGCGTCAGCGCAGCGGCGCCGCCATGGTGGACGGCCGCGGCGTCGGGGGCCGCGGCGGGCGCGGGGGCGGCGGGGGCCGGCGTCATCGCCGGGCAGCTTGCCCGAATACGGCCGCCGAAGCGGCCAGCGCGCGTCTCAGGCGTCGAAGCCCGCGCGCGAATCGGGTCCCTGGCGCTCGGCCGCGAGCGCGGTGATCGCGTCGACGGTGCGGCGGAGCTCGGCCACGTGGGGCTCGGCGCCCGGCCCGACGCGGGCGGCCTGCCGCTCGAAGGCGGTCGCCAGCTCCCGGTAGTAGATCCGGGTGGCGATCCCCTGACCCTGGCCGAAGCGCGCCCACAGGTCGTCGCCGTGCGTGCGGTAGTCCAGGAGGATCGAGCGCGCGTTGTGCAGCTTGTCGGCGAGCGCCACGCGCAGCGCCGCGGGCGACTTGTCCGGGAAGCCGTCGAGGTAGGCGCGCTTGCGGCGATACCAGGCCCGCCCCCCGCCGCCGGGCTCCTCCTCGCCGTCGACCGTGTCGCTGTTGGCCAGGACGATCGCCGCGACCGCCGGCCCGAAGTCGCGTTCGATCCGCTCCAGCGCCGGGAGCCCACCGCCGTCCTCGACGACGTCGTGGAGCAGCGCGCCGATCGCCTCGTCCTCGTCGCCGTGCATCTCCAGCACGAGCGAGGCGACCGCGAGCAGGTGGGCGCTGTAGGGCACCGGCGTGCCCTTGCGCAGCTGCCGCGCGTGGTGCTCGGTCGCCAGGTGCAGGGCGGCGTCGAAGCGCCCGGTCAGCAGCGGCGTGTCGGTGAACGATTCGGCCACTGCTCGCAGGATCGCAGGCCGGGGCCGCGCCTACACGGCCGGCTCGCCGCCGTCGCGCGCGCAGACGAACTGGGCCAGGCCGGACACGCGCTGCTCGATGCCCTCCAGGCCCTCGTCCTCGAGCGCGTCGACCAGCTCCTCCCGGCCGAAGACCCGGATGCCGGTCAAGGCCCGGACCAGTGGCGCGGTGCGATGCGCGGGCAGGGGCCCGCGGTGGCAGCTCGACAGCAGCGCGATCCGGCCGCCCGGCGCCAGGACGCGGACGAGCTCGGCGATGGCGGCCATCGGATCCTCGATCAGATACAGCGCGGCGAAGCAGCAGACCGCGTCGAAGGTGTCGTCGGCGAAGGGCAGCGCGGAGGCGTCGCCGCGAACGTAGGCGAGGTTGCCGGCCTGGGGCTCGCGCAGCGCGCGCTCGAGCATCGTGGCGGACGCGTCGAGGCCGACGACCAGCCCGTCGCCGGCGACGCGGGCGAAGTCGCGGGCGAAGTGCCCGGTGCCGCACGCGACGTCGAGGACCAGATCGCCCGGGAGCAGGCCGAGCATCCGGCGGGCGATCCGCCGCTCGTCCGCCATGCCCGGGCCCATCGCGCCCATCAGCGTGCGCCCGGCGACGGGGCGCCAG
>JBBQZE010000186.1:0-5839 GCA_038207985.1 Solirubrobacterales bacterium
GCGACGCTCGCGACGACGACGATCACGGCCAAGCCGACGGCGGCCGGCGCGCGGCGCTGCACCGCGACGAGTGCGGCGGCGGCGGTCGGCACGCCGAGCGCGACCGCGAACGCGACGGGGGAGCCGAAGACGTAGAAGGCGTGCGGCCGCCGGGAGGCCACGGAGTTCGAGTAGTACGCCTCCGTGGCCCGCAGGGTCCCGACCGCGTCGTAGCCGGTCGCCGCCCACAGGGCGGCGTCGAAGGCGAGGACCGCGAGCCCGCAGCCGACGGCGAGCACGAGTGCCCGCCGCCAGCCCTCGCGCAGCGCGCAGACGACCGTGGCCCAGGCCGCGACGGCCAGGAGCGCCCAGGAGAAGAACGCCGCCACCGCCAGCGCGACGCACCCCGCCGCCCGGACCAGCGGGCGCTCGGCGACCAGCGCGATCGCGGCGGCCGCCCCCACCGCGGCGAACACTGCATCGCCGGAGGTGATCCCGATGAGCAGCACCGCGGGGCTCAGGGCAGCGAGCAGCGCGGCGACCCCGGCCTGCTCGGGCTGGAGGCCGAGCTGCCGCGCCAGGGCGTACGTGAGCGCGGGCAGCGCGACGGCGCAGGCGATGCACAGGGTGGCCAGGGCGCCCGCGGTGCGCAGCCCGAAGGCGTCGATCACCAGCATGAGGGCGGGCGGGTGCCCGGCGACGTTCACGGGGAGGCTGGGGACGAGCTCGGCGAAGCGGTCGAGGAAGAACCGTGGGCCGTAGCTGAGGGCCGGGAGCCCGGCCAGGTACTCGTTCTTCGCCTCGAACGAGCCGCCCGGACCCAGCAGGAAGACCTCGCGCCAGCCCAGCGGCCCGTTCCGGGCCGCGCCCAGCGCGAGGCCGTTCACGAGCGCCAGGCCCGTCGCGCCGAGCAGCCAGGCCGGCCCGCCGAGCCGCAGGGACGCCGGCGGCGCGGCGAGCCGCGGGGCGGCCCAGGCCGCGGCGGCGGCGGTCAGGACCGCGACGGCGGCCCAGGGCCACGCGGCGTCCGGCTGCCAGGCCACGACGAACGGCGGCGTTGCCGTTCCCAGGGCCCCCGTGGCGTGGTGGATCCAGACGCCGGTGACGACGGTGGCGACGACGACCAGCGTCGCGACGGGCAGGAGCAGGCGCGAGGCGGCCGACGGCACGGTGCCATCCTGACGCCATGCCCGTCCGTGCGCCCCGCCCCGCCCGACGGCGCGCACGCCTGCGCTGCGGGGTGGGTGGCTTCGCGCTCGCGGCCGCCGCGGCGGGCGTCGCGGGCTGCGGTTCGGCGGCGGTGGCCGATCTCCCGCCCGTCGCGCAGCCGCGGGTGTCGCCCCCCGCCAGCCGCACGCCGGCGGGCCGCGTCGTGCGGCTCGGCCCTCCGGCCGCGGCGCTGGTGCCCGGCCGGACGACGGGCCCCGGCGGCGCGCCGGAAGGTCTGGCCTTCGATCCTGCCTCGGGGCTGCTGGCGGTCGGCGTGCGCGACCCGGCGCAGCTCGTGCTCGTCGATGGTGCCTCTGGCCGCGTGGCCCGGCGCGTCGGTCTGCCGGGCGCCGCGCGTGATCTCGCCGTGCAAGGCGGCGACGTCCTCGTCCCGGCCGAGCGGGCGGGTCGCCTGCTGCGCGTCCGCGCCCGTGACGGCCGCGTCACGGGCGACCTTCGCCTCGGCGGCCGGCCGCACGACGTCGTCGGCGGCGCGCTTGCGGGCTCCGCGTTCGTCACCGACGGCGCCGGGAGCGCGGTCGCCGTCGTCCGTGGTGACCGGCGCGAGCGGTCGATCGCCGTGGGGGCGCAGCCGACGGGCCTGGCGCCCGTGTCTCCCGGCCGGCTCGCTGTCGTCTCGGGTCGCGAGCGTCTCGTGGACCTGGTCGAGGTGGCGACGGGCCGCCGCCTCGGGCGCGCGGACGCCGGTGTGGGGCCGACGCATGCGGTCGCCCACGACCGCTGGCTGTGGGTCACCGACACCGCCGGTGACGCCCTGCTCGTCTTCCGGACGCGACCTGCGCTCGAGCTCGTGCGCCGGGTGCACCTGCCGGGCGGCCCGTACGGCATCGCGCTGGACACGGAGAAGCTCCGCCTGTGGATCACGCTCACGGCGACCAACGAGGTCGTCGAGCTGCCGGCCCACGGTCGACCGCACGAGCTGCGGCGCCTGCCCACCGTGCCCCAGCCGGACGGGCTGGCGGTCGACCCGGTGACGCACCGGGTCTTCGTGGCCTCTCGGCGGGACGGCACGCTGCAGCTGCTGGACCCGCCGCCGCTCGGCTAGTGCTTCAGGCGCCGCGGCCGCGGCGCCAGGCGATGAAGAGGCCGACCAGCAGCCCGGCCACCGCGACCGCGGCGATGTCGCCGACGAGGCCGCCGGATCCTCCGGTGGCGGCGGCGACCGACACCACCGCGCCGAGGACGACGGCGACGACGAGCACGAGGGGGTTGCTCCGGTAGAAGTCGATGATGCCGCGCACGCCTCGACGCTAGCGGGCGGTGGCGCGCACCGGGTCCCTGCGCTCGTGCGCCCGCTCGGCGCGCAGGCCGGCGCCGAGCGTGAACGACGTCGCGACGCCCGTGAGCAGGAGGAGCCCACCGACCGCCCAGAGGTAGACCTGGGCCGCGGTGACGACCAGGCCGTCCCCGAGGAGGTTGTCGGCGTAGGAGCCGGCGAGGCCGATGAGCATCCCGAAGGCCAGGGCGAGCGATGCTGTCGGACGCGTTCTGCGTGAGCGCATCCTGTTCCGGTGCCCCCGTGGCTCGTGCGTGAACCAGCCGATGCCGTGGGTGCGCGACCGCGGCCGGGCTGCTTGCATGTCGCTTCGCATGTTCGTCGGCGTCGCCCACACGGAGCACCCGGAGGCGCGGGAGATCGTCCCGTCGGACCATTGCCTGCTCCGCTTCCGGACCCGCATGCCCGTGCGCATCCCGGGCGCGACGGCCCCCGCGACGCTGCTGCTCGAGCTGCTCCGCGACGCCGAGGTCACCGCGTGGCCGCCCGGGTGGGCGGTCTCGGACCGCCCGGCGCCGCTGTGGGCGCTCGCGGAGGACCTGGCGTTTCCGCTGGCCCCGACGCCCACCCCGGGCCGCTGGCTCGCGGTCACGTGCCTCCGGCGGGAGCGGCGATGAGCGGCGAGGACCTGGCCGCGATGCGCCGCTCCTACGAGCGTGGTGGCCTCGACGAGGCCGACCTGGCGCCGACCTGGCTCGCCCAGTTCGAGCGCTGGTTGGCCGACGCGGTCGCGGCGGGGCTCCCCGAGCCGAACGCGATGGTGCTCGCCACCGCCGGGGTCGACGCGGCGCCGAGCAGCCGCACCGTCCTGCTCAAGGGCGTCGACACCCGCGGCTTCGTCCTCTACACGAACTACGGCTCGCGGAAGGCGACCCAGGTGGCAGCGAACCCGCGCGCGGCGCTGACCTTCCCGTGGATCGCCCTCCAGCGTCAGGTCGGCGTGACCGGCCGCGTGGAGCGGGTCGGCGCCGCCGAATCCGACGCCTACTTCGCCCAGCGGCCGCGCGGCTCGCAGCTCGGGGCGCACGCCTCGCCGCAGAGCAGCGTCGTCGGCGCCCGTGCCGAGCTCGAGGTCGCCGAGGCCGCGGTGCGCGTGCGCTTCGGGGCCGAGGCCGCCGTCCCGCGGCCGCCCGGGTGGGGTGGGCTCCGCGTGGTGCCGGACGCGGTGGAGTTCTGGCAGGGGCGCCCGAACCGGCTGCACGACCGCCTGCGCTTCCGGCGAGAGGGTGACGATTGGGTGGTCGAGCGCCTGGCGCCGTGACTCGGGAAGCGTCGAGGGCCTCCTAGAGCCGGGCGGGGGCGGGCCCCGGCGCGACGGCCGGCACGAGGCGGCCCGCGAGCACCGGCGCGGCGAGCAGCATCACGAACAGCCGCAGGACCTGCACGGCGAGCACGAAGGTGGTGTCGGCGCCGGAGTCGACCGCGGTGCCGAGGACGGCGTAGAGCCCGCCGGGCGTCGTGGCGAGGTAGGCGTCGAAGACCGGCACGCCGGTCATCCCGGCGAGGACGACCGCGAAGCCGAAGCAGACCGCCAGCAGCGCCACGATGAGCGCGAGCGCGGGCAGCAGGATGCGCCCGGCGCTGCGCAGGCTCTCCGGCGTGAAGCGCAGCCCGACCTGAACGCCGACGACGGCGAAGGCGACGTCCTGCAGCACGCCCGGGACACGCTCGACGAACGGGGCGCCCACGATCGCCAGCGCGGCGACCGCGAGCATCGGGACGAGCAGCGTGGGTGCCGGCAGCGGCGCGCGGCGGGCGAGCAGGAGCCCGACGCCGGTGGCGCCGACCGTGAACGCGAGGGCCGGGAGGAGGGGATCGGACGCCGGGGCGGCCCCGGGGTGGCCGTGGCCCGCGGCGTGGAACGCGGTCGCCGCCAGCAGCGGCGTGAGGACCATCACGACGATGACGCGGAGGTACTGCATGACCGCCACGAGGCGCTGGTCGGCGCCGAGCTCGCGCGCGATCACGATCACTCCGGTCGCGCCGCCGGCGATCATCCCGAACGCCGCGGTGGCGCGGTCCAGGCGCGTGATCCGCGAGAGGACCAGGCCGGAGAGGACCGTCGCCGCGAGCGTGAGCGCGGTGACCAGGACGATCGGCACCAGGTCGCTGCCGATCTCTCGCAGCGTCGAGGAGGAGACGTAGGTCCCGAGCACCACGCCGACGAGCGCCTCGGCGACGCGGACGATCCGGATCGGCACCTGGGGACCGGCGTCCTCGGCGGCGGCGCCGCGCGCGGCCAGCGCCACCACGATCCCGGCGACCATGCCGGACAGCAGCGTGGGGGAGGGGAGACCCGCCGCGTCCCCGGCCTGCGCGCCGGCCACGGTCAGCGCGATGAGGACGAGCCAGCGCACGCCCCCATCCTGGCAAGGGGCGTCGGGCGGGCGTCAGGGCGCCGGCGTCGCCGCGGCGTCCAGCGGCGCCTTGGCGAGCGCCATCAGCAGCGCGTCGTTGGCGCCCTCGCCGATCTGCGTCTGCGGGGCGTCGCGGCGCAGGCGGGCGAGCTCGTCGTCGGCGCCGTAGGACCGGCTGGCGGCGAGGCGCGCGGCCTGCTCCACGGCCCAGACGGCGGTGTCGGACGCGACCACCTTGGCCGCCGTCGCGAGGTCGCGCGCCGCCGGGTCGCCGGCGTCGACGGCCCGCGCGGCCTGCTCGGTCAGCGCGGCGGCCGCGAGCCCGCGGGCGCGCAGCTCGCCCACCCGGAGCTGGGCGTGCGTGTGGTCGCCGAGCACGCCGTCGCCGATCTCGCGGCCGACGCACTCGTCGAGGGCCACGGCCAGGCAGCGATCGAGGATCCCGAGCGCGCGGCAGGCGACGTTGACGCGGCCGACGTCGAGCGCGTCGAGCATCTGGCGCGCCCCGAGGCCCAGGCCCTCCGCGCCCCCGAGCACCTCCGCCGCGGGCTCGGCGTGGGCGCTGAAGCGGTAGGCCGCCGATTCCACGCCGCGGTAGCCGACCTTCTCGATCTCCTCGACGCGCCAGCTCTGGCTGCCGCGAGCCGTGGCGGGCAGGATCACGCAGGACGGCTTGTCGGAGCCCTCGACGCCGACGAGCAGGAAGACCACGTCCGAGCTCACCCCGCCGGCCACCCAGCGCTTGGTGCCCTCGAGCACGAAGCCGCCGCCCGCCAGCGGAGCGGCCGTCGTCTCCAAGCGGGCGAGATCGCTGCCGGCCTGGGGCTCGGTGATCGAGAACGAGGCGTGGACGGCGCCGCTCGCGAAGGCCGGCAGCCAGTGCTCCTGCTGCTCGCGCGACCCGTGACGCTGCAGCAGGGTCACCGCCAGGCCCGATGGGTTCACCGCTCCCGTCAGCGAGATCCATCCGCCGGAGAGCGCGCGCCACACGGGGACG
>JBBQZE010000187.1:0-5810 GCA_038207985.1 Solirubrobacterales bacterium
CGAGACGGTACGACCCCCAGAACGCATGAAGCCGCGACCCGAGGGCCGCGGCTTCATGTCGCTTCTGGTTCGCGGGGGGCCGCCACCTCAGTGGTGGCCCCCCGCGACGTGCTGCTAGCGGTGACGCAGGGCGCGCTTGAAGGCGCGACGCTGCTTCTTGCTGACCTTGTGGGCCTTGTGGAACTTGACCTTCGAACCCTTCTTCAGCACCGCCGCCGTAGCCGTCGGCGAGAGCGCCTGGGTCACGTTGGTGTAGCCGAGGTTGGTGCTGACCGCACCCTGCTTGAGCAGGAGCCCACGGGCGCCCGACAGCTGCGCCGGGGTGAACTGGGCCTTCGCGGTGACCTGACCGGCGAACGGCGAGCCGCCACCGGAGATGTTGGTCGGCGTGGCCGCTAGGGCGTTGCCGGTGTCATCCACGAGGGTGAACTGGCCCTGCGAGCTTCCGGTGAACCGCTGGTCGAGCAGGACGCTCGCCACGCCCGTGGCGTTGTCGAACGTGACCTTCAGGGCCTCGGGGGCCACGGCGAAGCCGGACCCGAGGGCGCCGACGTTGCCACCGACCGGGATACCGGCTGCGGAGCTAAACCCACCGGCACCCGTCGCGACACCGGCGGGAGACGAAGCGACGACGAAGTACTCGTTGAAGCCTGCGCCGCTGCCGATCGTGAAGCCGAGTGAGTTGCCACCCGTGATCGTCGCATCCGGCGTCAGGCTCGTGCCGCCGCCGTCAGACCGGATGACGACCGGAACCGTCGTGCCGGCGGTGACCGGCTGGTCGTAGGTGAACACGATCGAGCCGCCGTTGTTGATCACCGTGGCGGACTGGAGGTCCGGCTTGTTGGTGAAGCCACCACTGCCCGGACGGGCAGCCGAGAGCAGCGGGTTGCCCGTGTTGTCCGAGAGGGCGGTGACGATGGCCGCGTCGGTGTAGGCGCGGACCATGTTCACGCCGATGGTGCCGCTGGCGAACGTGATCGTCGCGACGTTCCCGGCGACGGATGCAGCCGTTGGGCTCGCCGCGTTGACGCTGCCGTCGACGTTCTGGATGTGGAAACCGGGCAGGAAGACGGCGCTGTTGATCTTCTGGTCGAAGATGTAGTTCACCTGCTGGGCGCCCACATTGACGGTGATGCCGGTGAGGTCCGGCCCCGTGGTGTGGCCCGCGGTGCCGTTGTTCGTCGTCGACCCGATGAGCGCCGTGGCGTCCGGGACGTTCGAGGCGCCGTTGGCGAGGCCGTTGACCGCACCGTTGAGCTCGCTGGTCCCGAAGTTCGGGGCACCGATCTCGGCGAACGTGTACTGCGTGATGTCGATGTCACCCGTGGCCGAGAACACCGCGTCGGCGGTGTTGGCGCCGGAGCGGGTGGCCGAGTCGGCGGGGATGCCGTTGCTGTTGGAGGCGCTGTACGTGCCGATGCGGAAGTTGGCCGCGGTCGG
Source organism: Solirubrobacterales bacterium (assembly GCA_038207985.1). Taxonomy (GTDB): domain Bacteria; phylum Actinomycetota; class Thermoleophilia; order Solirubrobacterales; family Solirubrobacteraceae; genus Paraconexibacter. The sequence continues at coordinate 1,441 of JBBQZE010000187.1, forward strand.
CTGGCTGCCGATGTTCTTGTCGAACGTGAAGCGCACCGTCTGGGTCCCGGCGTTGGCGTCCACGTTCTGGATCGTCGCCGAGATGAGGTCGGGGCGCAGGCTGGTCTGGATGGGAAGTGCTCCGCCCATCGCGGCGTTGGCTGCGCCAGGCGCGACCAACGGCACGGCCGCAATGGCCAGTACCGCGAGGGAGGGCGCCGTGAGGCGCTTGGAAAGGAAAGGCATGTAGGTCGGAACCCCTTTCAATGGGTCTCGAGAGAACACGGGAGCCCCAACGGCCGCCGATGCGAGGCTGGTTCTAGCACACTCGTTCGGACGGTGGGGCCAGGAGCGTGGATTTTCTGTCTCAGCGCGAACGTCCGATTACCGGTATTTGCAGGCTCAACCGTGTTTTGGGCGCGAAGCTGCAACCGCGGCGCACGAACATCAGAGATCCTGACCATTGCCGGACGGGCGGTAGATCGAGGAGCCCTCCAGCTCCGGGGGAAGGAATCGCACCTCCTCCGCGCCCGCCTGGGAGGCGTGGACGTAGCCCTCGCCGTGTCCCTGCTCGCGCGCGAGCTGCGTCGTGGGGTTGCGCAGGTGGTCCGGCACGGGGAAGTGCGGCCGCTCGGCCACGAGCCGCCGTGCGGCGCCCAGGCCCTCGTAGGCGGCCCACGACTTCGGCGCACGCGCGAGGTACGCCGTGACGTGGGCCAGGGACAGCCAGCACTCCGGCGACCCGATCATCTTCACGGCCTGCATCCCGGCGACCGCCACCGCCAGGGCGCCGGAGGCCGCCGTGCCCACCTCCTCCGACGCGGCGATGACCAGCCGCCGCGCCACGAACTCCGGCGCCTCGCCGCCGGCTTCCATGCGCGCGAGCCAGTAGAGGGCCGCGTCGGGGCTCGAGCCCCGGATGGACTTGATGAAGGCCGAGGTGACCGCGTAGTGCTCGTCGCCGCCCTTGTCGTAGGCCACGGCCCGCCGGCCCGCCGCGCGCTCGAGGACCGCGACGTCCAGCTCCCCGCCCTCCGGGACGAGCTGCACCGCCCGCTCGAGGGTCCCGAGGAGCCGCCGGGCGTCGCCGTCGGACACGAGCAGGAGGTGGTCCAGCGCGTCCGCGGCCAGTGCGTAGGGCGGCCGCGGGTCGCCCGGCGGGATGCCGGCCCCCCGCTCCGCGTCGCCGAGGGCGCGGCGGGCCAGCTCCGCGAGGTCCTCGTCCTGCAGCGGGAGCACGACGTGGACCTGCAGGCGGGAGACCAGCGCCCGGTTGAGCTCGAAGCCCGGGTTCTCCGTGGTGCTGCCGACGAGCACGACGGTCCCGTCCTCGACGTAGGGCAGCAGCGCGTCCTGCTGGGCCTTGTTCCAGCGTGCGATCTCGTCGATGAACAGCAGGGACCGGCCGCCCGTGGCGCGGTGGGCCTCCGCCCGCGCGATGACGGCCCGCAGCTCCTTGATGCCGTCGGTGACGGCGTTGAGCTGCTCCACGCGGGCGTCGACCGCGGCGGCGACGCAGAGCGCGATCGTGGTCTTGCCCGTACCGGGCGGCCCCCAGAGGACCATCGAGTGCGGGGCGCCGGAGGCCAGCGCCACCCGCAGGGGCGCGTCGGCGGCCGTGAGCTGGGGCTGGCCGACCACCTCGTCCAGCGTGCGGGGGCGCATCCGCTCGGCCAGAGGGGCGTCCCTTGCCGCCACCGAGGCACCGATCGTCAGCTGGTCGTCCACGATCAGCAGCCCGTGGCGGCGCCGAGGGCGGCGCACAGCTCGTCGAGGCGCTCCGGGCGCAGCGTGGTGATGCGCTCGGTGAGCAGCGCCTTCGGCACGGTCACCAGGGTGTCGAAGCTCAGCGCGCAGTCATCGGGCATGCCGTCCTCGGTCCCCAACCGCAGCTCGGTCGGGATCCCGCGGATCGTGCGGGTCGCCGGAGCGACGAGGACGGCGTTGAGCACGCCGATCGCCGCCTGGCGAGTCAGGAGGCAGCCCGGGCGCCGTCCCACCTCCGGGAGCTCGTACCACCAGACCTCGCCGCGGTTCACTGCCGATCCCAGGACTCGGCTTGGATCGAGGCGCGTGCGGCGGCGGCGGCTCCGAAGTCCTCGCAGGGCGGGACGCGCTCGTAGCCCGCGACGATGGCTGCGTCGATCGCCGCGCCGCTGCGGTCTGCGAGGTACAGCTCGATCGCCTCCCGGATCACCTCGGAGCGCGAGCGCCCACCGACCCGGGCGCGCAGCGCGTCGAGCTCCCGTATCAGCTCGTCGCTCAGCTGCACCATCGTCTGCGTCCTGGCCATGCCCCAATGGTAAACCATATGGCTGCAAGCCAGGTTGCGTCGCGTGAAGATCTCGTGCAGGGGTGAACCCTTGGCGCTCCGGAGACGTTGTCTTGGCAGCGGCCTGACGCCTTTTCCGGCCGACACCCCATGCTGCCCAGCACCATCTCCATCCTGCCCGACGGCACCCGCGCCCGCGTACGGCTCCCGCACAGCTCGGACCGCGCTGCGCTGCGGGGGCTGCACGAGCGCCTCGGCTTCGAGGTCGGCGAGCTCGAGCTCGCCCGCGCGCTGCGCTTCGACCCGCGGCACCGCCTCGTCGCCTGCCTGACGGCCTGGGACGGCCGCGCGGAGCAGCTGCTGGGGTACGGCGCCATCACCCTCGGCGCCCCGGACGTCGACCTGCTCGTCGTCGACGGCCGGAGCGCCGCCGAGCTCCTCGCCGGCGCGCTGCGTGCCGCCACCGCCGGCCGGGCCCGCACCGCGGCCTGACCCGCGCCGACGGCCCGCCGCGCCCGCTGGCAGGATCCGGCCATGGCCTCCCCCGCCGGTCCCGGGCTGCCCTGCCTGAGCCCCGTCACCGGCGCGGTGCTGGGGACGGTCGTCCCGACCCCGCCCGACGCGGTGGCCGCCGCGGTCGCGGAGAGCCGCGCCGTCCAGCAGCTGTGGTGGCAGCTGCGCGCGCGCGACCGGGCGCGGTACCTGCAGCGGGCCGCGCAGGCCGTCATCGACGAGGCAGGCGAGCTCGCCGTGCTGCTGGGCGCCGAGCAGGGCCGCCCCCGCGCAGAGGTCGAGCTCATGGAGCTGCTGCCCGCCATCGAGACCCTGCAGTGGTTCGCGGACCGCGGCCCCGGCATCCTCGCGGGCGAACGGGTCGGGGTCTCCCGGGCGCTGCGTCCCCTCACCCGCGCCCGCTGGACCTACGAGCCGCTCGGCGTGGTCGCCGTGCTCTCCGCGGCCACCGAGCCGTTCGCCTCGCCCCTCGGCGACGTCGCCCTCGCGCTGATGGCCGGCAACGGCGTCGTGCTCAAGCCGTCGCCGCACGCCGCGCTCGCCGGGGCCCGCATCGCGCGGGTCTTCGCCCGCGCGGGCCTGCCCGAGGGCCTGCTCCAGGTCGTCCAGGGCGGTGAGGACACCGGCCGGGCGCTCGTGTCCGCGCGCGTCGACCAGGTGCGCTTCACGGGTTCGGAGGCGGCCGGGCGCGACGTCCTCGAGGCGTGCGCGCGGGACTTCAAGCGGGCGGTGCTCGACCTGGGCGGCAAGGACGCGATGGTCGTCTGCGCCGACGCCGACGTCGGGCGGGCCGTGGACGGCGCGCTGTGGGGCGCGTTCGCCAACGCCGGGCAGTCCGGCGGCTCGGTGGAGCGGGCCTACGTGCTCGGCGAGGTCCACGACCGGTTCCTGCGCGGAGTGGTCGACGGCGCCCGCGGCCTTCGCGTCGGCGATCCGCGGGACGCGGACGTCGCCGTGGGGCCGCTCGTCGACGGAGCCCGGCGCGACCGCGTCGAGGCGCTCGTCGCCGAGGCGGTGCGCCTGGGGGCGACGCTGCACTGCGGCGGGCCCGTCGACGTCGCCGGGGTGACCGGGGCCTGCTACGCCCCCGCGGTGCTCACCGGGGTGCAGGACGGCATGCGCATCGCGCACGAGGAGGTGCCCGGGCCGGTGCTCGTGGTCCATCGCGTCACCACCGAGGCGCAGGCCATCGCGGGGGCCAACGCGACCCACCACGGGCTCGGCGCGTCCGTCTGGACCGCCGACCGCTTCAAGGGCGCCCGCATCGCGCGCGAGCTGCACGTGGGCATGGTGTGGATGAACGACCACCTCGTCACCCGGGCCGCCCCGCAGCTGCCGTGGGGCGGGGTGGGCGGCTCGGGCCTCGGCCGCGCCCGCGGGGCAGTGGCGCTACGCACCTGCGCCGAGCCGAAGGTCATCACCTGGGACCCGCCCGTCGGGCGTCCCGCTTGGTGGTTCCCCTACGACGCGACGCTCGTGCGGGCCGCGCGGGCGCTCGAGGAGCTGCGCTCGGTCCGCGACGCCGACCGGGAGCGCGGCCTGAAGGACGGCGCGGTGCCGATCGCCCGGGTGGCGGGCCGCGGCCTGAGGCGGCTCGCCCGGCGCT
>JBBQZE010000188.1:0-5798 GCA_038207985.1 Solirubrobacterales bacterium
ATGTTCGGGCCCCTCCGCGGCGCGTGGGACGAGGACTGGCGCGGCTGGTGGGGGCCGGAGCCGCCCTACCACGCACCGGTGTTCGTGCTCACCCATCACGCCCGCGAGCCGATCGAGATGGAGGGCGGGACGACCTTCCACTTCGTCACCGACGGCTTCGACGCCGCCTACGCACAGGCGCGTGAGACGGCCGGCGACGACGGCGTGGACATCGCGGGCGGCGCCTCGACCGTTCGGCAGGCGCTCATCGCCGGAGTCGTCGACGAACTCACGCTCGACATCGCCCCGATCCTGCTCGGGTCCGGCGAGCGGATCTTCGACGGTGTCGCGTCGCTCGGGTTGGAGCCCACCGAGGTGCTCCATTCGCCGCTGGCCACGCACATCCGCTACCGCCGGGCGAGCTGAAGGCCGGCTCCCGGAAATGCGCTCCCGCCTGCGCGCCGTTGCGCTGCCGCCGCTTGTCGGCGCCGGCCTCGCCGCCACCGCGATCGCGACGACCCCGGCGCCCGTCGCGCGCATCGGCGGCTGTCGCACCTTCGCCGCCGGGAGCACCTTCACCCACGACGTCAGCAAGGTGCCGGTCGATCCGCGCTCGGCCGCCTACGTCGCGTCGATCGGCCTCGGCAAGACGCTGCACCCGGACTTCGGCTCGGGTCGCTACGGCAACTACGGGATCCCGATCACCGTGGCGACGGCCCGTACTCCGCGCGTGCCCGTGCGCTTCACCGCCTACGGCGACGAGAGCGATCCGGGCCCGTACCCGATCCCGACCGGCGCTCGGGTGGAGGGTGGCTCCGATCGCCACGTGCTCGTCGTGCAACGTTCGCGCTGCAAGCTCTACGAGCTGTTCGACGCGCACCGCGCGGGGCGGGGCTGGGCGGCGAGCAGCGGCGCCGTCTTCGACCTGCGCACACACCCGCGCCGGCCCGCCGGGTGGACGTCGGCCGACGCGGCAGGGCTGCCGATCGCGCCGCTGCTGGCCCGCGCCGACGAGGCCCGCGCCGGCGCGATCCACCACGCGCTGCGCATGACGGTGTCCCGCACGCAGGCCGCCTACGTCGCCCCGGCGCGTCACCTCGCCTCCTCCGACGCCGACCCGGCGCTGCCGCCGATGGGGCTGCGCCTGCGGCTCAAGGCGGGCTTCGACGTGTCCCGCTTCCACGGGCAGGCACGGGTGATCCTCGTCGCCCTTCGCCGCTACGGCGCGATCGTGGCCGACAACGGCTCGGACTGGTACCTCTCCGGCACGCCCGACCGGCGCTGGAGCGACGACGACCTCGATCAGCTCAAGCGCGTTCCCGGCAGCGCCTTCGAGGCGCTGAGGACCGGCCCGCTCCACCGCTGACGCGCGCGGCCACCGCTCAGCCCGTCGGCGCCGTGAACTGCGTCCCGAGGAACCGGTCCCAGAGCCCGTCGGTCATCAGCTTGCGCTGCGTGATCAGCAAGTGGGCCGACGGCGTCACGCGGTAGCGGATCTTCGGACTGCCGGTGGTGATCGCCGTCTCGATCACCTTCGCCACCGCGTCCGGTCCGCCACCCAGCCGTGCCATCGGCCCCTTCTCGTAGACGTCCTTCGTGGCCGTGACCACGGAGGCGTTGAAGTCGGCGTAGGGTCCGTCGGCGGGGTCGATTTCGGCCGCCGCGGTGGTGCTGAACTCGGTCCGGATCAGCCCGGGCTGGACGATGACGACCTGCACGCCGAACCCCTTGACCTCGAAGCGCAGCGCGTCGCTCAGCGCCTCCACCGCGTACTTCGTGGCGTGGTAGACCCCGCCCCCCGGGAACGTGAAGTTCGCCCCCATCGAGGAGATGTTCACGATGCGGCCCGCACGCTGGGCGCGCATGTCGGGCAGCACGAGCTGGCACATGCGCGTCAGGCCGAAGACGTTCGTCTCGAACTGGCGGCGCAGATCCTCCGGCGACACGGTCTCCACGGCCCCGGACGCCGAGTAGCCCGCGTTGTTGACGAGCGCGCCGACGGCCCCGTGGTCCGCGGCGACGCGGTCGACGGCGGCCTGCATCGACGCCTCGTCGGTGACGTCGAGCGCGAGCAGCGTGCACCCCGCCGCTTCGAGGCCGGCGAGCGCCTCGACCTTGCGCGCCGTCGCGTAGACGGGGTGGCCGGCGCGGGCGAGGCGCTCGGCGGTCGCGCGCCCGATGCCGGTCGAGCAACCCGTGATCAGGACGGCCTTGGAGGCTGCAGGCGCGGTCATGCGCGCACGCTACCGCGGGCACCGCGCCCCGCGAACGCACGCGCATGGGGCGGCCCGCCGGCTCAGCTCGCGAGTGAGAGCCCCGCGCGACGGCGCTGGTAGGACGCGCCGACCTCCACGAGGACATCGAGCATCGCCTGCTTGGCCGGCGAGGCCCAGGCCCCGGCCATCGTCACGGCCTGCACCGCGCCCCGCTAGGCGGTGGTCCACCGGGAGGAGCAGGTACATCGGGTCGTCGAGCAGGCGGCGATCGCCTCCGGGACGATGCTCGCGCCGGCCGTGGTGAACGTGACCATCCGCAGCCGTCCGCCACGCAGGCGCGGCGATCGCGTCGAGCTCGGCCTCCGCGTCGGCGAGCCGCGAGAGGATCGCGTCTGCGTGGGCCACGAGCGCGCGGCCGGCGTCGGTCGGCGTGACGCCGCGCGCGGAGCGCTCCACGAAGCGCGTGCCCGCCACCGGGGACCTGCTGCTCGGCGTCGTCGACGGACGCCCGTTCGCCGCGCTCTCGCTCACCAGCGGCGCTGTCGCCGCCGACCCCTTCTCGCCGACCAGCGACCTCGTGGCGCTCCTTCAGCAGCGCACGGGCCGGCTCCGTGTGGCCGGCACGCCGAGCGCCCGGCGCCGCCTCACGGCGCGTCGGATCCAGCGTCGCCCGTCGCCCGCCTGAGCGCGGGGACCGGGCCTAGGCCCAGGGCTTCTTGATCAGCAGGATGGTGTTCAGGACGAACAGGATCGCGATCGCGACGGTGTACCGGTTCAGGTTGCGCTCGACCATCGAGCCACCGCCGAGACGGCCCTGGCCCGAGCCGACGCCGAAGGCGCCCGACAGGCCGGCGTCCTTGCCCGAGTGCATGAGCACCAGGAAGATCAGCACGACCGAGAAGATGACCTGGATCACGGAGAGGATCGTTTCCATCGCCCGAGGATGGTAGCGGCGAGGGTCAGGGACGGTCGCGCTCGGCGGCCGTCGGCTCGGGCGGCGCGGGGTCCGGGCCGGCGCCCAGCGCATCCAGTCGGCGGAGGAGCTCGACGGCCTCGGCCCGGCGCGCCCGGTCCTGCAGCCGGAAGTCCTCGCGGGTGAGCTTGCCGGTGCGGACGTCCATCTCCAGCTCGCGGATCTCGCGGTACTTCGCCCGCTTGGCCTCCTCGAGGGCCTCGACGTCGCGCCGCTCGCGCTCGTCGGTCGCCTCCGCCGTCCCTGAGCGCAGCGGCATCCCGAGCAGCACGACGAGCCCCGCGAGGAGCACGACGACAGCGACGAGCGCGACGGGATCCATCGCTACCGCCGCCCCCGGGCTAGGCCCGGCCGAGCTCGCGGGCGACGCGGCTCGCGTAGCCCGCGGTCGCCCGGCTCGTGGCGCGGTCACCGCGGGCGGCGGGCCACAGGGCGATGAGGCCGCCCAAGAAGGTCAGGATCGCCCCGAGCCAGATCCACGTGACCATCGGCGAGACGATCAGCCGGAAGGTCGCGGGCGGCGGGTTCTCGCGGTAGCGCTGCAGGATCTGGTCGAAGTAGGCGCGGCGCAGGGCGGCAAAGCGGACCGGGTCGAGGTTCGCCCCGGCCTGGCGCGCGCCGGCGACCAGGACTGCGTCCCGGTTCGCGATCTCCGTCCGCAGGCCGGAGAGGTCGGGCGAGATCGCGGTCCAGATGTCCCGCCGCAGGCCGGCGTCGAGCGCGACCTCGCTGGTCGGCTCGCCGTCGAAGGCCGCCTTGATCGGGGCCATGGGCGCGTTGATCGGGTAGAAGCCCTTCGTCGGCTTCAGGGTCCCGACCCGCTTGCCGTTCTTGGCAACCGCGAGCACTGCGCCGAACTCCACGCGCTCGAGGCGGCCGTTGCGGGTCACGAGCGCCGTCGTCGGGCGCACGTAGGTCATGTCGTAGCCCTTGATGCTGGCCGTCTGCCCCGGCGACAGGCGCTCGTCGCTCGCGCCCTGGAAGGCCGAGGAGGCCGCGACGCCGGCGAACAGCAGCGCCATCCCGCCGTGGACGACGTAGCCGCCGTAGCGCCGGCGGTTGCGGCTGACGAGCGACAGGAAGGCCACGGGCACGGATTCCGAGCTCATCGCGCGGCGCGCTCCGACGCCCCGCCAGAACTCCTGACCGATCGTGCCGAACACGAAGGCCGAGGCGCCGAACATCAGCCACGCCAGCGGCTTGTGCAGGGTGAACGGCGCGAGCACGACGAGGGCCCCGAGGCCCACGCCGATCGGCACCCGGAAGTTGCGTCGGACGTTCTCCGCGTTGGCCTTGCGCCACGCGATCACCGGCCCGATGCCCGACAGGAGCACGAGCCCGAGGGTCAGTGGCACGGCGAAGCGGTCGAACAGCGGCGGGCCGACGGCGCGCTTGGTCCCCGTCAGGGCCTCCGCGATCAGCGGGAAGAAGGTGAGGAACAAGATCACGAACGTCAGCGCGACCAGCACGAGGTTGTTGAACAGGAAGATCGCCTCGCGGGAGAGCAGCGAGTCGAGGCGGTGCTCGGCGCGCAGCGCGTCCTGGCGGCTGACGACGAGGTAGGCCGAGCCGATGATCAGCACGCCGATGAAGACCACGAAGGGGATGCCGAGGGTCGAGGCCCCGAAGGCGTGGATCGAGTCCAGGATCCCCGAGCGCACCAGGAACGTGCCGAGCACCGCCAGGATCCCGGTGCCCAGGATCAGCGAGGCGTTCCAGACCTTCAGCATCCCGCGGCGCTCCTGGATCATCACCGAGTGCAGGAACGCCGTTCCGGTGATCCACGGCATCAGCGAGGCGTTCTCGACGGGATCCCAGGCCCAGTAGCCGCCCCAGCCCAGCTCGGTGTAGGACCAGCGGGCGCCGAGGATGATGCCGGCGCCGAGGAAGCCCCAGGCGGCCAGGGTGAACGGGCGCGTCGAGCGGATCCAGTCCGCGTTCAGGCGCTTGGTCACCAGCGCGCCGACCGCGAACGCGAACGGGATCGCGAACAGCGTGTAGCCCGAGTAGAGCATCGGCGGGTGGATCATCATGCTCGGGTGGCGCAGCAGCGGGTTCAGGCCGGTGCCTTCGAGCGGCACGCGGCTGAGCCCGTGGAAGGGCGTCGCCAGGAAGACCAGCAGGCCGACAAAGAAGACGGCGAGGCCGCACAGGACGGCGGTCGCGTAGGGCGCGATCTCGCGCAGGCGCCTGCGCGAGAGGAAGAGCATGAGGCTCGACCACAGCGATAACAGCGTTGCCCACAGCAGCAGCGAGCCCTCCTGCGAGGACCAGATCGCCGTCGCCCGGTAGAAGGCCGGCGTCGTCGTCGACGAGTGCGTGGCGACCAGCTCGGAGGAGAAGTCCGAGCGCAGGAAGGCGGCCTCCAGCAGCCCGAAGGCGGCGACCAGGCAGACCGCCCTGGCGTAGACGGCGCGGCGGCCGGAGACCACCAGCCCCCGATTGCGGCGCCGCGCGCCATACCGCGAGGCGCCCGCGCCGTAGAGCGCGACGAGGAGCGCCACGATCAGCAGGAACTTCCCGGCGACCAGCATCAGCCGCCCAGCCTAGGTGCGCGGTGCCTGCGTCTGGAACTTCGACGGGCACTTGGTGATGAGCGAGTCGCGCTCGCCCACGTACAGGGCCCCCCG
>JBBQZE010000189.1:0-5741 GCA_038207985.1 Solirubrobacterales bacterium
CCATCAAGCCGCAGGTCGACGAGTTCCGCTTCGCCGACGGTCACTCGGTGATCGTGCTGTCCGAGGGGCGGCTGCTCAACCTCGGCAACGCGACCGGACACCCTTCGTTCGTGATGAGCAACTCGTTCACCAACCAGACGATCGCCCAGATCGAGCTCTACACCAAGACCGACGAATACGACCGCAAGGTCTACGTCCTGCCCAAGCACCTCGACGAGAAGGTCGCCCGCCTCCACCTCGACGCGCTCGGCGTGAAGCTCACGCCGATCAGCCCGGAGCAGGCCGCCTACATCGGCGTGCCGGTCGACGGCCCCTACAAGAGCGACCACTACCGCTACTAGGCCATGCCGCGCCGGGGAAACACGCCGCGTCTCATGGCCATGGCCCGCAGGGCCTAGGCCCCTCCCCCCGGGACGTGCGGCGGATCGTGCCACCCACAGCGTCACGATCCGCCACGCCCCCGCGATGAGCGCCGACGCCGCAGCGGGCGCCGACCGCATCGCCTGGGCGGAGACCCAGATGCCGGTCCTGCGCTCGCTGGGCGAGCGCTTCGCCGCCGAGCAACCGTTCGCCCGCGTGGCGATCGCCGCGTGCCTGCACGTGACCGCGGAGACGGCGAGCCTCGTGCGCGCGCTCGCCGCGGGCGGCGCCGAGGTCGGCCTCTGCGCGGCCAACCCGCTCTCCACCCAGGACGACGTGGTGGCGGCGCTCGCGGCCGACGGCCTACAGGTGCTCGCCGCGCGCGGGGAGGACGAGGCCGCCTACGCCGCCCACGTCGCGACGCTGGTGGCCGCCCGCCCGCAGGTCACGCTCGACGACGGCGCCGACCTCCTCGGAGTCGCGCACGCCGTCGGCGAGCAGGTCGTGGCCGGTCTCATGGGCGGCACCGAGGAGACCACCACGGGGCTGCTGCGCCTCCGCGCGATGGAGGCGGAGGGGCGCCTCGGGTGCCCGGTCGTCGCGGTCAACGAGGCCCGGACCGAGCGGCTCTTCAACGACCACTACGGGACCGGCCAGTCGACGTGGGACGGCATCCTGCGCGCGACGAACGTGCTGCTCGCCGGCCGCACCGTCGTCGTGCTGGGCTACGGCTGGACCGGGAAGGGCGTCGCGCTGCGCGCCCGCGGGGCCGGGGCCCAGGTCGTGGTCTGCGAGGTCGACCCGATGCGGGCGCTCGAGGCCCGCATGGAGGGCTTCGAGGTCATGCCCGCCCTCGAGGCCGCCGCACGCGGCCAGGTCTTCGTGACCGTCACAGGCTCCCGTGCGGTGCTCGGCGCGGAGCACTTCGCCCGCATGCAGGACGGCGCGGTGCTCGCCAACGCGGGGCATTTCGACGTCGAGGTCGACCTCGCCGCGCTGGCGGCCGCGGCGCCCGCCGGCCCACGGCGCGTGCTCCCGCTGGTCGAGGAGTACCGCCTGGCCGACGGCCGCCGGCTCAACCTGCTGGCCTCGGGCCGCGTCGTCAACCTCGCCGCGGGCCAGGGGCACCCGGCTGCGGTCATGGACATGAGCTTCGCGAACCAGGCGCTTGCGGCGGAGCACCTCGTCCGCGCCGCGACCATCGGCCCCGCGCTGGCGCCCGGCGTGCACCCCGTCCCCGAGGCGCTCGACGCCGAGGTCGCCCGGCTCAAGCTCGCCTCGCTCGGCGTGCACATCGACGCTCCGAGCGCGGAGCAAGTCGCCTACGGGCGGCACTGGGCCGGGGATTCCTGATCCCGGCCGGCGGGAGCGAGGCGCCGAGTAGATTGCCGCGCGTGTCGGCCCCCGGCAACCACTCCGAGCACCCAGCCGTGGCGAAGCTGCGCGCCGACGGCGCCGCCGAGCCCGCCATACGAGCCTTCGCCCGCGCCGTCGAGCGCGTCGCCGCCGGCGAGTCGGGCCTGCTCCGCGAGGCCGACCTCGAGCCCGTCGGCGAGCTGCCGGACGCCGACGACCTCGGCGGCCCGGGGCCCGGGGCGGCCGCGGTCCTCGACCGGGTGGTCGTCGTCAAGCTCAACGGCGGCCTCGGGACGAGCATGGGCCTGTCGGGCCCCAAGGCACTGCTGCAGGTCAAGGACGGCCTGACCTTCCTCGACGTGGTCGCCCGCCAGGTGCTCGGGGCGCGCCGCGCCACCGGGGCGCGCCTGCCGCTGGTGCTCATGCACTCCTTCGCGACCCGCGCGCCCTCCTTGGCCGCGCTCGGGGCCCACGCGGGACTCGCCGACCAGGACGTCGGCCAGGACTTCCTCCAGGGGCGCGTGCCGAAGCTGCTGGCCGGCGACCTGCAGCCCGCGAGCTGGCCCGCCGCCCCGGACCTCGAGTGGGCCCCGCCCGGGCACGGCGACCTGTACGCCGCGCTCGCCGGCTCCGGGATGCTCGCCGAGCTGCGGGCTGCGGGCTACCGCTACGCGTTCGTGTCCAACGCGGACAATCTCGGTGCCGTGCTCGACCCGGCGCTGCTGGCCTGGTTCGCCGGCGGCGGCGCGCCGTTCGCGATGGAGGTCGCCGACCGCTCGCCGGCCGACCGGAAGGGCGGCCACCTCGCCCGCCGTCGCGACGGCGGCCTCGTGCTTCGCGAGCTCGCCCAGACCGCCGATGCCGACGCCGGGGCCTTCCAGGACGTCGACCGCCACCGCTTCTTCAACACGAACAACCTTTGGGTCGACCTCGACGCCCTGGACGTCGCCCTCGGCGCCGCCGACGGCGCGCTCGACCTCCCGCTGATCGTCAACCGCAAGACCGTCGACCCCAAGGACGGCACGTCGCCGCCGGTGCTCCAGCTCGAAACGGCCATGGGCGCCGCCATCGACGTGTGGGACGGCGCGCTGGCGATCCGGGTCCCCCGCAGCCGCTACGCGCCCGTCAAGACGACGGACGACCTCATGGCGGTCCGCTCGGACGCGTTCGAGCTCGGCGCCGACGGCCGGGTGCAGCTCGCCGCCTCGCGCGGCGGCCGCCCCCCGGTGGTGCACCTCGACCCGGCCCGCTTCAAGCTCGTCGACGACTTCGAGGCGCGCGTCCCCGTCGCGCCATCGCTCGTCGGCTGCGAGCGCCTCGAGGTGCGCGGCGACGTCGCCTTCGGCACCGGCGTCGTCGTGCGCGGCGACGTCACCGTCGAGCAGGTCGGGGAGGAGCCCCTGCGGATCCCCGACGGCGCCGTCCTCGAGGGCTGAGCACGTGGCTCAGGCGACGATGTCGAAGCGCTCCGCGCGCTCGTCCTCCCGGTCGCTCTCCCCGAGCGCCTTGACGAACAGGTAGGCGAGCGCGATCCCCATCACCACGGACTGCTCGATCGCCATCACCGCGCCGGCGAGCGACTGGTCGGTTCCGGCGTCGAGCCCCCACACCTCCGGGCCGTTTGCGTAGAAGTCGTAGAGCGCGTTCGGCGCGAACGTGATCGCGATCCCGAGGAACGACACGAGCAGCTTCGTAACCAGCATGTAGACGACCGGGCCGAAGGGGCCGATGGAGATGCGCGAGCGGATCGGCGAGAGCAGGTGCCACCAGTACAGGCAGCCCGCCGACAGGAAGCTCATGTGCTCGACCACGTGGACCGTAGGGTGCTCGAGCGCCGCGTCGTACAGGGCGGGGACGTGCCAGAACAGCATCGTCGCGACGTAGGCGACCACCGCGAACGCGGGGTGCGCGAGCACGCCCGCCCGCCGCTCGACGACCTGCAGGCGCCGGGTCGCCGGGCGCAGCAGGACCTTCGTCAGCGACAGCATCAGCGCGATCGGCACGACGTCGAGGATCAGCACGTGCTGGACCATGTGCATCACGAAGACCTGCGAGCCGAGCGCGTCGACGGGGGAGACCAGCGCGACGAGCAGGGTGAGCATCGCGGTGGCGAAGGCGGCCAGCCGCCATGGGCTCGCCGGGCGGGCGCCGGGCTGCCCGCGGACCGCCAGCCAGCGCCGGACGTAGACCACGGACAGCAGCACGACCAGCGCGATCGGGCCGGGGGCCCAGGAGAACGACGTGTCGGCGGCGGCGGCGAGGGCCACGGGCCGATCATGGCAGCGCCCGGGCGTAGGTGAGCGCCACGACCCGGCGGGCGCCGGCCCGCTTGAGCGTGGCGGCGCAGGCGTCGAGCGTGGCGCCGGTGGTGTGGACGTCGTCGACGAGGACGCAGGCCACCGGGGCCCCTCCGGCCCGGGGTCGCACGCGCACGTCGAGCCGGCCGGCGGCGAGGCGCTCCGCGCGGCCCGCGCCGAGCTGGCGGGCGCCGGGGTCCCGGCGCTCGAGGCAGTCCGTCACGGTGCCGGCGCCGCGGCGCTCCAGGGCGCGGGCGAGAGCCACCGCCTGGTCGAAGCCGCGGGCCCGGGCGCGGGCGGGCGCGGTGGGCACGGGGACGAGGACGGCGGGAGGCGCCGGGGGGAGCGGGAGGATCCAGGCCGGCGCGCGGGCCATCGCGGCGGTCATCGGCTCGAGGGCGATCCGCCGTCGCCGGAACTTCAGGGCGGCGACCAGCGCCCGGGCCGGGCCCACGTACGCCACGGGCGACCAGGCGCCGTCGAAGGCCATGGCCGCCGCCGGGCAGGCCGGCCTGCGTGCGCCGCCGCACGTGCCCGGTAGGCCGCAGCGCTCACAGTGCTCGGAGCCGAGCCACGCGAGCGTCCGCCGGCAGGCACCGCACAGGTCCGCGCCCGGCGTGTCGCAGGCCAGGCACGACGGCGGTGCGACGAGGTCGCGCAGGGCGTCGAGCAGGGTCATTCGTCCAGGGTGGCCGACGGCGGCGTGCCGCCTCGACGCCCGAAGCGCGCAGCATGCGCGCGGACCACGCGAGGATCCGCGCCGCCCGGCCGGCGGGCCGACCCAGGGGCGGTCCGCGAGGACACAGGGCGGTGTTGACAAGGTGTGAATCCCGCGTATGGTCCGTCGGGCACATCATCTGCCCAACGACGCACCAGGAGGTCCTCGATGCAGATCGAGCTCAAGGGTCGCAACGTTCCGGTCACCCCCGAGCTGCGTGAGCACGTGCGCAAGCGGTTCGACAAGGTGGGCAGGCAGGTGAGCGACCTGGCCCGGCTCGAGGTCGAGCTCTTCCGAGAGCGCAATCCGTCCGTCCCCGACAAGGAGCGCGTCGACGCGACGCTCTACTTGAAGGGCGTGACGCTGCGTGCGAGTGACAACTCGCGCGACATGCGCCACGCGATCCATCTGTGCGAGCAGGAGCTGTCGCGGCAGGTCAAGCGCCACTGCGACAAGCGCCGCAAGCGGCGCGACATGCGCCACCACGAGGTCTTCGGCGCAGAGGAGATCGCGGCCTCCGCCTAGCGCGGCCCGCCCTCCTCGAGCGAGGTCCTGGGACGGTCGCCACGGCCGTCCCGGACCCCGCGCCGACCGGGGCTCGATGCCCCTCTGAAGGCCGTCTTACGGCGCCGGGCCGCTGCTAGCCTCCGGCTATGGGGATCCTCGATCGCGCCCTGAACATGGGCGAGGCAAAGCAGTTCAAGTCCTACGAGAAGCGCGTCTCCCAGGTGGCCGCCTTCGAGCCCGAGCTGGAGCTCGAGGGCGACGACGAGCTGCGCGAGCGCTTCGCCGCGCTGATGGTCCGCGTCCGGGACGAGGGCGTCTCCCTCGACGAGGTCCTGCCCGAGAGCTTCGCGCTGACCCGCGAGGCCTCCAAGCGCGTGATGGGCATGCGGCACTTCGACGTGCAGCTCATCGGCGGCATGGTCCTCGACGGCGGCAACATCGCCGAGATGAAGACGGGAGAGGGCAAGACGCTCACGGCGACCCTGGCCGTGGTCCTGAACGCC
>JBBQZE010000190.1:0-5734 GCA_038207985.1 Solirubrobacterales bacterium
CAGGACCGGGCGTGTCGACGTGCCGCGCTGCTCGCGCACTTCGAGGACCCCACCGCCCCCAGCCCGTCGGGACCTTGCTGCGACGTCTGCGATGCCGTGCTCATCGCCGGCGTGGCGGGCGTGGGCACCCCGGCCGACGACACGGGCCCGGCCGCCCTGGACGCGGCGATCCTCGCGACGGTGCGGGCCGCCGGCCCCGTCCTCGGGCGGCGAGAGGTGGCCGCGGTGCTCCGCGGCGCCCGGTCGCGGTCGCTGCGCACGCGCATGCTCGACGGCCTCCCGGCCTACGGCACGTTCGACGACCTGCGGACGGAGGCCGTCCTCGCCGCCGTAGACGCCCTGGTCGTGGCGGGGCGCCTCGAGGCCGATGCCGGGCTGCTCGCCGCGCCCTCAGCCCCCGCGCTCGCCGCCGACGGGAGGGCGGCCGCATGAGCGGTGCAGACCCCTTGCGCGTCGGCGTCCTCGCCTCGGGGGCGGGCACGAACCTCCAGGCGCTGCTCGACGAGACGCACGCTGTCCGGGCGGCCGCGGGCGGAGTCGGGGGCGTGGCTCCGCGCGGGTTCGAGGTCGTCGCCGTCGCGTCGGACCAGCCCGGGGCGCGGGCGCTCGAGCGGGCCCAGGGGGCGGGGGTGGCGACCCGCGTGTTCCCGCGGGCCGACTTCGCCGACCGGGTGGCGCGCGACGCCGCGATCGGCGCGTGGCTCGACGACGCGGGGGTGGAGCTCGTGGTGCTGGCGGGGTACATGGCGCTACTCGGCGAGGCGTTCGTGGGGCGCTGGGCCGGCCGGCTGGTGAACGTCCATCCCTCGCTGCTGCCGGCGTTCCCGGGCGTGCGCGCGATCGAGCAGGCCCTGGACTACGGCGCCGGGCTGTTCGGCGTGACGGTGCACCTCGTCGACGAGGGCGTCGACTCGGGGTCGATCCTGCTGCAGGAGGCCGTCGCGCTGCCCGGGGCGCGGAGCCCCGACGAGGTCCACGACGCGCTGCGGCCGGTCGAGCACCGCCTGCTCTGCGCCGCGGTGCGCGCCTTCGCGGCCGGGGCGGTGCGTCCTGACCCGGGGCACCCGCGCCGCTGGCTCGTCGGCTAGCGGCCGTCGCCGCGAGCCGGGCCGCGCACCTAGGTCGGGTTCGCGACCTCGTCGTCGACGCGACCGTCGCCGTCATCGTCCCCGTTGACGTCGTTCGCGGCGTCCTTGCGCCGGGCCTCGAGCTTCTTCTCCGCATCGGAGATGTGGTCGTCCAGGCGCTCCAGATCATGCTCCATCGCGTCGGAGCGGTCGGTGGGGTTCTTCTCGGCCATGGGGGGTGGGTTCCCGCAGGCGGGGCCGAATAAGCTCCCGCCCGTGCCGGAAGAGCCCACGGACCGTCCGCCGCCGACCGCCCCGGGAGGCGTGCGCGTGCGGCGCGCGGTGCTGTCGGTCTCCGACAAGCGGGGCGTGGTCGACTTCGGGCGCGGCCTGGCGGACCTCGGCGTGGAGCTCGTCTCGACGGGCGGCACCGCGCGCGAGCTGGCCGCCGCCGGCCTCGATGTCCGCACCGTCGAGGACCTCACGGGCTTCCCGGAGATCATGGATGGCCGCGTCAAGACGCTGCACCCGAGGCTCTACGCGGGGCTGCTGGCCGTCCGCGACAACCCGGAGCACCTCGCGGCGGCCGCGGAGCACGAGATCGAGTGGGTCGACCTCGTGTGCGTGAACCTCTACCCGTTCGAGCGCACGGCCGGCCGACGCGGCGTCACGGAGCAGGAGGTCATCGAGGACATCGACATCGGCGGCCCGACGATGATCCGCGCCGCGGCCAAGAACCATGCCTACGCCGCGGTGGTCACCCGGCCCGAGGCCTACGACGCCGTGCTCGAGGAGCTGCGCGACACGGGCGGGACGCTCTCGGTACAGACGCGCGAGGCGCTCGCCGCCGACGCCTTCGCGCTGACCGCCCGCTACGACACCGCGATCTCGCGGTGGTTCGCCGAGAAGGACGAGGACTTCCCGTCGCTCTACCTGCGCGCCTACGAGAAGGTGACCGACCTCTCCTACGGCGAGAACCCGCACCAGCGCGCGGCCTACTACCAGCAGGTCGGCGCCCGTACGCACCTGCTCAGCATGGTGCGCCAGCACCACGGCAAGCAGCTCTCGTTCAACAACCTGCTCGACCTGGAATCCGCCCGGGCGCTCGTCCGGGACTTCGAAGTCCCGGCCTGCGCGATCGTCAAGCACAACAACCCGTGCGGCGCCGCGCTCGGGGCCGACGCGGCCGAGGCCTACGCGGGTGCGTTCGCGTCGGACCCGCTGAGCGCGTTCGGCGGCGTGATCGCCTTCAACCGCCCGGTGGACGAGGCCCTCGCACGGGCGCTGCACCAGCAGTTCATCGAGGTCCTATTCGCACCGGGGTACACGCCCGAGGCGCTCGCCGTCCTCTCGCAGAAGCAGAACATCCGCATCCTCCAGGACGATGAGCGCCGCGGCCCGCTTCCGGGGGAGCCGCAGGTGCGCCAGGTGATGGGCGGGCTGCTCGTCCAGGACAACGACGGGGTGCGCGACGATCGCGAGGGCATGGAAGTGGTCACTGCGCGCGAGCCGACCGAGGAGGAGTGGGGTGACCTGCTCTTCGCCTGGCGGGTCGCCAAGCACGTGAAGTCCAACGCGATCGTCCTGGTCAAGGGCCTGGCCACGGTCGGCATCGGCGCCGGGCAGATGAGCCGGGTGGACTCCGTCCGGCTCTCGATCGAGAAGGCGCAGGTCGAGCTCGCCGGCACGGCGCTCGCCTCCGACGCGTTCTTCCCGTTCGCCGACGGACCCGAGCTCGCGATCCAGGCCGGCGTGACCGCGGTGGTGCAGCCGGGCGGCTCGGTGCGCGACGACGAGGTCGTCGCGGCGGCGAACACCGCCGGCATCGCGATGGTGCTCACCCGTCGCCGCCACTTTCGCCACTGAAACGCAGCGACGCCGCCCGTCCGGCGGGGGCTAGCAGGTCCCGTGGGCGCCCGCGGCCGTCGCCGGCCGTCGCTAGCCTCGCGACGATGGTCGAGCGCTTCGGATCCGGCGGGGTCTACGAGGAGGTCGTGGGGTACTCCCGCACCGTCCGCATCGCCTCGCGCGTCCTCGTGTCGGGCTGCACCTCGCTGGGCCCGGACGGCGTGGTGCGCTACCCGGGCGACGCGGCCGGGCAGGCGTGGGCTGCGATCTCCGGCTGCCGCCGCGGGCTGGCGCTGGCGGGCGCAGACCTCGAGGACGTCGTGCTGACCCGCGTCTACCTCACCGACATCTCCCGCTGGGAGGAGGTCGGTCGCGCCCACGGCGAGGCGTTCGGCGCCATCCGGCCTGTCACGACCATGGTCGAGGTCTCCGCGCTGATCGATCCGCGGATGCTCGTCGAGATCGAGGCAGAGGCCCACCACCCGCGCTGATCCGCGGGCCTCCCGCGGCGCCGAAGCAGGCGACGTGCAGGCTCGACGGTGCCGTCCGGCCGCACCCGCACCATGCCTGCCTCCGTGTCCTCCCCGACCTCCAACGGCCTGCGCTCCTGGCAGGTCTCCGCGCTGGGTGCGATGGCCGCGTGGCGCGGCGGTCCCTTCCTGGTCTCCGCCGCGCCGGGCGCCGGCAAGACCCGGCCGTCGATCGAGGTCGCCAAGCGCCTGCTGCGCGAGGGGGCGGTGACCAACGTGGTGCTCGTGTGCCCCACCACACCGCTGACGCGTCAGTGGGCGCTGGCCGCCGGCCGGCTCGGGCTGCACCTCGTGCCGGACGCCGACGGCCCGCGCCCGCCGCGGGACTTCGACGGCGTCGCGGTCACCTACGCCCGCATCGCCAGCGCACCGGACGCCTGGGCCCGGGGCTGCGCGCCCGGCACGCTCGTCATCGCCGACGAGGCCCACCACCTCGGGGAAGAGCTCGCCTGGGGCGACTCCTTCACCCGCGCGTTCAAGTCCGCCGGTCGCTGGCTGCTGCTCTCGGGGACGCCGTTCCGCTCGGACGCCACCCCCATCCCCGGGGTCAGCTACGACCGGGACGGCGTCTGCGTCCCCGACGTCTCCTACTCCTACAGCGAGGCGGTCCGAGAGGGCATCTGCCGGCCCGTGGCGTTCGTGACCTACGACGGCACGCTGTCGTGGCGCTCGGGCGACGACGTCATCGAGGCCGGCTTCGACACCGTTCTCACGGGGCGAGAGGCGAGCCGCCGCTACCGCACCGCGATCTCGACGGAGCTCCCGGACGGCCTGCCGCGCATCCTGCGCGAGGCGCACGTCAAGCTCCAAGGCCTCCGGGCCGCGGCCCACCGGGACGCCGGTGGCCTCGTCATCGCCGCGGACGGGACGCACGCCCGGCAGATCGCCAAGCTGCTGCGCGAGGTGACCGGAAAGGCGCCCGCGGTGGTGCTGCACACGGAGACCGAGGCCGCGCGCAAGCTGCAGGCGTTCACCGCGTCGAAGGACGAGTGGCTCGTCGCGGTCAACATGGTCTCCGAGGGCGTCGACATCCCCCGCCTGCGCGTCGGGGTCTACGCGACCGCGGCCAAGACGCCGCTGATCTTCCGGCAGATCGTGGGGCGCTTCGTCCGCACGATCCCGGGCCGCCCGGCCGAGCTGTCGTGGCTGTACCTGCCGGCCGACCCGGTGCTCCGCGAGCACGCGGCGCAGATCGAGACTGAGCTGCGCCACGTCCTGCGGCGCCCGGGCGACGATGACGGCGAGTGGGAGGCCGAGCCGCGGGAGCGGGCCGGGCCGGGGGCGGAGCCGGAGGCCTTCGAGTTCGTCCCGCTGGCGGCCGACGTCACGCCGCAGATGGCGCTCTTCGGCCCGCCTCCCGGCGCGCCCGGTGGGCCGGCGGCCCCGAAGGTCGTCAGCCCTGCGTCGTTCCCATCGGCCGTCCCGCGCGCTGCCGCACCGGTCGACCCGAGCGGGCTCACCGCGTTCGAGCGCCGCGCCCTGCTGCGGGACAAGCGTCACGGCCTGGTCTCCGAGCTCCGCCGTCGCGACGGGCGCCCGCAGCGCGAGATCAACGCATGGCTCAACCGGCAGGTCGGCGTGGCCAAGGTGGCGGACGCCACGATCGAGCAGCTCGAGCGGTCGTGCGCGCTCCTGCTCGACGAGCTGACAGGCGCGCGTCGCTGACGCGCCGCCTAGGATCGGCCGGATGATCACCCCAGCAATGCGTGCCGCGCTCGTAGCCGGCGTCGTCGCCCTGGGGCTGTCGGCGCCCTCGGCGGGCGCCACGCCGCTGCTGGACTCGATCGTCGCGCAGCAGGGGGACAACGACGTCCGGCTCGTGGATCCGGTCACCAGGCGGGTCCGGGTGCTGCCCACGATGAAGCGCCCGCCGGACGCGGGTGGCGGGCGTCCCGACCGGCTGCTCCGCAGCACCGACGGCACCTTCCTGCTCGATGCATCGATCGGGCCCCGCGGGACGGTGCTGTACCGCTACGACCTCGCCTCGGGCAGGACGACGCGGCTCGGGCCGTTCCCCCTCCGGGGCCGGATCATCTCGACCTACGCGCTCTCCCGCGACGGCAAGCACGTCGCCATCTCCACGTCGACCTTCGACGCCCCGCCGTGCCTCGGGATCACGCGCAGCACGAGCGGGCCGGACCGGGTGGACGTGCTCGACCTCACCGACGAGTCCGTGACGCCCGTCGCCGAGTCGGCCCCCACCCGCAACGGGCCTGTCGACGACCCGTGCGCGCCGTTCGGCAGCTCCGACTCGTTCCCCGAGCTCGGCTGGTCGCCGGACGGCCGGAC
>JBBQZE010000191.1:0-5723 GCA_038207985.1 Solirubrobacterales bacterium
CGGCGTCGTGGCCGGCGCGACGCTCGCCGCGGTCACCGCCATGCGGTACCTCGGCCCCGTCCGCTCGGCTGCGGTCGTGGTGCGGCACGGCGGGTGCGCCGCCGTCGCCCTGCTGGTCGCCCACCTCGCCGGGGGGGCGCCCGATCCCGGGCTCGGGCCGCGGCAGTGGGTCGCCGTGGTCGCCGCGGTGCTGGCCGCCGGTCTCGTCGCGGGCGTGGCGCGGTGCGCGACGACCCGCGCGGCCGAGCCGGAGGAGGCGGGGCTCTCCCAGGTCGGCAGGGTGCTCGGGGTGGAGGTGCTCGTCGCGCTCGCCGGCGGCACGCTGACGCTCCCGGTCGCAGTCCTCGTCCTCGAGCGTCCCGCGGCGGCTCCGCTCATGGCCGTGCCGGTCGCCATCGCCCTGGTGGCGGGCTGCGCCTACGCCCGCGAGCGTCGCCACCGGCAGCGCCTGGAGTTCCTCTACGAGGCGGGCCGGACCTTCCTGGGTGCTCCCGAGGTCGCCCAGGCCATCCACGGCCTCCTCGACGGCGCGATCGAGGCCCTGCGCACCGAGCGGGCGGAGGTCGTGCTGTTCGGCGCCGACGTGCCCGAGCCCGTGCGCGTGGCCGTCGGGCCGGGCCCGACCGGCGCCGGCCTCGAGCCCGTGGCCGACCTCGGGGCGCTCGCCTTGCGCGACCTCGCCGAGGCGGCGGACGGCCCGCTCGTGCTGCGCGCCCCGTTCCCGCCGGCCGCGGCGGACTACCTTGCCGGCCGCGGCGTGCACGACGGGGTCGTGGCCGTCCTCCGTGGCGCGGAGCGCTCCGTCGGCTTCCTGCTGCTGGCCAACCGGACCGGCCCGGACCCCGGCTTCGGCGCCGAGGACGTCGAGCTCGTCGCCGCGCTCGCCGCCGACGCGAGCGCCGCGCTGCAGTACGACCGCCTCGAGCAGGCGGTCCAGGAGCTGCGCAGCCTGGAGGCGCGCCTCAACCACCAGTCCTTTCACGATGGCCTCACGGACCTCGCCAACCGGGAGCTCTTCCACCAAGAGGTCCGTGCGGCCCTCCTGCCCGGGAGCGGCACCCAGGCGGCCGTCCTGTTCCTCGACCTCGACGACTTCAAGGCGGTCAACGAGACCTTCGGCCACTCGCTCGGCGACGAGCTCCTGGCCGCCGCCGCCGACCGCCTTCAGCGGTGCTTCGTCCCGCGTCGCGGAGAGCTCGTCGCGCGGCTCGGGGGCGACGAGTTCGCGGTGCTGCTGCGCGACGGCGAGGACGTCTGCGCCCGCGCCGCCACGGTCGTGACGACGATCCTCGGGGCCTTCCGCCAGCCCGTCCGCGCGAGCGGCCGGCCCTTCACCGTGAGCCTCACGGCCGGCGTCGCCACCAGCGAGCACTCCGGCGGCCGCGTCCAGGACCTGCTCCGCGACGCCGACGTGGCCATGTACGAGGCCAAGGCGGCCGGCAAGTGCCGCTGGCTGCTGTTCGATCCGGCGATGCGTGACGCGATCCTGCGCCGACACGGGCTCAAGGACGAGCTCGAGGCCGCCATCGCCGGCGGGCAGCTCGTCGTCCGCTACCAGCCCGTCGTCGACCTGCGCTCGGGCCAGACCTCGGCGGTCGAGGCCCTCGTGCGCTGGCAGCATCCCGTCCACGGCCTGCTCCCCCCGGGGCATTTCATCCCGCTCGCCGAGGAGACGGGGCTCATCGTCGCGGTCGGGCGCTTCGTGCTCCGAGAGGCCTGCCGCCAGGCCGCGCGCTGGCAGACGGCCGGCGTCGGCGGAGCGCCCCTCTCGGTGCACGTCAACCTGTCCGCGCGGGAGCTGGAGGACCCGGGCATCCTCCGATCCGTCGCCCAGGCGCTCGAGGAGAGCGGCATCCCGCCCCACCAGCTCGTCCTCGAGCTCACGGAGTCGCTGCTGGTCCAGGACGCGGACCGCGGTGCGCAGACGCTCGCCGGGCTGCGCGACCTCGGAGTCCGGCTGGCACTCGACGACTTCGGCACGGGCTTCTCCTCCCTGAGCTACCTCCACGCCCTGCCGCTCGACCAGCTGAAGATCGCGCGCGAGTTCGTGGACGGCCTCGGTGGCGACCAGGAGGACCGCGGCTTCGTCCGCCTCATCGTCGAGCTCGCCCGCTCGATCGGCCTCGAGGTGGTCGCCGAGGGCGTCGAGACCGCCGAGCAGCTCGCTGCGGTGCGTGACCTCGGCTGCGACCTCGCCCAGGGCTTCTGGTTCGCGCCGGCGGAGGACGCGCAGACCGCCGCGCGGCCGCTGCCGCGTGCGCTGGTCGCCGCCTGAGGGCCGCCGCCAGGCGTCCACGGCGGGCCGTCTCGGCCGTGGACGTGCGTGATCCGCACGCATTGTGGATAAGGCCAGTAGCTGATGCCCGTCCTCGAACGCCGTCAGCCGCCGCCCCGCATCCTCATCGAGCGCCCGAGCCCCGTCGTGGACTGCGGGCGCTACGCCGCGAAGGCCTGCGTGGGCGATGCGGTGCCCGTCTCGGCGGACGTCATCCGCGACGGCCACGACGTCCTGCGGGTCGTCGTTCGCTACCGCGGGCCGCAGGACAAGACCTGGAGCGAGGCGCCGCTGGCCCCCTACGACGCCCACGTCGGCGGCAACGGCTTCGCCGGCAGCTTCCCCGTCGACCGCCAGGGGCGCTGGAGCTTCGCGTTCGAGGCCTGGGCGGACGCGTTCGCCTCCTGGCGCACCGAGGTCGTGCGCAAGCGCGACGCCCACCAGGAGGACCTCGCCGGCGAGCTGCTGGAGGGGCGGGCGATCGTCGCGGCCACGGCGGCGCGCGCGGAAGGCGAGGACGCCGAGCGGCTGCGCGCGTCCTTGGACGCCTGGGACATCGAGGAGGCGCTCTCGGATGAGGTCGCCCTCGCCGCGGAGCGCTGGCCCGACCGCGGCGGCGCGTCGCGCTCGGCCAAGGCGATGGACGTCGACGTCGAGCGCGTCCGCGCGCGCTTCGGCTCGTGGTACGAGCTCTTCCCCCGCTCGTGGGGCGGGCTCGCGGGCACCGCGGCCGTGGTGCCGCAGCTCGCGCAGCTCGGCTTCGACGTGCTCTACCTGCCGCCGATCCACCCCATCGGCGTCAAAAACCGCAAGGGACGCAACAACACGATGACGCCGGCACCCGGAGACCCGGGCTCGCCGTGGGCGATCGGCTCGCCGGACGGGGGCCACAAGGCGATCCACCCCGAGCTCGGCACCGAGGCGGACTTCGACGCGCTGGTGCGGGTCTGTCAGGAGCACGACGTCGACCTCGCCCTCGACTTCGCGATCCAGTGCTCTGCCGACCACCCCTGGCTGACCGATCACCAGGAGTGGTTCTCCAAGCGGCCCGACGGGACGCTGAAGTACGCCGAGAACCCGCCGAAGAAGTACCAGGACATCTACAACGTGAACTGGGACTGCGAGGACTGGCAGGGGTTGTGGCAGGCGCTGCTGGAGGTCGTGCAGCACTGGGTGCGCCGCGGCGTGCGCGTCTTCCGCGTCGACAACCCCCACACCAAGCCGTTCGCCTTCTGGGAATGGCTGATCGCCGAGATCCGGGCCGAGTATCCCGATGTCGTCTTCCTCGCGGAGGCGTTCTCCAAGGCGGCGATCATGCGCACGCTCGCCAAGATCGGCTTCAGCCAGAGCTACACGTACTTCACGTGGAAGAACTCCCGCCACGACCTCACGGAGTACGTCGTCGAGCTGGTCACGAGCGGCATGCAGGACTACTACCGGCCGAACTTCTTCACCAACACTCCGGACATCCTCTCCGAGCACCTCCAGCACGGCGGGCCGCCGGCCTTCCACGCGCGGCTGGTGCTCGCCGCGACGCTCAGCCCGACCTACGGCATCTACTCGGGCTTCGAGCGCTTCGAGAACGTCCCGGTCCGCCCGGGCTCCGAGGAGTACCTCGACTCGGAGAAGTACGAGGCCAAGCAGCGGCGCCTGGACGGGCCGCTGCTGCCCATCGTCGCGCGCGTCAACGCGCTGCGCCGGGCGCACCCCGCGCTGCAGCACCTCGCCAACGTGTGGTTCCTGTCGACACGCAACGACGCGCTCATCGCCTACGTGAAGACCACGGGCGAAGACACGGTGGTCACCGTGGTCAACACGGATCCGTTCGCGGTGCAGGAGGGCGTCGCGGACATCCCGGGCGAGCGCGGTCTGCCACCCTCCTTCGAGGTCCGCGACGGCCTGACGGGCGACCGGTACACGTGGCGCACCGGTGAGAACTTCGTCCGCCTGAACCCGGGCGGCGCCCACGTGATGGAGGTCCTGTGAACCCCGAGCAGCCCCTGGCCCGCCAGCAGGCCCACCAGAGCCACTGGTTCGAGTCCGAGCCGCTCTGGTTCAAGACCGCGGTGTTCTACGAGATCCACCTCCGCGGCTTCTTCGACGGCAACGGCGACGGCTCGGGCGACTTCCGCGGCCTGACCGAGAAGCTCGACTACCTGCAGTGGCTCGGGGTGGACTGCATCTGGCTGCTGCCCATGTACGAGAGCCCGCTGCGCGACGGCGGCTACGACATCGCCGACTTCTACAAGGTGCACCCGGACTACGGGACGATGGAGGACGTCAAGGCGTTCATCGACGCCGCCCACGAGCGCGGGATCCGCGTGATCGCGGACCTCGTGATGAACCACACCTCCGCCGACCACGCCTGGTTTCAGGAGTCGCGGCAGGACAAGGACAACCCGAAGGCGGACTGGTACGTCTGGTCCGACACGGACGACCGCTACCCCGACGCTCGGATCATCTTCACCGACACCGAGCCCTCCAACTGGACCTGGGACCCGGTGCGCGGGCAGTACTTCTGGCACCGCTTCTTCTCCCACCAGCCCGATCTCAACTTCGAGAACGAGGAGGTGCACGAGGCGATGATCGATGCCCTGCGCTTCTGGCTGGACCTCGGCCTCGACGGCTTCCGCCTCGACGCGGTGCCCTACCTCTACGTGCGCGACGGCACCAACGGGGAGAACCTCCCCCAGACGCACGACTTCCTGAAGAAGCTGCGCAAGACCGTCGACGCCGAGTACCCCGACAAGGTGCTGCTGGCCGAGGCCAACCAGTGGCCCGAGGACGTCGTGGAGTACTTCGGCGACGGCGACGAGTGCCACATGTGCTTCCACTTCCCGGTCATGCCGCGCATGTTCATGGCCGTGCGCCGCGAGGAGGCGACGCCGATCTACGAGATCTTGCGCCGCACTCCGGACATCCCGGACAACTGCCAGTGGGGCCTGTTCCTGCGCAACCACGACGAGCTGACCCTGGAGATGGTCACCGACGAGGAGCGCGACTACACGTACGCGGAGTACGCGAAGGACCCGCGCATGAAGCTGAACCTCGGCATCCGCCGCCGGCTCGCGCCGCTGCTCGACAACGGCCGCGACGAGATCGCGCTGATGACCGCGATCATGTTCTCGCTGCCGGGCTCGCCGGTCCTCTACTACGGCGACGAGATCGCCATGGGGGACAACGTCTACCTCGGCGACCGCGACGGCGTGCGGACGCCGATGCAGTGGACAGGGGACCGCAACGGCGGCTTCTCCCGCGCGGACTTCGCGCAGCTCTACGCCCCGCCGCTGATGGACCCGGTCTACGGCTACCAGGCGGTCAACGTCGAGGCGCAGCTGCGGACGAGCAACTCGCTGCTGCGCTGGCTCAAGCGCTTCATCGCACTGCGCAAGGAGCACCCGGTCTTCGGCTTCGGCACCTACGAGCTGCTGGAGCCGAGCAACCACCG
>JBBQZE010000192.1:0-5673 GCA_038207985.1 Solirubrobacterales bacterium
AGCGCCTGGCCCGCGACGGCCACCTGCATCCCCTCGATCGAGATGTCGTAGTGCACCGGCGCGCTCCCGGGCAGCGCAGCCCCTATCGCCTGGGCGATCCTCCCCCAGTTCGGGTCGCCGCCGTAGAGCGCGGTCTTCACCAGCGGCGAGTTCGCGACGCCACGGGCGACGCGCTCGACCGCGCCCGGCTCGCCGCCGCGGACGACGACGCGGCCGACCCGCCGCGCGCCCTCACCGTCCCTGACGATCAGCAGCGCGAGCTGACGCAGCAGCGCGTCGAGCGCCTGGCCGAAGGCGAGCTCGTCGGCGCTCTCCGGGACCACCGCGACGCCCGAGACGCCGGAGGCCTGCAGGACGACGGTGTCGTTCGTGGAGAGCTGGCCGTCGACGGAGATGCGGTCGAAGGAGCGCTTGACGCAGACGCCCAGCAGCAGCTCCGCCGTGGCGGGTTCCAGCGCGGCGTCGGTCTGCACGAAGCAGAGCATCGTCGCGAAGGCGGGCTGGATCATGCCGGCGCCCTTCGCCTGGGCGGAGAGCCGCACGGTGCCCGCCTCGAGGGCCAGTTCGAGCGTCACGCGCTTGTCGAACAGGTCGGTGGTCTTGATGGCGTCGCCGAAGGCCGCGTCGCCGTCGGCGACCAGCTGCGAGGAGGCGGCGTGGAGGCCCTGCACGACCTTGCGCCCGTCGAGCTGGACGCCGATCACCCCGGTCGAGCAGACCGCGACCTGGTCGGGCTCGACGCGCCCCGCCATGGCGGCGGCGCCCTGCATCCGCGCGGCCTCGTCCACGCCGCGGCTGCCCGTCGCGGCGTTGGCGTTGCCCGAGTTCGCCACGACGACGCGGATCGCGTCGAGCCGCGCGCGCTCCTGGGTCACCAGGACCGGCGCGGCGAGCGCGCCGGAGCGGGTGAAGCGCGCGGCGCTGACGGTGTTGGCCGCTTCGGAGACCAGGAGCCCGAGGTCGAGGCCACCGTCCGCCTTCAGGCCGCAGGCCACGCCGGCGGCGCGGAAGCCCAGCGGCAGCCCGCCGCCAGGGACCTCGGTGAGCCCGTCCGGGACCTCGACCCAGCGCGACGCGAAGAAGCGGCCTGTCATGCAAGCCCCTCGCCCTCGGGCAGGGAGAGCATCAGGTTGAGGTTCTGGACGGCCTGCGACGAGGTCCCCTTCCAGAGGTTGTCGATCGCGGCGAAGACCATGGTCCGCCCCGTGCGGGGATCTTCCGCGACGTGGATCGCGCATAGGTTCGTGTCGCGGACGTCGCGCACGCCGGGCGGCGCCTCGACGAGCTCGACCCAGGGCTCGTCGGCGTAGGCCTCGCGGAGCACCTCGGCGGCGCCGGGGGCCCCGTCGGCGGTCCGGACGTAGCAGGACACGAGCTCGCCCTGGTCCAGCGGAACGAGGTGCGGCGTGAAGGTGACCGCGAGCCCGGCGGGGCCGCCGGCGGCCTCGAGCTCCTGCTCGATCTCCGGCGTGTGGCGGTGGCGAGCGACGCCGTACGGCTTGACGTTCTCGTCGACCGCGACGAAGTGCGTCGTGTCCGTGGCCGCGCGGCCGGCGCCGCTGACACCCGTCTTCGCGTCGATCACGACGTCGGTCAGCCAAGGCGCCAGCGGCGCGAGCGCCAGCACCGCCGCCGTCGGGAAGCAGCCCGGGTTGGCCACGAGGTCCGCGCCCCGCAGCTGCTCGCGGTAGCGCTCGGGCAGCCCGTAGACGGCGCCCTCCAGCAGCTCGGGGGCCGTGTGCTCGACGTACCAGTCCTCGTAGGTGGCGAGGTCGCGCAGTCGGAAGTCCCCACTCAGGTCGACGACCTTCACGCCGCGCGCGCGCAGCGCCGCGACCGTGGGGGCCGCCGCGCCGTGCGGGTAGGCGACCACCGCGGCGTCGACCTCGCCGTGGGGCCCGTCGACGTCGAGCTCCTGCAGGATCCGGTCGACCCGGTGGTGCGGGTAGAGCGCCCGCAGCGGCCGCCCGACGTCCGAGCGCGAGGTGATCGCCGCGAGCTCGAGGCCGGGGTGGCGGTCGATCAGCTTGGCCGCCAGCGCGCCGGCGTAGCCCGAGGCGCCCGCCACGAGGATGCGCGGGCGCTCAGCCACGCAGCTCACCCCCGAGCTCCTCGGCCAGCCGGCGCACGACCTTCTCGCGGGTGGGCGCGACATCCTCGTCGGTCAACGTGCGATCTGCGGCGCGGAACTCGAGGTGGAGCGCGAGCGACCGGCGGCCCTCGCCCAGCTGCTCGCCGGAGTAGACGTCGAAGACCCGGACGTCGGCGAGGCGGTTGCCGCCCGCGCCGCGGACGACCTCGAGGACGCGGGCGGCGGGCACCTCCGCGTCGAGCACGACCGCCAGGTCGAGCCGGAGCGCCGGGAAGCTCGTCATGTCGGCGTAGGTGGGCGCCGCGGGCGCGTGGGCGAGGACCCTGCCGAGGTCGACGGCGAAGACCGCGGCGGTCTGCGGCAGGTCCCACGCCTCTGCGACCGCGGGATGGACCTCTCCGACGAAGCCGACGCGCTGGTCGCCGACCAGCACCGCCGCGCTGCGGCCGGGGTGCAGAAACGGCCAGGGGCTCTCCTCGGCGGGCGCGAAGGTCGCCGGGACGCGGAGGGTCGCGAGGAGGTGCTCGAGGACGCCCTTGGCGGTGAAGAAGTCCGCGGCGCCCCCGCCGTCCCCCGTGCGCCAGCCGGGCGGCGCCGCCTCGCCGTGGAGCAGCGCCGCGAGCGCATGGTGCTCGTCGGCGAGACCGGGCTCCTGGTCGGGGCCTCCCGGCCGGTAGACCGCGGCGCTCTCGAACAGCGCGAGGTCGGCCGCGCCGTGGGCGACGTTGTAGGCGGCGACGTCCAGGAGCGAGCCGAGGATGGTCGGGCGCAGGATGGCCTGCGCCTCGCTCATGGGGTTGACCAGCGCGACGTGCGGGAGCTCACCGACCCGCAGGCGGGCGAGCGTGTCGACGGAGGTGAACGACCAGCCGGCGACCTCGCTCAGGCCGAGCCCGACGAGTGCGTCTTCCGCCCGGCGGCGCCCGCGCTGGGCAGCGGTGAGCGTCGCGGCCTTGCCGGTGCGGTTGCGCGGCAGCGTGGCCGGGAGCGCGTCGAGCGCGGACAGCCGCGCGACCTCCTCGATGACGTCGGCCTCGCGCGTGACGTCGTTGCGGCGGAACGGCGGGACGGTGACGTCGAGCCCGTCGCCGGCCTCCACGATCCCGAAGCCCAGCGCCTCGAGGACCCGCCGGGACTCGTCCCGGGCGACCGGCGCGCCGAGCAGGCGCTCGACGCGGGCGTCGCGCAGGCGGATGACCTGCGGCGCCGGGGTTGCGCCGCCGACGTCGATGGTGCCGGGTGCGAGCGTCGCGCCCGTCAAGTCGAGCAGGAGACGCGTCGCCACGGCCTGCGCCTCGAGCGCCTGCTCGGGCGCGAGGCCCTTCTCGTTGCGCGCGCCGGCCTCCGAGCGCAGGTTGTACTTGGCCATCGTGCGGTTGACGTTCGGGCCGTCCCAGGTGGCGACCTCGAGCAGCACCCGTGTCGTCCCCGCCTCGACCTCCGAGCGCTCGCCGCCCATGACCCCCGCCAGCGACGTCGGCCCGTCGGCGTCCTCGATGAGCACGACGTCGGGGTCGAGCGTCCGCTCGGTGCCGTCGAGCGTGACGAGGGTCTCCCCCGCCCGCGCGTCGCGCACCGTGAGCGTGCCGCCGGCGATCCGGTCGAGGTCGAAGGCGTGCAGCGGCTGCCCCGTCAGGAGCATCGCGTAGTTCGTAACGTCGACGACGTTGTTGATGGGCCGCTGGCCCGCCGCGAGCAACCGTGCCTTCAGCCAGGCGGGAGACGGCGCGATCGTCACGCCTTCGAAGACACGGGCGGTGAAGCGCAGGCAGCGGTCCGTCTCCACCACGACAGACGCCAGCGCCGGGTCGACGTCGCCCGCGCTGCCGGGGTCGTCCTCCCACGGCGGCGGGCCGAGCGGCGCACCCGTCGCGGCGTGGGCCTCGCGTGCGACCCCGTAGAGCCCGAGGCAGTCCGGGCGGTTCGGGGTGATCTCGAGCTCGAGCACGTCGTCGACGATCGGCAGGACGTCGGTCAGCGGCGTGCCCGCCGCCAGCCGGTCGTCGAGGACGAGGATGCCCGCGTGGTCGCTGCCCAGGCCGAGCTCGTCCTCGGCGCAGATCATCCCGGCCGAGACGACGCCTCGCAGCTTGGCGGCCTTCAGCCGGGTGCCGTCGGGCATCACCGCGCCGGGCTTGGCCACCGCGACGGTCTGCCCGGCGGCGACGTTCGGCGCACCGCAGACGATCTGGGACGCCTCGGCCTCCCCCACGTCGACGGTGCACACGCGTAGGCGATCGGCGTCCGGGTGCTGCTCCGCGGTCAGGACCTTGCCGACGACGAAGTGCTCGACCGCGCCGACGCCGTGGTGGTGGATGCGGTCCACCTCGGTCCCGGTCATCGCCAGGCGGAAGGCCAGGTCGCGCAGCGGGAGGTCGGGCACGACGTGGTCGTGCAGCCAGGAGATCGGGACCCTCATCCGAACTGCCCCAGGAAGCGACCGTCGTTCTCGTAGAGCTGGCGCAGGTCGGGGAAGCCGTGCTTGAGCATCGCGATCCGCTCGATCCCCATCCCGAACGCGAAGCCCTGCCAGCGCTCGGGGTCGTAGTCGTGGGCCCGGATGCCCGCGAGGACGTTGGGGTCGACCATCCCCGAGCCGAGGATCTCCAGCCAGCCCGTGCCCTTGCACAGGTTGCAGCGGGTCCCGGCAACGAGGAAGCCCGTGCCGCTGCATTGGAAGCAGCTCACGTCGACCTCGACGGACGGCTCGGTGAACGGGAAGAAGTGGGGCCGCAGGCGCACCTCGCGGTCCTCCCCGAAGATCGCCCGGGCGAAGGCGAGCAGCACGCCTTTGAGGTCGGCCAGCGTGACGTCCTCGTCGATCCACAGCCCCTCGACCTGGTGGAACTGCGGGGTGTGGGTGGCGTCGGAGTCGCGCCGGTAGACGCGGCCGGGGACGATGATGGCGATCGGCGGCTCCTGCAGCTCCATAGAGCGCACCTGCATCGGCGAGGTGTGCGTCCGCAGGACGGTGCGCTCGTCGACGTAGAACGTGTCGCTCAGGGCCCGGGCCGGGTGGGCCGCATCATGGTTGAGCTTGTCGAAGTTGTTGACGACGGTGTCGACCTCGGGGCCCTCCACCACGGAGAAGCCGAGGCCGAGAAAGACGTCCTCGATCTCCCGGCGGGTGGCGGTCAGCAGGTGCAGCCGGCCGACGGGCCGGGCCGGGGAGCCCGGCAGCGTGACGTCGACGCGGTCGGCCAGCAGCCGGGCGTCGAGCTCGGCGCCCGCCAGCGCGCCGCCGCGCTCCTGGAGCAGCGATTCGACGGCCTGGCGCGCCTGGTTGGCGGCCTTGCCGACCGCGCCGCGCTGCGCTGGCTCGAGCTGGGCGACGCCCCGCAGCAGGTTCGGCAGCTCCGCCTTGCGACCCAGGAAGCGGACCCGCAGCTCCTCGAGGGCGGCGGTGTGCGGCGCGGCGCCGACGGCCTGCTCGGCCTCGGCCTGGAGCTCTGCGATGCGCTCGATCATCGGACGGGCACCCTACTTGCCTCGTACAACGCGACGGTGGCGGCCATCGCCGCGTTCAGGGACTCGCCGGCTATCGGGATGTGCGCGACCGCATCGCACGCCGCGAGCACGTC
>JBBQZE010000193.1:0-5673 GCA_038207985.1 Solirubrobacterales bacterium
GACCAGGACGCGCACGTGCGCTCGCCTCAGGCCGGCCAGGACCAGTTGCGCAGGGAGGCCGGGTCGTCCCCGTTCGCCCTGGTGAACGCGCGGTGGCGCAGGCGCTCGTCGACCATCTCCTGGCGCAGCCCGGCCGCGGCCGAGCCCAGCCCGGGGACGCGGTCGATGACGTCCATGACGAGGTGGAAGCGATCGGTGTCGTTGAGCATCAGCATGTCGAACGGCGTCGTCGTCGTCCCCTCCTCCTTGTAGCCGCGGACGTGCAGGTTCGCGTGGTTGGCCCGCCGGTAGGTGAGGCGGTGGATCAGGGTCGGGTAGCCGTGGTAGGCGAAGATCACCGGCTTGTCCGGCGTGAACAGCGCGTCGAACTCGGGGTCGGAGAGCCCGTGCGGGTGCTCGGACTGCGGCTGCAGGCGCATGAGGTCGACGACGTTGACGAAGCGCACGCGCAGCTCGGGCAGCCGCTCGCGCAGCATCGCGACGGCTGCGAGGGCCTCCAAGGTCGGCGTATCGCCGGCGCAGGCCAGCACGACATCCGGCTCGCCGCCCTCGTCATTGCTCGCCCACGGCCACACCCCGAGCCCGCGGGTGCAGTGCAGGACGGCCTCCTCCGCGTCCAGGAAGTCCAGGGCGGGCTGCTTGCCCGCGACGATGACGTTGATGTAGTCGCGGCTGCGCAGGCAGTGGTCGGCGACCGAGAGCAGGCAGTTGGCGTCCGGCGGCAGGTAGACGCGGGCGATCGACGCCTTCTTGTTGATCACGTGGTCGATGAAGCCCGGGTCCTGGTGGGAGAAGCCGTTGTGGTCCTGGCGCCAGACGTGCGAGCTGAGCAGGATGTTCAGCGACGGGACGGGACGGCGCCACGGCACCTCGGCGGCGACCTTCAGCCACTTGGCGTGCTGGTTGACCATCGAGTCGACGATGTGGATGAACGCCTCGTAGCAGTTGAAGAGGCCGTGGCGGCCCGTGAGCAGGTAGCCCTCCAGCCAGCCCTCGCAGAGGTGCTCGCTCAGGACCTCCATGACGCGGCCGTCGGGGGCGAGGTGGTCGTCGGTGTCCAGGCGCTCGGCCTCCCACGTGCGCTCGGTGGCCTCGAAGACCGCGCTCAGCCGGTTGGACGCCGTCTCGTCCGGGCCGAAGATCCGCAGGTTCGCCTGCTCTGCGTTCAACACCAGGGCGTCGCGCAGGTAGGACCCGAGGACGCGGGTCGCCTCGCTGCGCGTGGTCGCCGGCGCGGCCACGTCGGCCGCGTAGTGGCGGAAGTCGGGCAGCTCGAGGGCGCGGGTGAGCAGGCCGCCGTTGGCGTGTGGGTTGGCACCCATGCGGCGCGTGCCGCGCGGCGCCAGCGCGGCGAGCTCCGGCCGCAGCGCGCCACCGGCGTCGAAGAGCTCCTCGGGCCGGTAGGAGCGCAGCCACTGCTCGAGCTGGGCCAGGTGCTCCGGGTTGCCCGCGAGGTTGGCCAGCGGGACCTGATGGGAGCGCCAGGAGCCCTCGGCGGGCAGGCCGTCGACCACCTTGGGCCCCGTCCAGCCCTTCGGCGAGCGCAGGACGATCATCGGCCAGCGCGGCCGCTCGGTCACGCCGTCCTCCCGAGCAGCACGCTGGATCTCGGCGATCTCGTCAGCGACGTGATCGAGCGTCGCGGCCATGAGCTGATGCATCGCCTCGGGGTCGTCGCCGGCGACGACGTGCGGGGCGTAGCCATAGCCCTCCAGCAGGTTCAGCAGCTCTTGCTCACCGATCCGCGCCAGCACGGTCGGGTTGGCGATCTTGTAGCCGTTCAGGTGCAGGATCGGCAGCACTGCACCGTCCCGCGCGGCGTCGAGGAACTTGTTGGAGTGCCAGCTCGTGGCCAGCGGCCCGGTCTCGGCCTCGCCGTCGCCGACCACGCAGGCCACGAGCAGGTCGGGGTTGTCGAAGGCCGCACCGAAGGCGTGCGCGAGCGAGTAGCCGAGCTCACCGCCCTCGTGGATCGAGCCCGGGGTCTGCGGCGCGACGTGGCTCGGGATCCCGCCCGGGAAGGAGAACTGCCGGAACAGCCGCCGCAGGCCGTCCTCGCTGCGGGCGCTGTGCGGGTAAACCTCGGAGTAGGTGCCCTCGAGGTAGGTGTTGGCCACGAGCCCGGGGCCGCCGTGACCCGGGCCGGCGACGTAGAGCACGTGCAGGTCGCGGGCTCCGATCAGCCGGTTGAGGTGGGCGTAGACGAAGTTCAGGCCCGGGGTGGTGCCCCAGTGGCCGAGCAGCCGCGGCTTGACGTGGGCGAGGGTGAGCGGCTCGCGCAGGAGCGGGTTGTCGAGCAGGTAGATCTGACCGACCGACAGGTAGTTGGCCGCACGCCAGTAGGCGTGCAGCGCGTCGAGCTCGCCGCCGGCGAGCGGCGCGTGAGCAACGGGGGCGCCGTTGGTCGAGGCGAGGGCGGTGGTCATCGGGCTCCTTGGGGGGTGGGTGACCGGCGGCGCTGCCGGGCGCGGCGCAGCTCGTCGCTGCCCCACACGATCGGGGCGAAGCAGGCAAGCAGCACGAGCTCGGGCGTTCCGAGCGACGCGGTGTGGAACAGGTCCTGGAGGAAGGGGAGGTAGATCAGCCCGGCGGCGAAGACGAGCTCGAAGGCGATGCCCCAGAGCAGCAGCGGGTTGGAGAACACACCGATCTCCCGCAGCGATGCTCGGCTCGTACGCGCCGCGACCGCGGTGCCGACCTGGCAGGCGGTGATGCCGGCGAAGGACATCGTGGTGGCCGCCAGGTAGGCGTGGTGCAGCGGAGCGCCCGGGCCGGTGGCGTCGCCCGGCGACCACCCTGCGCGCAGGAGCACGAAGAGGAAGCCGCCCATGACGAGCACCGCTTCGAGCAGCCCCAGCCACAGCCAGGCCCGCAGGAGCATGGCCTTGGTGAGGATGCCGGTGTCGCGCGAGCGCGGCGGCTGGTCCATCAGCCCGGGCTCGGCGGGCTCGCGGCCGAGCGCCAGGGCGGGAAGCGTCTCGGTGCCGAGGTCGATCGCCAGGATCTGCAGCGCGGTCAGCCCGAGCGGGATGCTGCCACCCGACAGGGCGAAGACCAGGAACGGGACCATCTCCGGCGTGGCGTGCGCGAAGATGTAGGTGACGAACTTGCGGATGTTGTCGTAGACGGTCCGCCCTTCCTTGACGGCCGCGACGATCGAGGCGAAGTCGTCGTCGGTGAGCACCATCGCGGCGGCCTCGCGAGCCACGTCGGTGCCCGAGGCGCCCATGGCGATGCCGATGTCCGCCCGGCGCAGCGCCGGCGCGTCGTTGACGCCGTCGCCGGTCATCGCCACGGTGTGGCCCTCGGCCCGCAGCGCGTCGACGATCCGCAGCTTCGCCTCCGGGGAGCTGCGCGCGATGATCAGGTGGGGCGAGCTGCGTAGCACCGCGTCGAGCTCCGGATCGCCCATCGCGTCGAGCTCTGGCCCCGTCACCACCTGCGCGTCGTCGACGACGATCCCGGCCTCGCGGGCGACCGCGCTGGTCGTCAGGCCGTCGTCGCCGCTGATGACGATGATCCGGATGCCCGCGCGCCGGCAGTCGGCCACCGCGGCGGGCACCTGGGTGCGCAGCGGGTCGCGCATGGCGATCAGCCCGAGGAAGCACAGCCCCGACTCGGCCGCGTCACGGTCGTCCGCACGCTGCTCGGAGAGCTCGGGCGCGGCGCGCTCGGCGACCCCGAGCACCCGCAGCCCGGTCGCGGCGTACGCCGTGAAGGCGGCGTGCACCGTGTCCGTCTCGACGTCGTTCAGCGGTCGCTCGACCCCGTCGGCGCCGCGGACGGACGTGCAGCGCCCCAGCAGCTCGAGCGGTGCGCCCTTGGCGTGGAGGGTCAGGGCGCCGTCGGGCTCGGCGTCGAGCGTCGCCATCCGCTTGAGGCGGGCGTCGAAGGAGAAGGCGCGGCGGCGGCGCGCGTCGCGGCCCGCCTGGAGGGCGGGTACGTCGACGCCGAGCTCGGCGGCGGCGAGCAGCAGCGCGCTCTCGCTCGGATCCCCGCTGCGCGACCACGAGCCGTCCTCGGAGCGGGTGAGGGTCGCGTTGTTGCAGTGCACCGCCGCCTGCAGCAGGGCTGCGACGGCTCCGGTCGCGGCCGCGGCGCCGTCGGCGATGGCGACCGTCGTCCCGTCCTGCCACAGCGACGTGGCGGTCATCCGTCCCTCGGTCAGCGTGCCGGTCTTGTCGGTGCAGATGACGTCGGTCGAGCCGAGGGTCTCCACCGCGGTGAGCTTCTTGACCAGCGCTCGACGCTTGGCCATCCGGCGCACCCCCACCGCGAGCGCCAGCGTGATCGTCGGCAGCAGGCCCTCGGGCACGTTGGCCACCAGCAGACCGATGGCGAAGACCCCCGCGTCGGAGAGGCTGAGCCCGGCGACGAGGTGCCCGACGACGAAGAAGGCGACGCCGAGGCCGACGGCCACCAGCGCGATCAGCTTGGCGGCCTTGTCGACTTGGCGCTGCAGGGGCGACCGCTCGTCGACGACGGTCTGCGAGAGCGCGGCGATCCGGCCGAGCTGGGTGTGCATGCCGGTGCCGTAGACCAGCGCCTGCGCGTCGCCGCCCGTGCACAGCGTGCCCGCGAACACGAGGTCCTCGGCCTCCAGGGGCGCGGCCGCCGGCTCGGAGCGCTCGGCGCTGCGCGTCACCGGCTGCGACTCCCCGGTCAGCGGTGACATGTCGACCTCGACCGCCCCGGCGACCAGGCGCGCGTCGGCCGAGAGCCGGTCGCCCTCGGCCAGCAGCAGGAGATCGCCGGGAACCAGCGTGGTCGCGTCGATCTCGGCGAGCACGCCGCCGCGACGGACGCGCGCGCGGGGCGGCAGCAGGCCGCGCAGCGCCTCGGTGGCGTGCTGGGCCTGGCGCTCCTGCGCGAACGCGAAGGCCGCGTTGAGGACGATCACCACCACGATCGCGATGGCGAGCGTGACCACCGCGGTCGCCAGCGACAGCGCCGCCGCGACCCAGAGCAGCAGCGCCAGCGGGTGGGTGAACTGCGCGAGCAGGCTGCGCCACACCCGTGGGCCGCTGTCGCGGCGGATCGCGTTCGGGCCGACCTGCTGCAGGCGCCTCGCGGCCTCGCGCTCCTCGAGGCCGCCCGCCTGCGTGCCGAGGTCGCTCAGCAGCTGACCGACGGCCTCCTCGGGGTCGACGTCCGTGACGGTCGCGGGCGACCCGACCGGCATCTACGCCGACGGTCCGGCGGCCAGGACCGAGTCCAGCCACGACGAGACCTTGTCGACCTGCGCGGCCAGCGGTGACCGGGTATCCACGGCGATATGGGTGTCGTCGGCGGCGCCGTCCATCGCGACGAACAGCTCGCCGAGTCGCCGGACCTCGTGCGGTCCGGCGTCGGACGCGTCGTGGCCGCGTGCACGCCGCTCGACGGCGCGGGCCACCCGGACGTCGGCCGGGGCGCGGCACTCGATCACCAGCGACACGGCGTCGCCGCCGTCGGTGAGCTGCTCGGTGAACGCCCGCTGCAGGTGCTCGTCGCCGAACGTGGCGTCGATGATGACCGCCCGTTCCCGGCCGGCCCGTCGGGCCAGGTCGGCGTACACCGCAGCACGCCCGTCGGGGCTGTAGTCCGGCGGTCCCGATCGGTGGTCGCGCCGGGCGTCGTCTGACGAGAGGACCGGCAGCCCGGAGATGCGGCCGAGCGCCCGTGCCAGCGTCG
>JBBQZE010000194.1:0-5646 GCA_038207985.1 Solirubrobacterales bacterium
GACGCACGGTCGGCGGCGTCTTCGGATCGACCAGCACGGCATTCACGACGTAACCGCCGCCGGTCAGGCTGGCCGTCCAGCCCTCGGGCACACCCGAGATGGCGAGGTCCACCCGGGCGCGTTGGTCCGTGGTGACCGTCAGCTCGAACGAGGCCTTGGAGCCGGGCGAAACCGAGACGGCCGGATACGGCGTCGTGACGGCAAGCGTGGTCGGCGCGGCCATGGCCGTGCCCGCCGAGATCAGCGAAAGCAGGAGTGCCGCGAGCACCGCCAGGGCCTGCCATGCGTACCCGTGGACGCGCCGGGCGCCGCGCCGCCTCGAGCCAGAGCGCGTAGCTCGCGATCAGGCCGGAGCGCTCGCCGTGCAGCTCACGGGCGGTCAGCGCCGCGAGGTGCGCTGCCAGGTCGTCACCGGACGGCAGGCCGTCGCGCTCGAGCGCCGCCGCCACCGCGGCGATGCGGGCGACGTCGCGGTCGGCGGTCAGGGCGTAGGCCTCGGCCACGAGTTCGTCCTTCGAGGCGAACCAGTACGTCGTCGCGGCGAGCGGCACCCCGGCCTCCTCGGCGACGCGGCGGTGGGTGAGCGCATCGGGGCCCGCGGTGCCGGCGAGGCGGAGCGCCGCCTCGAGGATGTGCAGGCGGCGCGCCTGCCCGCGGGGCGCCGCGCCCGCCAGCGGGGCCGCGCCGCGGGCGCCCATCAATGCGCGCCGGAGAGGTTCAGGCCGGCGACGCCGAGGACGACCAGGGCGAGCGAGGCGAGCTTTAGCGTCGTGGCGGCCTCCCCCAGCGCGAGCATCCCGATGGCGGCGATGAGGGCGGTCCCGGCACCGGCCCAGACCGCGTATGCCGTCCCGACCTCGATGTCGCGCAGCACGACCGCCAGCAGCGCGAAGGAGACGAGATAGCCAGCGACGACGAGCACCGACGCCGCGGCGCTCCCGGCCCCCGCCGCCTTCAGCGAGAGCGTGGCGGCCACCTCCGAGAGGATGGCGAGGACGAGGGCGACCCAGGCGTTCATGAGACCATCGTACCAAGAACGGTACACATGTACCGTTTTGTCCCGGCTCACCGCGGGAGCCCGCACGACCCCTTCGCGATCCGCCGCGTGAGGGCCGCGAGCGTGCGGAACACAGGCGGCTGCCCGCGGGAGCTGTCGGCGAAGCGGACGGTCCCCGCCTGCGCCCGGACCTCGTAGCGCAGGATCGAGTACTGCCCCGGGGGCAGGGAGAGGCCCGTGTCCGCCGGGCCGACGTCCTCCGGCTTCTCCCCCTCGAGCTGGCGGCGGGCCTCGCGGGCGTCGATGAGATCCTTCGACGTGATGGCGACCAGCGGCCCGCCGTTGCACGAGGCGCGGCAGTCGTCGGTCACCCGGAGCGTGAGCGCCGCGCCGGGGATGCTCCCCGAGCGCGTGACGAGGAAGAGGTCTGTCGGCGGCCCGCCCCCGCACCCTGCGACGCCGACGACCGTCGCCACGACCAGCCCCCGCCGCACCAGGCGCGTCATGCCGTCACCGCGGCGCCGCCGCGGCGGGGGTCGCCGGCGCCCCTGAGGCGGCCCGTGCGGCCGTCGCGCTGCACCGCAGCAACGCCGCCGAAGAAGAGGTTGCGCTCGCGGAACGGTGCGACCTCGTGGCCCGTGCGGCGCACCCCGTCGAGGGGGATCCCGGGTTCCGCGTACACAATGCCATCCTCGAGGTGGAGCCGTGGCGCGTCCACCGCCGCGCGGGCCGTCAGCCCGTGGTCGACGGCCCCCACGATGGTCTGCACGATCGCCGAGCGGATCCGGTTGGAGCCCGCCGAGCCGAGGACGAGCTCGACGCCGTCGGCGCCCACCACGACCGTCGGGGCCATCATCGACGGCATCCGGTGCCCCGGCGGGAAGGCGTGGAAGCCGAACGGGTTCAGGTCCTCCTCGCCCATGATGTTGTTCGGGTGCATGCCGGTGCCGGGCACCACGACGCCGCACCCTTCGCCGTTCGTGCACGTCACCGAGCAGGCGCGCCCGTCCGCGTCGACCACGGACACGTGCGTGGTAGAGCCGAGCCGCGAGGCGAGGTGGCGCTCGGCGAAGCCGGGCTCGGCGAGCCCCGCGACGAACGCCGGCGTCCGGCCCGCCTGCACCTCCTCCATCACCGCCACGAGCCGCTCCGGCCCGGTGTCGGGCGAGCGCTCCAGCAGCGCCAGCGCGTGGGCGATCAGCAGCCCGCCCGCGTTGGGCGGCGGGTTGGTGAGCACCTCCCGCCCCCGGTAGCCGACCCGGACGGGCGCGCGCTCCACCGCCTCGTAGGCGGCCACGTCGGCGCGCGTGAGCACGCCGCCGCGCTCGGCGAGCCAGTCGCAGACGCGCCGGGCGACGTCGCCGTGCACGAACGGCGCGGTGCCCTCGGCGCCGAGCCGCTCGAGCGCGTCGGCAAGGTCGGGCCAGCGGAAGACGTCACCCGGGCCGAGCGGGCGACCGGCGGGCGCGAAGACCGCCGCCGCCTCCGGGGTCGACGTCAGGATGCCGCCGAGGATCTCGGACACGTAGCCCTGCGAGGCGTTCAGCGTCACCCCCTCGCGAGCCAGCGCGACAGCCGGCCGGGCGAGCGACGCGAGGTCGACGCTCCCCCAGCGCGCCATCGCGGCCTCGATCCCGGCCGGGACCCCCCAGGCCCCGACGGACGCCGGCCCGACGTTGAAGGTCTGCGTGGCGTCCCCGAAGTCGACGAGGACCGGCAGCAGGTCGGCCCGCGACGCACCCGGCGGCGCGCCCGTACCCGGCGCGGCGACGAAGAAGTCGAGCACGGTCGGCTCGGCGTCGAACCCCGCGGCGAGCAGGTAGCCGCCCGCGCCGAGCCCCGTCAGCAGCGGCTCGGCCACGAACGACATGAGCATCGCCCCGATCGCCGCGTCGACGGCGTTGCCGCCCGCGCGCAGCACGCGCGCACCCCCGGCCGCGGTCACTGGGTGACCGGCGGCGACCATGCCGCCGGTCAAGCGCGGTCAGCCCCTCGGGATGAACTCGGGCACGTCGAGCTCGGTCACGCCGAGCGCGGTGCGGCGCGGCGGCGCCTGCTCGCGGGCGGGGGCGCCGCGGCGCTCAACCCGGGGCTCGCCCGTCGGCTCCTCGAGCCGGCGGGGCCGCTGGCGCTTCGGCTCGCCGAAGCCCGTGGCCACGACCGTGACCCAGACCTGGTCCTCGAGTCGCTCGTCCACCATCGCCCCGAAGATGATGTTGGCGTCGGGGTGGGCGGCCTCGGCGACGGCCTTGGCCGCCTCGTTGACCTCCCACAGCGACAGGTCCTCGCCGGAGGTGATCGAGAGCAGGATCTTGCGGGCGCCCTCCATGGAGGTCTCCAGCAGCGGCGACTCCACGGCGTGGCGTGCGGCGTCGATGGCCCGCTCCTCGCCTGTGCCCATGCCGATGCCGAGCAGCGCGTTGCCGGCCTCGGACATGATCGTGCGCACGTCGGCGAAGTCCAGGTTGATGAGCCCCGGCAGCGTCACCAGGTCGGAGATCCCCTGGACGCCCTGGCGCAGGACGTCGTCGGCCACGCGGAAGGCGTCGACCATCGACGTCTTCTTGTCGAGGACCGTCAGCAGGCGGCTGTTCGGCACCACGATGAGCGTGTCGACCTCCTCGCCGAGCGCGACGATCCCCGCCTCGGCCTGGACGGCGCGGCGCGTGCCCTCGAAGCCGAACGGCTTCGTGACGATCCCGACGGTCAGCGCGCCGAGCTCGCGGGCGATGCGGGCGACGATCGGCGCCGCCCCCGTGCCCGTCCCGCCGCCTGCTCCGGCGGCGATGAAGACCATGTCCGCGCCCTTGAGCAGCGCCTTGACCTTGTCGTACTCCTCCATCGCCGAGGCACGCCCGATGTCCGGGTTGGAGCCGGCCCCGAGCCCGCGGGTTATCCCCGGGCCGATGTGCAGCGTGATGTCGGCCGTGGACTGCTGCAGGGACTGGACGTCGGTGTTGATGGCGATGAACTCGACGCCCTCGACCTCCGCCTCGACCATGCGGTTGACGGCGTTGACGCCGGCGCCACCCACGCCGACGACACGGATGATCGGCTGGCCGACGGGCCGTGCCTCGCCCCAGGGCGACGGCGACTCGTGGCGGGCATAGGGGTCGGACTCGTAGACCCGCGCGGGCGGGGCCTGGCGCGCGGCGGGCGCGACCTCGA
Source organism: Solirubrobacterales bacterium (assembly GCA_038207985.1). GTDB lineage: Bacteria > Actinomycetota > Thermoleophilia > Solirubrobacterales > Solirubrobacteraceae > Paraconexibacter. The sequence continues at coordinate 4,166 of JBBQZE010000194.1, forward strand.
AGTCGGGCGACTCGGACGAGAACGCGCTGCGCAGACGATCACCAGGGGACGGCGCCTCGCGCTCGGGTGCCGCGGGCGGCGGCGCCTCGGCACCGAGGCCGGGGTGCGGGTACTCCCGGGCCGCGGCCGTGGCGGGCGACAGCCGCGCGGAGCCGGCAGCCGGCGGTGCGACCTCCGGGGTCTCGGCGGCGCGGGGCTCCTCGTCCCGCGGGGCGTCGGCGTCGCCGCCGGCCTCGTCCGTCTTGCGGAAGAGCGCCGCGAGCGGTCCCTCTCGCATGCTCGCGCGGTCCTTCTTCGAGCTAGCCATGGGCGAGCACCTCCTTCGCGAGGTCGCGGTAGGACTGGGCGGCGAGACCGTCCGGATCGTACTTGAGCACCGACATCCCCTTCACCGGTGCCTCGGCGAAGCGCACCGTCTTGCGGATCCGCGACGCGAACACCCGGTCGCCGAAGTTCTCCTCGAGGATCTCGATCGCCTCCTTGGCGTGCGTGGTCCGCGTGTCCATGAGCGTGGGCAGGATGCCCTCGATCTGGATGTCCGGGTTGAGGTTCTCCCGGATCATGTGCAGCGTGTTCTGCAGCTGGATCAGCCCGCGCATCGAGAGGTACTCGCACTGCACGGGGACGATGACCTTGTCCGCGGCGGTGAGCGCGTTGATCGTGAGCAGCCCGAGCGAGGGCGGCGTGTCGATGCAGATGAAGTCGTAGTCGTCATAGATCGCGCGGAACGCCTTGTCCAGGCAGCGCTCCCGCCCGATCTTCGTCGACATCGCGATCTCCGCGCCGGCCAGGTCGATCGAGGCGCAGGCCACGTCGATCTCGCGACGGCGGATCACGTTGCGGATCGGGACGTCGTGCACGAGCACGTCGAACATCGACACGTCGAGCGTGTCGGGGTCGATCCCTTGGGACATCGTCAAGTTGCCCTGCGGGTCCATGTCCACGCACAGGACGCGGAAGCCCTTCTCGGCGAAGGCGACCGCGAGGTTCAGGGCGGTGGTGGTCTTCGCCACGCCGCCCTTCTGGTTGGCGAAGGCGATGACCTTGGGCTTGTGGGTGTCGAGCGGCACGTGGTCTCCGGGGAAGGGCGTCGGACGCAGAGGCGGTCGCACGCGGTGTTCGCGCAGCCCCTGGGTTCTCCTCCCTTCCGGTGGGTGATGACTAGCATCGCCCGCGGATGGACTCGCACCCGAACGTGGGCCACACCGACGACGTCGCGCCCACCACGATCGACCGGGGCGACCTGCAGGGCGAGCGGCGCCGCCTCGGCGCGGCGGTCGGGACCGTCGGCATCGGCTGCTCGCGCTACCGCCAGGGTCCCGGCCAGCGGGCGATGCCCGTCCACGTCCACGCCGACGAGGAGGAGCTCTTCTACGTGCTCTCCGGCCGCGGGTTCAGCTGGCAGGACGGCCGCACCCACCCGGTGCGCACGGGCGACCTGGTCTGCCACCGTGCCGGCGCTGAGGCGCACACCATGGTCG
>JBBQZE010000195.1:0-5634 GCA_038207985.1 Solirubrobacterales bacterium
GGTCTCGGCGGCCGGCGCGGCCTTCCTGCCCGGCGGCAAGGTCGTCATCGAATGGCAGTACAAGCGCAAGGGTCGGTGGGTGACGTTGCACAAGCGCAGCAAGAACGCCAACCGCCCCTTCACCTACGCGCAGCGCCTGAAGAAGAAGGGCCGCTGGCGCGTGATCGCCCGCTACAAGGGCGCGCCGCCGTTCATGTCGGCGCAGTCCCGGCGCGTCACCTTCAGCGCCCGCTGAGCCGGCGGCGGTCCCTCGCCGCGCGTAGTAGCCTCGCGCACTCGATGCGCCTGATCGTCGCCCGCTGCGAGGTCACCTACACCGGCCGGCTGAACGCCGTGCTGCCCGAGGCGCTGCGGCTGCTGATGATCAAGTCCGACGGCTCGGTGATGGTCCATGCCGACACGGGCGGGTTCAAGCCGCAGAACTGGATGACGCCGCCGACCGTCATCGAGGAGGCCGACGGGCACATCGTCGTCCGCAAGCTCGCCGGCGCCACCGAGGACCGCCTCGACATCCGGATGGTGGAGGTGCTCTCCGACGTCACGCACGACATGGGCGAGGCCGCGGCACTGCAGAAGGACGGCGTCGAGCGCGACCTGCAGGAGGCGCTCGCCGCGGCCCCGGGGTGGTGCGGCGAGGGGTTCCGGCTGGTGCGCCGGGAGTGGCCGACTGACATCGGCCCCGTCGACCTCATGTGCCGCGACGACGAGGACGGCTGGATCGCGGTGGAGATCAAGCGCGTGGCGACGATCGATGCCGTCGAGCAGCTCACGCGCTACCTCGAGCGCATCCGGCGCGACCCCGCGATGGAGGTCTGCGGCGGGGTGCTCGCGGCGCAGGTCATCAAGCCGCAGGCCCGGGTGCTGGCCGAGGCGCGCGGTATCGCGTGCGTGGAGGTGGACCTCGCCGTGGTCCGCGGCGAGCGCGAGCCGGAGCTCACGCTCTTCGCCTAGTCGCGCGGGCGCGTCACCCGGCGCGGGCGGCGGCGAACAGCGCGGCCGTGTCCGCGTCCAGGAAGTAGTCCGTGCCGCCGTCCTCGCGCTTCTCGGTGGCGATCGGCAGCGGTCTGCCGAGCTGGCGGCAGTACCGCCCCGGCCAGGCCAGGATGCCGGCGACGCCGTGGGCGCCCTTGTCCAGGCCGAGCCGCTCTGCGAGCTCGTTGCCCGAGCGGCGACGCCCCGGGTCGTCGAGCAGCAGGTCGACGAGCTCGCGAGCGGGCGGCGCGAGCTTGCGGTACAGCCAGGCGGCGGTCTCCGCGTCGGCGGCGGACCACGGCGTCGGCTCGGGGTGGTGGTGGCTCCACGGGCCCGGGCCGCCACGGCGACCGGGCCCGCCACGCAGCGCGCGGGGGCCCGATGCCGGCCCGGAGCCGGGCGTGGCGGCGAGGAAGGCGGCGAACCAGGCGTAGAACTCCGGGACGCGTTCCTCCGGCACCGCGACGGTGACCGGCTTGTCGGCCACTAGGCGGCCGGCGCCGCGGGGGCCGGTGTGCCGGTCACCTGCGCCTCGTCCTCGTGGCGACCGTGACGGTGGTGGCCGCAGTGGCCGTGACCGCCGGGGCCGCGCCCGCGGCGACCGCGCATGCCGCGGTGACCGTGCTCGCCGGCGGCGAGGAAGCGGCCGTAGAAGGCGTAGAACGCCGGGACCCGGTCCTCCGGCACCGCAACGGTGATCTGCTTGTCAGGGGTGGGGGTGGTGTCTTGGGGATCCATGTGGAACTCCTTCATGCTTGGGTCGAAGGAGTATTGCACAAGTATCCACATAAGTAAATACTTCAGTCGGGTCGTCCGGCCATGAAGGCCTCGAGCTTCGGTGCGGCGTCCCGCAGGACGGGTCCGTGGCCGAACCCGACGACGTCCGGCCGCAGCGCCGCCGCCTTGCGCGCCGAGGCGCGGTTCTGCGCGGGATCCACGGTGAAGAGCGCGGGGGGCAGGTGCAGCCCGGCCGCGGTCGTGAGCAGGTTCATGTTGTTGAAGACGTCTCCGAGGATGAGCACGCGGTCGGAGGCACGCCAGTAGCCGACCTGGCCCGGGGAGTGGCCGGGGAGGTCGATCACCACGAAGCCGGCGCCGATCTCGTCGCCCTCCTTCAGCTCGCGCGAGACGTCGACACCGTCGAAGCCGGCGCCGAACTCCAACACGGGCCGCAGCCGGCTCTTGGCCACGGCGGGCTCACCCGAGCGGACATCCTGCGCGTCGCCGGCCGGCGCCCACATCGGCAGCTCGAGCTGGTCCATGAGGCGGCGCGAGCCGCCGGCGTGGTCGACGTGGGCGTGCGTGAGCGCGTGGGCGGTGACGGTCCGGCCCTCGAGGGCCTTGGCGATCTTCTTCGCGCTCGACGCGACGCCCGCGTCGACGATGACGTCGCCGAGGAGGTAGGCGTTGATGCCGTCTCGCGGCAGCAACGCGATCTGGAAGACGTCGGGCGCGATCTCTTGCATGGCCGCAGACCCTACGCTCGCGCCCATGTCCGACGCCGAAGCCGTCCTCACCGCGCGCCACGGTCGCGTGCTCGTCATCACCATCAACCGACCTGAGGTCCGCAACGCGATCGACGCCGCGGCGGCGCAGGGGATCGCCGATGCCCTCGACGAGCTCGACGCCGACGACGGGCTCGCCGTCGGGATCCTGCAGGGCGCCGGCGGCACGTTCTGCGCGGGGATGGACCTCGGCGCGTTCGTCCGGGGTGAGGCGCCGTGGATCGGCGATCGCGGGTTCGCCGGTATCGCCCAGCGCGCGGCCCGCAAGCCGCTGATCGCCGCGATCGAGGGCTTCGCCGTCGCCGGCGGGCTGGAGATCGCCCTCGCCTGCGACCTGATCGTCGCCGCCGAGGGCGCGCGCCTGGGCATCCCCGAGGTCAAGCGCTCCCTCGTGGCCGCCGGCGGCGCCCTCCTGCGCCTGCCGCGCCGGATGCCGTACCACGTAGTCATGGAGCTGGCGCTCACCGGCGATCCGATGCCGGCCGAGCGCTTCCACGCCTTCGGCGTCGTCAACCGCCTGGCCCCACCCGGCGGAGCGCTCGACGTGGCGCTGGAGCTCGCCGCCGCGCTCGAGCGCAACGGGCCGCTGGCGCTCGCCGCGACGAAGGAGATCGTCGAGGCCCAGGCCGACTGGACCCGGGCGGAGATGTGGGAGCGCCAGGGCGCGATCGCGGGCCCGGTGCTCGTGTCGCAGGACGCGCGGGAGGGCGCCACCGCGTTCAAGGAGAAGCGCGACCCCGTCTGGCGCGGCGCCTAGCCGGGGTGCTCGTCAGCCGCGGTACTCGGCGATCGTCTTCGCGTCGCGCAGTTGCGCGTCGTCGGGGTCGCCACCCGCGTTGCGCAGCGCGGTCCGCTGGCGCTGGAGGTCGGCGAGCTGGGCCAGGCGGGGGGCGATCTCCGCGAGCCGGTGGCGGTCCTCGTCGAGGACGTCGCGGCGGCCCGCCTCGGCGGCCTGCTCCTCCTCGTGGCGGAGCTTGCGCTCCTCGGCCTCGAGGGCCTCGACCTCTGCGGCGATCTGCGCGTCGTCCATGCAGCGAACCTAGCGTGGACCGTGGACCGTGGGGCGACCGGGGGGCCACCCGGCTTGGCCCGGCGGGAGGATGGCAACGGAGCCGCGCCCGTCGACACTCTTAGCATGGGCCGCCCCCCGCAGATCGTCGCCTTCGGCGGCGGCGGGTTCTCGACGGAGACCGGGAACCCGCTGCTCGACGACCACGTGCTCTCGCTGGCCGAGCGAGAGCGGCCGCGTGTCTGCTTCGTGCCCACCGCCTCCGGCGACGCCGACCACTACGTCGTCCGCTTCTACCGTGCCTTCTCCGCGGTGGCGGACACCTCACACGTCTCGCTCTTCCGCCGCGATCGCGGGGCCGGCGCGGTCGAGGGCGACCTGCGCGAGCACCTGCTCAAGCAGGACGTGATCTACGTCGGTGGGGGAAGCGTCGTCTCCCTGCTCGGCGCCTGGCAGGCCCACGGCCTAGGCGAGGTGCTCGAGGAATGCTGGCGCGAGGGGGTCGTCCTCTGCGGGGGCAGCGCCGGCTCGCTGTGCTGGTTCGGCGAGGCGGTCACGGCGTTCCATGGGCCGCCGCAGCGCCTGAACGCGCTCGGTTTCCTGCCCTACTCCAACTGCGTGCACTACGACGCGGAGCCCGAGCGGCGGGCGGAGTTCCACGCCTACGTCGCCGACGGGATGGCCGCGGGCTACGGCGCCGACGACGGCTGCGCACTGCACTTCGTCGGGACCGAGCTGCACGAGGTCGTCAGCTCGAAGGGCACGGCCGGCGCCTACCGCGTGGAGGCGGTCGGCGGCGAGGCTGTGGAGACGGCCCTCCCGGTGCGCTACCTCGGGGTGCCGTCGCTCACCGCCGCGCTGGCTGCGTAGCCTCGGCGCATGGAGCCGGCGGTCCGCACGATCTTCGCTATGGGCGGCGGTGGCTTCACGATGGAGCCGCAGAACCCGGCGCTCGACGAGTACCTGCTGACGCTCCCCGGTAAGGCCGTCCCGAGGCTGCTGTTCCTCCCCACCGCGTCGGGCGACGCCGAGGCGCAGGTCACGGCCTTCCACGCGACCTTCGGCGACCGCGCCTGCATGCCGACCGCGCTCAGCCTGTTCCGCCTCGGCGAGACGGGTGGCCTCTCGCTGCGTGACCTCGTCCTCTCGCAGGACCTCGTCTTCGTCGGTGGCGGCTCGATGCGCTCGATGCTCGCGATCTGGCGGGAGTACGGGCTCGACGTCGTCCTCCGGGAAGCCTGGGAGCGCGGCGTGGTGCTCGCCGGCTTGAGCGCCGGGGCGATGTGCTGGTTCGCGGGCGGGGTGACGAAGTCTACGGGGGTCCCGCGGCCCGTCGAGGGGCTCGGCCTGCTGCCCTCATCCTTGTCGGTGCATGCGGACAACGCCCGCGACCGCCTGCCGGTCTACGAGGCCGCGATCGCCGCCGACGTGCTGCCCGCCGGCTGGGCCGCCGACGACGGCGTCGGCCTGCTGTTCCGCGGCACGGAGCTCACGCGGGTGGTCACCTCGCGGCCCGGGACCCGCGCCGTCCACGTCGAGCGGACGCCGGGGGGCGAGCTCGTGCGCACGCCGATCATCCCGGCGCTGCTGTCGGCGGTCCCGCTGCCGGAGCGCGCGGTCGACGGCGACGTCCTCGAGCTGCGGCGGACGCGCCGCGCCGCCCAGGGCCGCCTCCGGCGCTAGGAGTCCCCGGGGGACTCCCAGGTCGCCCAGCGCTCGACGGCCGGCCAGAGCACGTCGTCGAGGATCGCGTCGGCGAGCGCGTGATCGACCGGCTGGACCCCGTCGAGGTGGTGGAAGAGCAGCAGCGCCGTGCCGGCGTCCGCGGCCTGCGCGTCCAGGACCCCGGGCCGGAGCTGGCCCGCGGCCACTGCCCGCTCGAGCACTTGCCCGATCGCCCGCCGCCGGGTGCCGAGGCCGGCCCGCCCCGCGGCCTCGCGGACCTCGGGCTTCGCGGTGCGTTCTGTGTGCAGCGCGATGCAGGCCGCGCCGACGGGCCCCGCGAGCAGGTCGGCGACGTTCCGGAGCACGGCGCGCAGGTCGGCGCGCAGGTCACCCGACTCCTCGGGGACCAGGCCGGTGGACGTATGCGCGAGCGCGGCGGCGACCAGGTGGGGCTTGTCCGGCCAGCGGCGGTAGAGCACCGAC
>JBBQZE010000196.1:0-5622 GCA_038207985.1 Solirubrobacterales bacterium
CCCGCGCTCGGAGGCCAGCAGGTACAGCAGCGTGCCCGAGAGCAGCATGATGCCGGGGACAGCGAGGAGGCCACGAGCGACGCGACGGACGGGGACCATGCCGAGCGGGAGCGCGAAGCTCTGGCCGCGGGCGAGGATCAACACGAGGAAGAGGCCGACGATCACCAGCCGGGCGTCGAACAGCGCCCAGAACTGCCCACCCCGCGCCGAGGCCCCCGGCAGCGCGGCGAGCAGCGTGCCCAGGCCGAGTGCGGAGACCGCGGCGAAGAAGACGCAGCGCGGGAGGTCCCAGGTGGGGTCGTCGGCGACGCTCGCCACCCGGCGGCTGGCCAGCGCTGCGCCGCCGATGCAGAGCACGATCCCCGCGACCTGCGGCGCGCCGAGCGCGTCGCCGCCGACGATCCCGACGACGACGGGCAGCACCGCGCTCGTCGCCCCGATCGGTGCCGCCACGCTGAGCGGGCCGAAGCGCACCGCCTCGTAGAAGCCCGCGAGCCCGACGGCGTTCCCGAGGCCGGCCAGGACCCCGAGCGCGACCCCGTCGAGCGCGGGCAGCGGCTCCCGCGAGGCGACGAGCAGGACCGCGCAGGCCACCAGCGCCGCGACCTGTCCTGCGAGCAGCGCCGTGGCGAAGGCGTGCCGCCGCAGGAAGACGGGGACGAGGAAGTTCGCGACGCCGTAGCACGCGGAGGTGCCGAGGGCCAGGACGATCGCGAGCACGCCCGCAGCTTCGCAATGTCCCCGCGGCGCCCCCCGCTCGGGCCCCTCGATTCCGCAGGCACTCGAGCGGAGAACTCAGGCCGAGGTGGCCGCATGCGGGCGGCGAGACCGACCGCTCGAGCGGCCCGCGCACACCATCAGGCATAGCGATCCGGGACCGTCGACGACCTCGAAGCCCGCGCGCGAGAGACGAGCTGCGGCGACGCGCGCCGCCTCCTCGCCGCTGTGGTGCAGCGGCAGGTCACGGCGCAGTGCGCCGCCGGCGTCGAAGCAGCCGCGGTCGTCGTCGTCGGTCCAGAACACGCAGGTTCCGAGCGCGTCGGGGTAGTCCTGGCGGACGGCACGCCGGAGCGCGGCGCGGGTGCTTCGCGGGTCCGGGCCGGGAGCCGCCGGGCGGGCCGCCACCCCGAAACTGGCCAGGTCGGCGAAGCTCATCAGGAGGCGATCGCGCTCCGACGGCGTCCACTCCGCGGCGCCGCGCATCAGCTGACCGCCGGCAGGTCGCGGACCGACGGGCGCAGCGGCGCGGCCATCGCGTGGTACCCGCCGTCCACGTGCAGGATCTCCCCCGTGATCGCCCGCGCGAGGTCGGAGAGCAGGAAGCACACCGCGTCGGCGACCGGCGCCGCGTCGCGCGGGTCCCAGCGCAGCGGCGCCCGGGTCTCCCAGGCGTCGAGCAGCCGCTCGAACTCCGGGATGCCGCCCGCCGCCCGGGTCTCCAGCGGCCCGGCGGCGACGAGGTTCGCCCGGATCTCGCGCGGCCCGAGGTCGCGCGCGACGTAGCGGTTGACCGACGCGAGCGCCGCTTTGCAGACGCCCATCCAGTTGTACACCGGCCACGCCCCGGCCGCGTCGAAATCCAGGCCGCAGAGCGCCCCTCCCTCGGGCGGCGCGAGGTCGCGGACGACCCGTGCGAGCGAGGCGTACGACGCCGCACTGGTCGTGAAGGCGAGGGAGACCGCGTCGGCGCCGGCCGAGAGGAAGTCACCGGCCAGCGCAGCGCGCGGGGCGAAGGCGACCGCGTGCAGGGCGCCGTCGAGGCCACCCCAGCGCTCGCCGATGTGCGCCGTCAGCGCGTCGAGTTCCTCCGGGCGGGTGATGTCGAGGGGGACCAGCTCCACCGCCCGCGGCAGCCCCGTCGCCGCGGCCCGGGCCTGCTCGAAGTCGCGTGGGAACGCCGTCAGCAGCACCTCGGCCCCGAGACGCTGAGCGCGCTCGGCGACGGCCCAGGCGATGCTGTCCGCGGTCACGACGCCGGTGATCACCAGCCGCTTGTCGTTCAGCATGACGTCCCCTCCGCCTGCAGCTCAGCGTCCTGCTTCCTGGAGCGCGCGGCGCGCTCGGCCTGGTCGGCGACGAGGGCGCCCGTCAGCTCGGGATCACCGGTGGCGAGGATGCGCGCCGCCAGCAGCCCCGCGTTGGCCGCCGCGCCGATGGCAACCGTCGCCACCGGAACCCCCTCGGGCATCTGCACGATCGACAGCAGCGAGTCGAGGCCCTGAAGGTGCCGCGACGGCACCGGCACCCCGATGACCGGCAGCGTCGTGGCGGCCGCGACCATCCCGGGCAGGTGCGCGGCACCGCCGGCCCCGGCGATGACGACCTCGAGCCCGCGTCCGAGCGCGCCCTCGGCGTAGGCGAGCATCTCCTGCGGCGTGCGGTGCGCACTGGTCACCCGTAGCTCGTGCCCGATCCCGAAGCGCTCCAGGACCTCGGCCGCCGCCCGCATGGTCGGCAGGTCGGAGGCGCTGCCCATGACGATCCCGACGCGGACGCTCATGCCGTATCCCCCTCGAGCAGCGCCGCGCCGCGGACCGCAGAGGCCCGGACCGTCGCCGGGTCGTCGCCGCAGACCGTCACGTGGCCGAGCTTGCGCCCCGGGCGCGGCGTCTTGCCGTAGAGGTGGACGTGGGCGCCGGGCACGGCGAGCGCGGCGGCCAGCCGCGCGGACGGGTCGCTGCCGTCCGCCGGCCCCACCACGTTGACGGTGACGACCGCCGGCGCCCGCAGCCCGGTCTCTCCCAGCGGCCACCCGAGGACCGCCCGCAGGTGCTGCTCGAACTGCGAGGTCGCACAGCCCTCTGTGGCGTAGTGGCCTGAATTGTGCGGGCGCAGGGCGAGCTCGTTGACCACGAGCCCCCCCGGGGTGTCGAAGAGCTCGACGGCGAGGATGCCGATCGCGTCGATCTCCTCGGCGATCGTGAGCGCCAGCTCCGTCGCCTGGGCAGCGACCGAGACCCGCAGGGCCGCCGGTGCGACGATCTCCCGGCACATCGCGTCGCGCTGCACGGTCTCGACAACCGGGTAGGCCAGCCGCTCGCCGCCCGCCCCGCAGGCGACGAGGACCGCGAGCTCGGTCGTCAGGGTGAGCTCCGGCTCGAGGAGCAGGCCGCCTTTGGCCTCGGCCAGCAGCGAGGCCGCCTGGGCGAGACCCTTCAGGCGCCAGACGCCGCGGCCGTCGTAGCCGCCGCGCGGCGCCTTGGCGATCAACGGCCAGCCGTGCTCGCGGGCGAAGGCGGAGACGTCCGACGAGGTGCGCGCTCGGGCGAACGGCGGCACTGGCAGACCGAGCGCGGCGAGCTCGCGACGCGCGTGGAGCTTGTCCTGCGCCAGGAGCTTCGCCGCCGCGCCCGGGGCGAGGCGCACGCCCTCGCGCTCCAGTGCCTCGAGGTGCTTGCTCGGCACCTGCTCGTGGTCGAAGGTCACCACGTCGCATCCGGCGGCCAGGCGGCGAAGGTCGTCGAGGCGGGCGGGCGAGCCGAGAACCGGCGTCGCCCCGGCGCGGACCGCCGGCGCCTCTGGGTCGTCGGTCAGCACGCGCAGCTCGACGCCCAGACCGATCGCCGCCTGGTGGGTCATGCGGGCCAGCTGCCCCGCCCCCACGACGCCGACCCGGGCAGTGGGGCGCCACACCGCCGCGGCGGTGGCGGCGGTCGGCATCGTCGCGGTCGTGACCATCGCGCTCACCGGAAGTAGTCCGCGCGGCTGACGAAGACGTCGGAGACGAACATGACCCCCGACGAGGCGTCGAGCAGCGGGCGCAGGCCCGCCAGCAACGCGCCGGCCTTGTCGTCCGGGACCACCGTGATCAGCAGCTCGAGCGTCGCCTGGTCGTTGAAAAGGAGGCGACCCTGGTGGTAGCCGCCGTGCCCGAGCCCGCTCACTCCCGAGACGCTCGTGAAGCCGGTGGCGCCCGTCCCGGCGAAGAGCTCACGGACGGCGGGAGCGTCGGCGCCCGTCACCACCACCTCCACTTTGGTCATCTTCGTCATGCCCTCGTGGCTCATCGCTCGGTCGTCCCTTCGGTCGTCCACGGCTTCCAGCCGCGGGGTGTGTGGCGCAGCCAGCGTTCGCCGGGCGACTCGCGGGCCGCAAGCGCGACCCAGCCGTGGCCGAACAGCCGCTGCAGGATGGAATTGCGCGCGACGATGTCGTCGATCCGGGCGAGCGGTGCCTGCACGACGGCCAAGAGCCGCATCGGCTCGTGGACCAGCTGATCGCCGAGCGCGACCGACTGCCACGGCAGGCCCGTCTGCAGGTCGCCGGCGTGGCCCGCGAGCACGCCGATCCCGCCGACGACGTTGTGGATCGTCTTGGTCCCCGCGCCGAAGACGTCAGGCTCGACCGAAGAGAAGTAGTACTGGCAGTTGATCCACTGTGCGACCACCAGTGGGGCGGTGAGAATCGTCTCCAGCGCCGCCCCGTCGCGGTCTACCGACGCCTCGTAGGAGTGCAGGAACGTCCGGCGCCCGAGGTCGAGGCCGTGGGTCATCGAGCGCGGCCCGACCACGAAGGCGGCGTTGCCGACCAGCCCCCACTCCGGGAAGACCTGGGCCCAGTCGGTCGAACGCGCCCTCACGTGTCGGGCCGCTGCGGCCGGGGCGGGCTCACCCGGGGCCCCGGGCAGCTCGGCGCAGCGCTCGGCGCTGAGTGCCGCCCCGGCGCGTGCGAGGTCCGACGCGAGCCGGTCGAGCTCCTCCTGGTGGTCCTCCGGCACGAGGTGCCGGTCGAGCAGCGTGACCTCGTCGGTCGCCGTGTCGTGCTCGCCCGCGACGAACCAGGTGTCCGTGGGGACCGGGATGCTCCGGGTGCCGAGATGCGCCCGGACGGCGGGGGCGTTGAGGATCGCGCAGGCCACCCTCGCGTTGACCGCGCCGCGGTTGCCGCCGCAGGCGCCGCAGTCCAGCGAGGCCTCGTACGGGTTGTTCTCAGTAGTGGAACCGTGGCCGCACAGGATCACGAGCCGGCCGAAGCCCTCGGTCAGGCCCATCATCGTCAGCGCGACCTCGGCGACGAGCCGCTGCTCCTCGGCGGTGAAGGCCTCGTCGATGCCCAGCGCGGTCGGCGCCGGCGGCGCGGCGCGGCGCGCGAGGCGCTCGCGCAGCGAACCGTAGCCGCCGGCCCACAGCGTCTTGACCGCGGACAGCGGGCCGGCAGCCCAGCCCGCGGCCTCGGCGAGGGCGAACGGTGCCAACAGGTCGTCCTTGGCGCCGTGGAAGCCGGCCTCGGCGCCCGCGAGCGCACGACGGCCGGCCAGGTGGCGCAGCGCAGCGGCGGAGTCTGACGGATCCGGGCGCTCCGTGACCGCGTTACGCGGCTCGAGCAGCACGGGACACTGCGCGCTCGCGGCACCACCCGCGAGCTCCTGGAAGCGGACGGCGACGGCGAAGAAACCGGCGAAGCCGAGCGTCTCGTAGCCGCCTGACGCATCGAGCTCCTCCAGATGCCGGCGCAGGCCCTCCGAGCGGACGTCGATGCAGCAGACGAGCTGAGCCACGCGCCGCTCCGGCGGCGCGGCGGGCGCCGGGCGGTCGAGCGACGCGAGCAGCCCGTCGCGGTAGTGCGCCTCGTACGCCTCGAGCCACACCTCGCCACGCTCGGCCGGCGGCAGCTCGGCCAGCA
>JBBQZE010000197.1:0-5614 GCA_038207985.1 Solirubrobacterales bacterium
GAGCACGGTGCCTCGACCATCGCTTTGAGAAGCCTCGCTCTTGCGCCATCGCGGGAGACCCGGTCCGGTCAGGCCACGTACGAGACGCGTATCGGAGTTGCGCATCACCGCGGCCCGGCCCTCTGCCGGCTTCCCGACACCGTGCTCGTGGAACATCGTGTCATCAGTGTGCATCGCGGCGATTGCGTCGGGGTCACGGCCGGCGAACGCCTGCGAGTACTCGGTAGTGAGTGCGCCTAGAGCAGGTTCCATGAAGCGAAGCGACAGAGCCGACGCTGCGATGTCACGCGCAAGCCCGCAACACACGGTCTCGCTCCCTCGCCGGTGCGGAAATGCGTGCTTCGAGCCGAAAGCGACGATCGCGATTCCGGTCGCAGGCAGCTGTTCCGCTTTGCTTGAGGGGAGAACGCGTAGTGCCTACTGTTGAGGAGAGGCGCGGGAACTCCCGCGACGTGAAGGCTGCGCTGGGCCGAGACGACCAGCCGCGCGCCAAGCCGTGACGCCGGCCTCCGTCGGTCGCCCCTCGTCACCGGACCGAGCCGGCCCCTGCCTCGCACACGGCGAGCTGCGGGGCGTCGCGCCGCGCCTTCTCGCTCGCGGAGGCGAGCTGCGACAGCGGGGTGAAGCGCAGCTCGTCCGACGCCAGTCCCAGCGCTTCCGCGTCGCCCGCATCGAGCCGCTCGACGAGGTCCTTGGAGGCGAGGGTGCGCCCTCCCGACGCGCACGCCTCGATACGCGCCGTCTCGTTCACCGCGTCGCCGAGTGCGGTCACGTCGGCCCGGCCGCTCGTCAGCAGGCGGCCGACGTACAGCGTCGCCCCCCAGTGCAGCCCGAAGCGCACCACCACGTCGCCGGGCGCGAGCGCGCTGCGCTCGGCGACCTCGTCCACCCTCCCGCCGATCGCCCGCGCGGCCTCGATGCACGCCCGTGCCGCGCCGGACTCGCCCCCGTGGTGCTCGGCCAGGAAGAAGGCGGTGGCCCCGTCGCCGGCGTGCTTGCCGACGAGTCCGCCGCGGGCGGTGATCTCGTCGTCCACGCGCGTCATCAGCCGCCGCACCAAGCGGAAGTACGCGGCGGCGGGGAGCGTGCGGGCAAGCGAGGTCGAGCCCTCGAGGTCGGCGAACAGCACGGCGCCGGGCCGGCGGGCCGGCCGAGCGAGACCCAGCAGCCGGTCCAGCGAGCGCCGCTCGCCTGTCGCGAGCATCGACAGGGTCGCGCCGGAGACGCCCGGGACGCCGACCCAAGCGGTGCCCACGAAGCGGCCGTCGTCATCGAGGAGGCGGGTCCCAAGCATGGTGTAGGGGATCGTGCGGGTCCCGAACTTGATGGCGACGGACTCGATGACCAGCGAGTCGGCGCGCCGGGGCACGAGCCCCTCCAGCGCGGCCAGGTGCTCGGGGTCCAGCACCTGGCGCAGCTCCTCCACCCCGCCCGGGAGGTCGTGGGCGATCCACGGCAGCCATCGCAGGAGGTTGGCCGTGCCGCTCTCCGGTGTCGGCCCGCCCGGCCAAACGGCACGCAGCTCGGCCGTGCGGGCCGAGCACACGGGCTCCCCGAGACCAGCGCCCGCGGCCTCGGCCGTGGTGCCCGCCGAGAGCATGTAGTCGCTCGTCAAATATGCGAGCCGCCAGCGTGCGTCCCACATCTCGGCGACGTGGCGGCCTGCTTCGAGGTGCTCCGCCACGGCGCGCAGGACAGGGTGCTCGGGGAGCGGCAGGGCATCCACGGCGCCAGCTTACGGGCGGCGTCCGCGCTCGCTCACGACTTCAGATGCGGACGTCCGCCGCCACCTCGTACATGTCGGTCGCGGTGCGGCGACCAAGCCCCTCGGGCGGGTCCATCCGCTTGAAGGTGGGCTCGCTCTCGCGCAGCTCGGCCTCGCCCTCGAAGAGGCCGATCATCAGCACCGTCCCCCGATCGGGGGCGACGAGCATCGTCATGCCGGTCGACTTGATGCCCTCCGGCGGGCCCTTCGCGACGTTCGCCTGCATCTGCTGGGTCGCGGCGCGGATGCCCTCCGCCGTGCCGCCCTCCCATGTCGTGACCCGTGCCAGCATCGTGTCCAGCTCCTTCGCCGTCGATGGTCAGGGAAGGCTGACACTACGCCCGGGGCGAGCACGACGCACGATAGTTCGCGCGCGGGGCGGCATCGAGCGTATGTTCGTCCCATGCATCGGACACGGGTCCTGGTCGTGCTCCTCGCCGCAGTCCTCGTCGGCTCTGCCGTGGCGGCCGCCGGCGCGCAGGCGCCGGCCAAGTTCCAGGCCGGTCAGCGGGTCGAGACCAAGACCTACGGGACCGACGGCAAGTACCAGCCCGGGACGATCACGCAGGTCGACGACGAGCGCGCGAGCGGCGGGAACCTGAAGTACCTGATCCACCTCGACGCGCCGTCTCCCCAGAGCGGCGCCCAGGACGTCAGCGCCTTCGAGAACGAGGTCCGCCTGCTCTTGGCCTTCACGCCGTTCAAGGCGGGCAGCGTGGTGGACGTGTACTCGTCGCCGGGGGTCGGGCAGGACCGTGGCATCGTCCGCTCGCTGCTTCCCGACGGCCGCTACAAGATCCACTTCCCGGGCTGCTCGTCCAAGTTCGACGAGCTGGTCGATCACGCGCTGGTGCTCCCTCAGCGCAGGCTCTCGCGGTCCAGCAGCCAGGTCCGCTTCCTGGTGGGCAAGTGGATCATGTTCACGCCGAGCTACCCCAACACCGTCGTCCACGACGGCGGCGTCTACCGGCAGTACGGGACCGGGGCCAGGACGCCGCCGCTGACGATCAAGTCCGACGGCCGGTTCGTCTGGTACTTCGACTTCGGCAGGAAACCCGTCCGTGGGCGCTGGACGACGGACGCGCGCATCCCGGGGGCCGATGCCGGCGTGGCGACCGTCGACGGGGTCGTCATCAAGGATCCGCAGGGGCGGCCGTGGAAGGTCTACAAGCGCGCCGCGCACGGCGACCACAAGTCGCACATCACCGCCCAGCGCCTCTGCTCGGGCATCACGGACATCGGCACCAAGGCGCGCTGACCTCGGGCCGGACGGCGGTGCGCGCGCTTGAGCGCTCGCACCGCCACGGGGGCTCAGCTCACTTCGCGAACACCTTGTTGGTGATGGCCTCGTCGGCCAGCGTGTCGAAGCCGACGAGCTTGCCCTCGGCGTTGTAGGTGAGGACGTCCGCGCCCTCGTCCGTCTCGCCTTCGAGGTGCACCGTGGTGAGCACCACGACCTTGTCGCCCTCGGCGACGAAGTCGTGCGGCTCCGTGCGGAAGTCCTTGCTCATGAACTTCCCCCACAGCTCGCCGACCTCCTGCTTGCCGTGGTACGTGCCCGTCAGCGCGTTGTCACCGCGCACCTTCCACTCGATGGAGTCGTCCATGTCTCGCATCGCCCCTTCCGCGTCGGCTTTGGAGAAGGCCTCGTAGGCCGCCTGCGCCGACTGCTTGTTCTCCTGCGCTCCCATCGTGTCGATCCTCCTGTCTTGGACGTGACCAGGCGCTCGACGATACGCCTCTCGAACGGGCTTGCGGGAACGATTCCTAGGCGTCCGGAGGCGGCCACGCGCGCACGACGTCCTCGAGCGCATCGGCCCCCGCGGGCGCCCCGCCGGCGGCCTCGTACCCGACCGCCACGCGGCGCGCGCCTGCGCCCATCCCCATGGCCTCGCGGACGGCACCGCGCAGCCGGGCGGCGCTGAGGCGCCTAGCGCTGAGCCGGGTCCCGGCGCCGGCCACGACGACGCGCCGGGCGACCTCCAGCTGGTCGCGCCCGAAGGGCACGACACACACGGGGACGCCCGCGGCGAGCGCCTTCTGGGTTGCCCCCATCCCGCCATGGGTGATCGCACAGGCGGCGCGTGCGAGGAGCGGGCCGTGCGGGGCGAACGACAGGACGTGGGCGTTCGGCCGGGCCCCGAACGCCGCCGGGTCCGCCGACGGGAGCGTCGCGATGACGTGGACCGGCTCACCGGCGAAGGCCTCGAGCGCGGTGGTCACCAGGCGGCCGTCGTCCTGGAACTCCGACGAGGTCGTCACCAGGACGATCGGCACATCGATCTCCGCGAGCCACGCCGGCGGCTCGGCGGGCGGGTCCCAGGCACCCGGCCCGATCATGCGGACGTTCGCCGGCCAGTCCGACCTGGGGTACTCGAAGGGCTCCGCGGTGAGGTAGAGCAGCACCGGCGGTCGGGTGAAGAGCTCGGCCACGCCGGTCTGCGGCGCCAGCCCGAGCCGCTCGCGCACGGTGTTCAGCCCCGGGAGCATCGCCCGCTCGAACGACCCGACGAGCACCGGGCGCGCGATGCGGTCGCGCAGGCGCCCAGCGGCCCCCCGCGCCGGGGCCAGTCCCGGCCCGAAGGGCGGCACGTCGGGCGACGGGAGCGGCATCGGGTAGGGGAGCCAGCTGGCCCACGCCCCGCCCCAGGCCTCCGCCGTGGCGAGGCCGCCCCAGGCCTGCCCGTCGACCAGGACCAGGTCGGGGAGCTCGTCGGCGATGGCCCGCTGCAGGTCTCCGACCTCGTGCTCGGCGCGCCGGCCGAAGAGCCGGATCGCGCGCTTGATGGCCCCCTGCGGCGTGCGGGCGTGGTAGTCGTCGTGCTCGATCGTCTCGATGGCGGAGGCGATCGGCGCCGCGTCGAATCCCCGCGCGCGCAGCGCCTCGACCTGGGAGGCGAGCGTGCGCACCGCGACCTCGTGCCCGCGGGAGCGCAGTTCGTCGAGCGTCGGCGTGATCGGGTAGAGGTGCCCGCGGGCGGGTGTCGTGTAGACGAGGACCTTCGCCATCAGGGGTGCTCCTCCAGGCCGAGTACGAGCTCCTCGATCGCCCGCGCGAGCTGCGGCCGGCTCAACCCGGCGTCGCGACGTAGGAGCTTCCACACGTACACGTCGGTCACGGCGACGAGCTGCGCGAGCCGGCGGCGGCGCGCGGCCGGTGCGCAGCGCGCGAGCTGGGGCGCGAACGTCCGCGCCACCCAGCGTCGATGCATCGTGCGGCCGATCTCGGCGATCTCCGCCATCGTCGGGCTCGTGTCCTCCTCGGCGAGCAGGCGCAGCGCCCGGTCACCCATCTCCTCGTAGTGGTCGAGGAGGTTCGCCACCGCGCCCGCAACGTCGCCGACGGGGGCCTCGTCGCGCTGGCGCACAACCCGCTCCACCGCGCGATTGGCGGCGGCAGCGACGAGCGCCTCCTTCGAGCCGAAGCGCCGGATCACCGTCTGCGTCGTGACGCCCGCGCGCGCGCCGACCGCGTCGAGCGAGATCTTCTGGACCGGCCTGGACCAGAACAGCTCCTCGGCCGCGTCCAGGATGCGCGTCGCGGTGCCCTCGGCGGCATCCGCGCGCGCGGTCATGCGGTAGGGCCGCCGGGCCCTCTCCGTGTTCATGTTAACGAAGGTAACTCGAAAGTTTGCCGACGTCAACGACGCCTCGCCGCGGGCTTGGCGCCGCACCGCATCCCTGGGCGATGGCGCGAGCTGTCGTCGGCCGGGGCTACTGTTCGACCGGCCGCCGTGCCGCGCTTCATCGACCTATCCGCTCCGATCCGCGCCTCGGCCCCGGAGCTCCCAGAGCCCCTTCGCACCGACCTCGAGGTGCAGGACCACGCCGGCGGCGCGGCGCAGATCG
>JBBQZE010000198.1:0-5606 GCA_038207985.1 Solirubrobacterales bacterium
GTCGGCGGTGTGTCGAGGAACTCGACCTCCTGGGCGACGATCTCGTGCTTGGCGCGCTTGTGACCGTCCTCGGTCGTCCACTCGCTGTGCTCGAGTCGTCCGTCGATCGCCACGCGGCTCCCCTTGCGCAGGTACTTCGCGCAGTTCTGCGCCTGGCGCTCGAACGCGGTCACGTCGACGTAGATCGCGCCGCGGTCGGTGCCGTTGGTGCGCCGTCGCTGAACCGCGAGGCGCATGTTGCAGATGATCGTCTTGGACTCGCCGGCGACCTTCAGGTCGGGGTCGGCGGTCAGACGACCGATGAGGAGAACACGGTTGACGCTCACGTCATCCGCTCCTTTCTGCCCAGATCTCAGGGCCCTTGATGGTTGACGTGTGCAGGCCGGCGGCCGTAGGAGGAACGACCGGGGCCAGCCCAATCAGCCAGGAGCGGGACGCGATCGCGCCCACGTCCCGTCAGGGAGGCTCGGCGCGGTCTTCCGTTGTCCGTGTGGCATCGCACGAGGCGCTACTCGGCGCTCCCCCGCCGCAGTGTTGTCGGACCGGCGGTTGGTCCCGCGACGACCGTCTTTACAGCAAACCCATCTAGTCATGCCCTCGACCACCTCGTCGCCTGCGGACTTCAGCCGGGGTGGCGATCTCAACCCCAACTTGCGCAAACGATCGGTGCGGCTTCGGGCGTGCGACAGCTGTGGCGATCCACCCGGGCTCCGGAGGTCATCGTTGAGACAGCCCGCAACTCAGTCGTGTTAGTGCCGTAGCAGCGGCAGACGTACCGTAGGCACGATGGAGCTCAACGATTTTCAGCGAGAAGCCAACCGGACCGATCAGCGTCCGGGGAGCGACGAGGGTGCGCTGCTATTCCCGGTCATCGGCCTGAGCTCGGAGGTCGGGTCGCTCGTGCGCCACGTCAAAAAGCGGTTGCGCGATCAGGACGCCTACGAGTTGTTCACCGGCGAGATGGCGGACGAGCTGGGCGACGTGCTGTGGTACGTGGCCAACCTGGCCGAGAAGCTCGATACCACGCTCGAGGTGATCGCCGCGGCGAACCTGCGCAAGATCGCTGGGCGCTGGCCCGCACCTGGTGAAACGCTTCCCCTGCCGTTGATCGACGACACGTTCCCGGCGGGTGAGCAGCTGCCGCGGCAGACCTCGGTCACGTTCCGTGAAGAACCGGTCGAGGGCGGCGAGATCAAGATTCATCTCTACGGGCCTGATGGCAAGCGCCTCGGTGACCCGCTCAGCGACAACGCCTACGACGACGACGGCTACCGGTTTCACGACGTCTTTCACCTCACCTACGCGGCGATGCTGCACTGGTCGCCGATCACCCGCTTCTTCTTCGATGCCAAGCGCAACAGCGACCCTCGTGTCCGCGAGGTCGAGGATGGCGGGCGCGCGACGGTGATCGAGGAGGCGATCTCCGCCTTCGTGTTCGACTACGCGCGCAACGAGCGCTTCCTGGTCGGCATCGAACACATCGACTTCTCGCTCCTGACGACGATCCGCCAGCTCGTCTCGCGCCTGGAGGTCAAGGACCGCACGGCGTACGAGTGGGAGCGTGCGCTGTTGCGCGGCTTTGAGGTCTGGCGCGCGCTCTACGAGCATCGTGGCGGAACGGTGCATCTCGACTTGCTGGAGCGGACGATCGACTTCGAGGCGCCGGCGTCGTGAGCTTCAGGCGATCTTGGTGAAGACGCCGGTGCCGTGAAGGTGCAAGAACCCCAACGGTGAGAGCACCTCGTAGGCGGCCATGCGTTCGCCGAGTGTGTCGATGTAGTCAGGGGTTGTGGCGACGTGGTCGAAGACGATGCTGCCGCCGCGGACGAGCTGGTCTGCGCAGAGCGCCAGAGCGGCACGAGCCGGGCTGTAGTTGTCGGTGTCGAAGAAGCACAGCAGGAGCGGCCGGCCCGCGAGCTGGCGGTAGGTGTCGGTGATGTCGCCCGCAACGAGCTGGACACCGAACGGCTCGGTATACGCGCGCACGGCGTCGAGGTCGGTGAACACACAGCGCGGGTGCTCGTAGAGATCGAGCACGGAGCGACGGGGCGGGAACCCGGCCCAGCTGTCAAAGCCGATCACCGGGCTGTCGGTGAGGCCGAGGTGCGAGGCGACGCGCGCGAGCCAGGCTGTGGTGCCGCCCTTGAAGGCGCCGAACTCGACGATTGCGCCGTGCAGATCATTGGCGGCCGCGGCCTGCAGGCACTGGAACAGGTGCTCCCGGGTGTGCGGCGAGCCGGTCGCGTAGGAGGGCACCAGCGCCGGGGCGTTGAGCAGCGCAAAGTCCGGATCGTTGTAGTCGAGGTGGGCGGTGCCGGCGAGGACGACCGGCGGCGGACTGGGCTGCTCGCCGACGGCCGCGCAGTAGGCGCTCAGGATGGCCGCCTTGTTCGCGTCGTGGCCGATGACGACGAGGTCGTGGGGTTGATCGCGCAGGTCGGTCAGTGCCCTACAGCCGGCTGCAGTCGGGACGTCGTAGATGCCGAGGATGCGGTCCTTCAGTCCGGCATCGCGTAGTGCGCGATCGACGGCAAGGGTGGGGGCCGTGAAGCCGACCAGTGCGATCCGTTGCGCGTCAAGGGTGGTGACACGCTGCAGCGTGCGCTGCACGAGCGCCTGCGCGAAGACGTCGCTCATGGCTGTTGGGCGGCCCGGTCCATGCCGGCGACCTCTTCGCGCAGGGCGTCCAGCGACGCGGGGGCGTTGTCGGCCAGGCGGGTCAGGAGCCAGGCGGTGTGCTGGACCAGCGCCCAGGCCAGCTGTGCCTTCGCGGCGTAGCTGGGGATCTCGCCGGGAGCGGCTCCGGGAGTGGCCTGCGCCATGAGACCGCGCTCGAGCGTGACAAACGAGTCTTGGACCGCGGCCCACCCGGCGCGGGCGTCGACCGGCGCGTTGGTCGACGTGTTGGCCGCGGCCACGAGGAGCGTCTGCAGTGCGTCGGGGCCGCGGGCATCGCTTACGTCCTCCGCGGTCGCCGGAAGGCCCGCGGCGTCAAAGTCGGCCGGATGTTGCTCGGCGATCCACGTCAGGTACTTGCCGGCGTACACGCACAGGTCGGCGACGGTGTCGGCCAGGGGCTCAGTCGCGGCGGGACGTCGTTCGTCGAAGGCGACGGTGAGGCGGTCGTACTTGCGGGCCATGTTGGCGAAAATTGCGATGACCTCGCCGCGCTTGCGCCATGCGTCACCGTAGGCGGCGTCCTTGTGGCGGTGCAGGCGCTCGATGAGCTGGAGGATCTCCGCGCGCTGCTGAGCGTCAGGGGGAAAGCCGGCCATCGTGCTGCCTCAGCCGACGGCGACCGCGGGTTCCTCGAACAGCCCGGCCGGCACGTCGGGGCGCGGGACACGACCTTGAAGGCGCCCCCGCGCGTCGACGACCCGCAGGAGGGCGTCCGTGACGCTGAGCTGCTCGGGTGAGGGGGCGTCGCGCGGCGTCGCGGCCACGGGGATGCGGTCGTTGATCTCCCACTTGGGCGGGTAGAAGAGATCGAGCCGCGCCTTGGGGTCGCGGAACTCCTGCTTGATGCGGACGCGGTTGCTTGCGAGGTCCGGGAAGGCGACGCGCGCGTACTTGTCGGTCTCGCAGAACAGGCCCTGGCAGTCGATCGCGTGCAGCGGGCGCCCGAAGAGGCCCGACCAGCTGAGCCCGAGGCGGTCGAAGTGCTCGTCCTGGCGCTTGACCATCTCCATGATGAGCTGGCGGGGGGTGCGGTCACCGAAGTCGCTGAACACCTTGCGCAGCCCGCGTACCGCGCCCGGTCCCGGGACGGTGAAGTCGTTCTCGTCGAAGTCGAGGTGCGCTGAGTAGTTGAGGTCGACGGCGAGCTGGTAGCCCATGAAGGCGCCAATCATCGGCCACTCTCGCAGCGCTTCATAGACATCTTCGAGGCGGTCAGCGCGCCCGAGCTGCGCGCCGAGTGCACCGGGAGCGAACATGCGCTGGACGAGCTCAAGGTGGTTGCGGTGCTTGACGCGGTGGCCGTAGGCGTCGTGGGCGCAGAGGATGAACGCGGCGGTATAGATCGGCTGCTCACGACGACGTTGGTCAAGCAGGTCGCCGAGACGCTCGACGTCAAGCGTCTCGCGACGCACCCCGCCGGTCGCCTGCTCCAGAGCCTCCCAGGTGCTCTCCTTGGAAAACAGCCGAAAGAGCACGATGCGCAGGAAGATGTCCTCGGCGGGCAGGTCGCGCGCGGTGGGGCCGTAGATGACGTGCGAGATCAGGTATTGAGAGACGCGATCGGACGCGCGAAAGCTGTTGCAGAACTTGAAGCGGGCGAGGATCGGGTCGTCCGTCCACGGGCCGCTGGAGTTCTCGAGGCGGGCCTCAAAGATCCGCTGGCGCTCGGCCGCGAAGCGCCAGTAAGCGTCGAAGACGGGGCGACGGAGCGTGGGCTGCATGGCCCCGAGCATCCCAGGGCCCGCGGACGCGCGCTGTGCCGCAGCGGCCGCGACCCCGGAGTTTGCGAGCCCGGACCGCTGCCCTGGCTATCCGTCGAGACGCTTGAGCATGGCGCGGATCGGGCTCTTGGTGGAGTCCAACTGGACGTGGCCGAGGGTCATCAGCAGCTCGCCGACTTCGATGCCGGCCTGCGCGGCGATGTAGCCCTGTAGCTCGCCCAGGCCGAGGTAGTTGCCGTAGGCGCGACCGACGAGGAACTCGTTGCGGTAGATCGCCTGCATGTGCAGCTTGCGCTCATGCAAGTGCACTGACAGGTGGGCCAGGCACGGAAAGCTCGTCGAGCGCGTGTCCTTGCGCTCGTTGAAGATGTTGATTTCGTAGCGCGAGCTCTTGTTCGAGCCGCTCTTCAGCTCGGCCTTGAGCTTGCGGACAGTGTCGGTGAGCTGGTCGGCGGGTGGGTCGCCGTCGGCCCGCGGGTAGGCGACGACACGACCGAAGTAGGTGCCGTATTTGTTGTCGGGGAACCCGAGCAGTCCGGCCTTGGTGTAACGCTCTCGGTAGTAACCCGTCAGTTCGGCGGGACCGGTAGTGCGCCGCGCGTAGCTGGCGGGGAAGATCGTGTTGCGGGTCGTGTCGATGTCGGGCTTCTCGTCGTTGGTTTTGCTCTTGGTGTTGTGGTCATCGATGAGCTGCTGGGCGGCGGCGCGGATGACCGGGTCCTCGGCGGTGGGGTCGAGAATGCGAATGACGAGGTGGATCGCCTTGTAGCTTGGTTCGCCGTCGAGCATGCGCACGGCGGCCAGCCACCCCGCAGAGATGTTGGGTGCTACCGCGTAGTGCTCGTCGAAGATCGTCACGCTGCCTCCAGGATGTGTGCGCGCAGCGCGTAGTGGTCGTAGTAGCGGCGGGTGACGAGGCCGTAGCCGCCGTCGCCCCAGGCCGGGCCCCACGAGTTCTTGATGACGAGGCGTTCAGGGCTGTCGAGACTGCCGACGGCCAGCACGGCGTGGTTACCGGGCGTCTTGCCTCTGCCAGGCGCGTCGATGACCTCGCCGCCGTGGTACCAGGCTGCGGGAACGACGCCGACGGTCAGCACGACAGGGTGGCCGTCCTTCACCTGCTGCGCCACCACCTGGTAGGTCGCCGCGCCGAGGTCGCGCCAGGGCGGCAGGGCCCGGCGGTTGTCCTCGTCCAGCGCGGGTGCG
>JBBQZE010000199.1:0-5559 GCA_038207985.1 Solirubrobacterales bacterium
CTAGAACTGACGCGACGCCCGCGGGGCGTCACATGTCGGCCGCCCCCGCCCGGACGAGGGCGAGCACGCACACGAGGACCAGCACCCAGAGCACGCCGGCGCCCGCCACCAGGCCGACGTCCATCGCGGGAACCAGCGGCACTTCGAACGAAAAGAACATCGGGATCACGGCACCCTCCGGAGACTGCACTGCGGGTCTCGGAAGTCAGGGCGAGGTGCCGCGCCGTGCCGGCGGACCGCTCGGAGGTGCCCTCCTGACCCCGACGCTACCACCGCGTCACCCGACCGGAAAACGCTCGAAACGGACCGGAAAACCCCCATTCGGCAGGCCCGCGCGCGTCTTCGAGCAGCCCGTCACCAGCACGAGATCGGCCGGCCCGCGCTCATCCGGTCGGGCTGACGCAGCTTCTCCAGCCCGATCCGGATGCGACCCTTCACCGTGCCGAGGGGCAGCGCGAGCTCGCTGGCGATCTCGGCCCCGCTGAGCTCGCCGTAGTAGGCCAGGACGATCGCGTCGCGCTGGGCGATCGGCAACGCAGCCAGCGCTCCTCGCAGCCGGGCGGCATGGTCGCGCTCCTCGACGGTCTGCTCGATATCGAAAGGATCCGTCACGGATTCGAGCGAGCTGCGGTCGTCGCGCCGGCGATCGTGGCGGGCGCTGCTGCGCACCGCGTCGATCGCGCGCAGGCGCACGATGCCGAGGATCCACGAGGCGACGGTCCCTCGGTGCGCCTGGTAGCGCCCGCAGCTCTGCCAGACACTGAAGAACGCCTCCTGGACGACGTCCTCGCAATGGTCCGCGCCGCGGATCCCCCGGGCGACGCGGTGCGCACGGGCGCCGAAGCGGGCGACGAGCGCCGCAAAGGCGTCCCGGTCGCCCGCCTGGAGGCGGAGCATGAGCTCGCCGTCGCTCGACTGGGAGCGCAGCGGCCGCACGGTTGGGGCACAGGCAACGGGCACAGGGGACGTCCTTGTTCGCAACAGCGGTCCAAGGAAGTCAGGCGACGCTGCCCGCTGCCGCGACGAGCGGCGCGGACCCCGGTGCGGGTGCCCTCCGGCTTCGAGCGTACCGGAGCGTCCGGGCGTAGCGGACGGTCCGTGTGGCCGGCGCCGTTCGCCCGTGCGGCCCGCCGTAGGCTGCTGCGATGGAGCCAGCGACCCCTGCGGCGTCCGCCGTCGCCCTCGTCGCCTCCGCGGGCGGCCTGGCGGCCGTGACCGCGGTGCTCGAGGGACTGCCCGCGAGCTTCCCCGCCGCGGTCCTCGTCCTCGTGCACCAGGAGCCCGACCGGACCAGCCAGCTCACCGGGATCCTCGAGCCCCGGTGCGCGCTGCCGGTGGCCGTGGCGACCGAGGGCGCGCCGCTCGCCGGCGGGCAGGTGCTCGTGGCTCCCGGCGGGATGCATCTCGTGGTGCTCGCCGACCGCAGCGCCGGGCTCTTCGCCTCGGGGCCCTACCCGCCCAACCGGCCATCCGCCGACCTGCTGCTGACCACGCTCGCCGTGGCCTACGCCGAACGGGCCGTGGCGGTCGTCCTGTCCGGCCACGGCCAGGACGGCGCGACGGGCGCGACCGCCGTGCACTCGCGCGGCGGGACCGTCGTCGCGAGCAGCCAGGGCACCTCGGAGGTTCCCGAGATGCCGGACGCGACCATCAGCCGGCCGGCCACGGTCGACCTCGTCCTGCCCCTGGACGAGATCCCGGCGGCGCTCGAGCGCCTCGCGGCCGTCGCCCCGGGCTGAGCGCCGCGGAAGCCGGCACCCGGGCGCCGTGGCATCCTCGGCGCACGAGTCCACCACCCGCACCGGAGGCCCGATGTCCGACGACGCCCCTGACCCCAAGAGCCGCCCCATCGACTTCGCGCGCATGGCCGGCTCCTCCATCGCCGGCCGCGACGCCGCGCCGTGGGTGACCGACTTCCTCAACGCCGCGTGCTACCGCCGCCCGGTCGGCGAGCGCGCCGTGGACGACCTGCGGCTCGCGTTCTGCGTCCTCACCACCGCGTGGCACCGCAAGGGCGCCGGGAGCCGGCTCCACATCACCGACCTGCCGGCCTTCCACCGCGCCTTCGGCGCCGACCGCTTCTCCGCGGCGAGCTCCGCGCGCGGGACACTGAGCCGCGACGAGCTGCTCGCCGGTGCCGAGCGCCTGCTGGGGCCGTGGTTCGCAGGAGCCTACGCGGACGACTCGCGGCGGGGCTGGGGCATCGCCTTCGAGACGCTCGCCGAGCGGGACGCATACGAGCCCGAGAGCCGCCTGCGGCTGGCGCGGCTCGGCGAGCTCACGCCGGAGTCCGCGCCGCCCGCCGAGCAGGTGTGGCACACCTACGCCCCGGTCGCGGTCGCGTCGGCGGACGCCCTGGTCGCGGCGCTGACCCGCCCCGAGACGTGGCCGGACTACGCGAGCGAGATCGGGCGCTTCACCTCGTTGCGGGCCGGCGGCCTGCTCGGCCAGACCTTCGAGGTCGAGGTCGCCGCCGGGACCGACGCGGGCCGCCCGGTCTTCACGCGCGGCTACGTGACGATCACGGCCCTCGTGACCACGGCCGATCCGCGCCCCCTCGCCGAGTGGGTCGCCGCCCTCGAGGTGGGTCTCGCCCGCTACGGGGCCGACGAGCCCCGCGCGGTCCCCGAGGGTGCGAAGCCGCTCGTGGGCCTCGACCTGACCACCCACCAGGGCCACTTCATGGGCCGCGGCCACAACCGGCTGCTCGTCTACGCGACGGACGCCGGCACGTTCGTCCGCGCGGCCGGCACCTGGGATCCGATGCCCTGGCACCTCGAGCAGGCCTACCGGTCGGCGGGCAAGGACGCCCAGGCGGCCTTCTGGGGCGACGGCGGCGTCGCGCGCCTGAGCATGCTCCACCAGCTCGCCGAGCACGTCGCCGCTTCCACTCCCGCCGTCCCGGGCTAGCGCTCCGACTGCCGCCGGCGGGGTCCGTGGTGGACCGCAACGCCACGGGCAGTTTGCACGGACGCGGTGGCGCAGGGGCGGGCGTAGCGTCGTGGTCATGAGCCCCCTGCACCTCGTAGGCCACGACGGCAGCGCCCGCGGAGACGACGCCTTGGCGTTGTCGCGCGCCCTGGCACCGAACGACGACGCACGGCGTCTGATCGTCCACGTCATCGAGCGTCCGGCGCCGGACCTCTCCCCGAACGCCGGCTTCCGGCGCGGGCTGCTCGAGGACGCCGAGGCCGAGCTGGCGCCGCTGCGGGCCTCCTTGCACGCGGCCGAAGAGCTCCGCGTCGTCGACGCACCGTCCGTCGCCCACGGCCTGCACGCCCTCGCGGAGGAGTCCGGCGCGACGCTGCTCGTGGTCGGCCCGAGCCACCGCGGCAAGATCGGGTACGCCGTCCTCGGGACGGTCGCCGACCGGCTCCTGCACGGCAGCCCGTGCCCCGTGGCGATGGCGATCGCCGGCTTCGCCGGCTCGCCGCAGGCGATCGACCGCGTCGTGCTCGCCTACGACGGCTCCGCCGAGGCGGAGTCCGCACTGGCCTTCGCCGGCGGCGTCGCGGGCGCGCTCCACGCGTCCGTCGACGTCGTCTGCGTCCAGATGCCGCCGGCCTACTACGACCTCGCCGGCGTCAGCGGCATCCCGCCGACGCTGCTGGAGGAGCCCGTCAAGCGCGCCGCGGCTCTGGCCGCCCGAGCCGTCGAAGCGCTCGGGGCCGGCCACGTCGGCGCCACCGCGACCCCCCTGTGGCCCACGGGGGACGCCATCGCCGCCGCGGCCGCCGGCGCGGACCTCGTCGTGTGCGGATCACGCGCCTACGGTCCGCTCCGGCACGTCGTGCTCGGCAGCACGGGCCACTACGTCCTCCACCACGCGCCCTGCTCCGTGGTGATCGTGCCGCGCGGCAACACCGTGGCCGTGGCGAAGACCCACGACGCCGAGCTCCTGCAGGCGACCTCATGAGCGGTACGGACCGCCTTCCCCGCGTCCTCGTCGTCGGCGGGGGCGTCGCGGGCGTCGAGGCGCTGCTGGGCCTCCACCGCCACCTCGCCGACCGCGCCGAGCTCACGCTGCTCGCGCCCGCCGCCCAGTTCTCCTACCGGCCGCTGGCCGTGGGGGGCCCGTTCGCCGAGAGCCACGCGCTCACCGTCCCGCTCGAGCGGTTGGCCCGGGACGCCGGCGCCCGCTTCATCCAGGACTCCGCCGAGCGGATCGACCTGGCGGAGCAGCGCGTGCGGACCAGCCGCGGGGAAGTACTCGACTACGACGCCCTCCTGGTGGCCGTCGGCGCCCGGACGGCATCCGGCGGGGCGCACGCCACGACGTGGGAGCCGGACGGCGACCCCGACCGCTACGGCGGCTTCCTGCGCGACCTCGAGGAGGGCTACTCGCGCCGCGTCGCGTTCCTCGTGCCCGCGGGCGCGACCTGGCCGCTGCCGGCCTACGAGCTCGCGCTCATGACCGCGCGGGACGCCGCCGGAATGGGCAAGGACGTCGAGCTCGCGATCGTCACGCCCGAACGCGAGCCGCTCGCGCTCTTCGGGCCCGCCGCGACCGCGGCGCTCCGCGAGGAGCTCGACCACGCCGGGATCGCGCTGCACACCGGTGTCGTCGGGGAGGTGCGCCACGGGGCCACCACGACCGTGGCCCTCGCGCCGACCGACGCCGTCCTCGAGGTCGATCGGGTCATCGCCATCCCGCGGCTCGTCGGCCCCGAGCTCGACGGGCTACCGAAGGACCCCGACGGCTTCATCGTCGTCGGCGACGACCAGCAGGTCGCCGGCTCGTCGTCCGCCTGGGCGGCGGGGGACGGCACCACCGAGCCGACGAAGTACGGCGGCCTGGCGACCCACCAGGCCCGCCGCGCGATGACGGGCATCGCCCGTCTCGTCGGCGGCACCGCTCCCGACGAGCCCGCCGTCCCGCGGCTGCACGGGGTGCTGATGCTCGGCGGCCGGTCGCGTGGGCTGGGAAGCGCCACCCCCGAGCTCCCGGCCGACGCGCCGCTGTGGACGCCGGCGGCCAAGATCTCCGGGACCTACCTCCCCGAGTACCTGCGGCGCCTGGACCCGGCTGCTCCTCCGGCGGCGCCGGACGAACTGCTCGCCGCGGCGCAGGGGGCCGTGCTGGTCGACGAGGGGCTCACGGGCAGCCGGACCGCGGAACCCGCGGGGACGTGAGCCTCATCCGGCACGGGCGCCGGATGGACGACACGATGGCGGCGCGCCTGCGCCGCGGTGCGGTGACGGCCGGCGACGCCCGGGCGCTCGGCACCCGCATCGCGACGAGGGGAAGCAGTGCGGCGAAGTTGCGATCGACGAGCGTGCGGTAGCCGACCTCCTCACGGCGCCGCTCGGCTCCGGCCTGGGACCGGGGGGCTGGGCGACTGGGATGCGGTCCTGCTGGCGCGGAGCCCTGCCGCCGCCTTTCGGCTGGGCGCCCGAGCTCACGACGAGCTCGACGCACGGGGCTCGCGGCGCATGGCCACCTCACCGCCCGGTGGAAGCTCGAGGGTGACGCACGTCCCGCCCTCGGGACCGGCCGCGACCTCCAGCCGGCCCGAGGCCAGCACCGCCCGCTCGCGCATCCCGATGATGCCGTAGCCC
>JBBQZE010000200.1:0-5552 GCA_038207985.1 Solirubrobacterales bacterium
GCGTCGACTGGGAGCCGCTGTGGCAGAGCCACCAGGAGGTGGCCTGTCGGCTCGCCGACGCAGGGCACCGAGTGCTGTTCGTGGAGAACACGGGCGTGCGCGCGCCGCGCGTCCGGGACGCCGGACGGCTCGTCACCCGGATGCGCAACCGCCTGCGAGCCCTGCGAAGCGGGCTGCGACGCCCGCACGCGGGCGTCTGGGTGCTCTCGCCGCTCGTGCTTCCCCCGTTCAGCGGTCGCTTCGGGCGGGCCCTGAACACGCGGGTAGCGCTGCCGGCCGTCGGCCGCGCCGTTCGGCGCCTGGGGTTCGACGACCCCGACGTGTGGACGTGGCTGCCGACCGATA
Source organism: Solirubrobacterales bacterium (assembly GCA_038207985.1). Lineage (GTDB taxonomy): Bacteria > Actinomycetota > Thermoleophilia > Solirubrobacterales > Solirubrobacteraceae > Paraconexibacter. Next base: position 346 of record JBBQZE010000200.1, read on the forward strand.
CCGCCCTCGCGCTCGTGGAGCGGCTGCGCGGCCCGAAGACCCAGGTCATCTACTTCGGGATCGCGGCGTTCGAGGAGCTCACGCCGCACGTCTCGGAAGTCCTCGCCTGTGAGCAGCGGCTGGTGCGCGGCGCGGATCTCGTGCTGGGCCACACCGCCGAGCTCGAGCAGCGCTATGCGGCATGGTCGGACCGCGTGCGGCTGTTGCCCCCTCACGTCGACCTCGCTGCCTTTCCGCAGGCCCGGGTGCCCGACCGCGAGCCGGAGCGCCCGGTCATCGGCTACGTGGGCGGCATCCACCTCATCCTTGATCTGGACCTGGTGGCCGAGCTGGCCCGGCGACGCCCCGGGTGGCGTTGGGTGCTGGTGGGTCCGCTGCAGCGTTCGGCCGTCGAGGTGCGCGACCTCTCGAACGTCGAGCTGCTCGGCGCCCGCCCGCATGCGGAGCTGGGGAGCCTCATCGCCACGTTCGATGTCGCGACGATCCCCTACATCCGCGATCCGTCGACCGACGCGGTGTCTCCGACCAAGCTGGCGGAGTACCTCGCCGTAGGGCGGCCCGTGGTCTCCACCGACCTCCCCTCCGTCCTCGCCTTCCAGGCCGAGCACCCGGTCCTGGAGGTCGTGACCGCCGAGCCGGACGCCTTCCTGGCCGGGATCGAGCGTGCGTTGGCCGGCACGCCGGACCCGGAGGCAGCGGCGCGACGGCGGCAGGCGGCGGAGGCGCGCGCGTGGCCGGTCGCCATGGCTCGAGTCGAGGCCTGGCTCGCCGAGGCCGCGCTGCTTGGTCGTCCCGGCGACGTGGACACGGAAGGCCGGCGACCTTGACGGCGGCGGTCGACCCGCTCTCCCCACCCCCGAGCACGCTGGCGGCGGTCCTGCACCCGCCGGACGCCTCAGCGCGCGGCGACGAGCTGCGGCGCATGCGGCCGCACGCTGCCGCCCCCCCGATCTGCGTTGGCCCGGCCGGGCTCGGCGGCACGGTCCGCACGCGTGGCGACGTCACGGTCGTGGCCGACGCCCGGCTCGACGACCGCGCGCGGCTCTGCGACGAGCTCGGCGTCGACGCCGAGGACCCGGCCGCCCCGGACGACGTCGAGCTGGTGCTTCGGGCCTATGAGCGGTGGGGGGAGGAATGCGCCGGCCGACTCGTGGGGGCGTTCGCCCTGGTGGTCTGGGACGCGCGGGCCGGGTGCCTCTTCGCCGCCCGGGACCACATGGGCTTCCGGCCGCTGCACTGGAGCTCCGGGCCGGCGGGGCTCGTGCTGGCCTCGTGGGCCGAGGCGGTCCTGGCGCACCCCGGCGTCGTGCGCGCCCCCGACCCGAAATACGCCGAGGACCAGGTCGAGCGTCGTCCGGGGGGCGAGCGCTCGCCGTTCCTCGGGATCTCCAGGCTGCTCCCGGGCGGCACGCTCAGCGCCCGCCCGGGGGAGGTCCCGCGCCTCGGGCGCCACTGGTCGCCGCGCCCGCACAGCGACTTCGCGTCCTGGACCCCGGAGCGATGCGTCGTCGCGCTGCGCTGCGCCGTCCGCGCGGCGGTGGCCGACGCGGTCCGCGACGCCGAGCCGACGGGTGCTCACCTCAGCGGTGGCGTCGACTCCTCGACGATCGCGGTGCTGGCCGACCAAGAGCTGCGCCGAGTCGGGGGCCGGCTGGCCCGCGCCTACTCCTGGTCCCCCCCGGAGGACCAGCTCGCCCGGGTCGGCGGCGACGAGCGCGAGCGCGTCGAGCGCATCGCCGTGGCGATCGGCGTCCCGGTGACCTACCGGCGAGACCATGGCGAGCGGGCCCGCGTCGTCGCGATGCGCGCGGAGCTGCAACCCATCGAGATGCAAGCGATGGAGGGCCCCGTCCTGCGCGACGCTGCGGCACGCGGGTTGCGCGTGCTGGTGTCGGGCTGGGGCGGTGACGAGGTGGCGAGCGCCAACGGGCGCGGGTGGCTGGCCGGGCTGCTGGCCGCGGGGCACCCGCACCAGGCGCTGCGCGACGCCTGGACGATGGCCGTCGGCCACGGCGCCCACGGACCGCGCCGGGTCACCGGGACCATTGGCTTCCTCTGGCGCGAGGGTCTGGTGCCCCTGGTGCCCCGCCGCGTGTGGTCGGCAGCCGGCGGCGGGGGGCGCCCAAGCGTAGGAGTGCACGCGACCCAGGTAGATCTGCTCGAGCGCGGGCACGTGACTCGGCGCATCGAGAGCTGGGCATGGTCCGGCGACCGAGTCGGGGTGACCTACCGCTACCCGCTCCTCGACCGTCGGGTCCTGGACCTCTGCCTCGGGCTGCCCGAAGGCCTGTGGTGGCACGCGGGGCAGCGTCGGTGGCTCTTCCGCCGCGTCGCGGACGGCATCCTGCCGGTCGGCATCGCCTCAGAAGCGGTCAAGAACGAACCGGCCCTGTGGCAGCGGTCGGGTCAGCCGACCGCGTAGCCCAGGCGCTCCATGACCTCGTGGTGGTCCTCCTCCACCCTGCGGGCCAGCTCGGGCGCCAGCTCGTCCCGCCATCCTCCGGACCGGCCGCGGCGGAAGAATGCGGCCTCGCGTCGCGGGCGCTCCCCGAATCCGGAGGCCGCCTCCTTGGCCTGCAGGCGGTCGAAGCGCGCCGCCTCGACGGCGTTGTCGATGGCGGCGTCGCCGACCTCGAGCTCGGCGAACGTGGCGATCCGTCGCAGCTCGCGTGCGGTGTCGGCGTGGAGGTCCTCGTAGCGCACGAGCAGCACGGGGAAGTGGTCGTGCTCCATCCAGCCCGTGACGTGCTCGCTCCATGTCCCGAGCGCTTCCGGGAACTGGGCGTGGAGATGGCGGACGTCGCCCTCGACCGATGTCTCGCGACCCAGACGCCGGACGGCGCGCTCGACGTCGGTGCCCACGTGATGGGCGTAGCTCACGGCGACGTCGCGTGGGTCCCGCACGATGCACACCGCGCCGCGCGTCGCGGCGACCGGGACGATCGGCGCGCCGCCCGGGCCCGTGTGGAGGCCGTCGTGCACCTTGCGGAAGCGCACCTCCGTGAGGGTGGCGTCCAGCGCGGCGTCCGCCAACGGGCGCAGCGCGCCCACCTCCTCACGGGTCAGGTCGGAGGAGGCGAAGCCGAGGTGGCGCTCGAGCAGGCCGCGCGCGCTGGCGATGGGGCCGTGGCCAAGGGCTTCGAGGTCGAGGTCGAGGTCGTCCTTGTCGCCGTGGTCGTCGTCTCGCGGTCCGGTTCGCGTCAGGGCCGTGAGTAGCGCACGGGTCCAGGTGTTGCCCGACTTGGGGTAGCTCGCCAGCCAGATCGTCCGCGGGCGGCTCATCGTGCTGTTGCCGCGATCGCCTCGACGGCGTCGGCCACGGCGTCCGCATCCCGGGCGTGGCGGTCGCTCGTGACCCCGAGCACGGCGACGGCGGCGGCCAGCCGGGTCATCCAGACGAAATACGCCGGTGCCATCCCGAGCGGGTCGACGAGGTCCAGCATCGCCGTCGCAGCACGCACCACCGCAGCCCGCGGGGCCCCCGTGAGCCGGTCGGTCGTCACACCGTCGACCCCGGTGTCGCGCCGCAGGACGACGATCGCGGCGAGCGGTGCGGGCTCCTCGGCCCGGACGACGGCCAGCGTGCGCTTGGCCAGGGCCGGCCGCACGACGGTGCCGTCCGTCGGGTCACGTTCGAGCAGCGCCCAGGCCCCGGGCCACAAGCCCGGGTTCTGTCCCGTCGGCCGTGCCGTCGCGTCCGACTCGACGGGCAGCCAGGTGTCCGAGAGCACCGGATGGCCGCGGAGGGCCAGTGCAGCAGCCGTGAGCGACTTGCCGCACGCCGGTCCGCCCACGAGCGCCACGGCCCGCCCGTCGATCACCACGGAGGCCGCCCGGAGGCCGAATATGCCGTTCAGAAGCGCCTGGGCCTGACGCACGGGCCCCTCGAGCAGCCATGCGACGTCGACGTCCGTGGTCCGCGGGTCCCGCTCGAGCTCCACCTCGGCGCCCGCGCGAAGATGGACACGGGCCAGGCCAGGGATCGCCCAGGTCACGACGCCGGGCTCGGCGCGGGGGAGGGCGGCCTCGATCCTCACGCGAAGGTCGCGAGCTCGGTGACCGGCCCGACGCCCGCGCCGACGACGACATGGCCGTCCACGCTCACCCACGCGTGCGCCGTCAAGGGTTGCGTCCCGGTGATCCCGAGGTGGCTGCGCGGCGCGAAGCCGCGCCGACGCAGCATGGTGCTTGCGGCCAGCGCCTGCGGGAGGCAGACGGGGTGCGTCGGCAGCCCGCGGGCGACCCGGGCGACCATGTGGCCCATGCGCCACGCGACGGGATCGACCCGGCCCGTGCGGAGCAGCGGCGTGGCGGGCGAGGGGCGGCCGAGCAGCCGGGTGATCCGCGCCTGCGGCAGGAGCGCGACCGCGATCTGAGCGGCGAGCAGGAGGACGGTCGCCTCGAGGGCCAGCGTCACCCGCTGGACTTGGCGGGTCGGGGCGATCAGGTTCGGACCTCGATGAGATCCGCCGCGCGCAGCTCGGCTACGAACCCCTCCGTGTCCTGTCGGCAGGTGGCCTCGTCGACCTCGAACTCGGTCTGCAGGGTCGCCAGGAGCCGCTTCACGTCGATGGGCTCCTGCAGCAGCTCCCAGATCCGGGTGCCGATGGCGCCCAGGGCGTAGTAGGAGCCCTGGTCGGGATCGAACATGACCGTCTCGGCGTCGACGGCGGCCGACAGGGGCTGGGGGCGCCGCACGAGTACCGTCGCATCGTCGAGCATCGCGTGCATCATGCCGGAGCGACGGGCGACGCAGCCGGTCGGGCGGCGGCCAGCACGTCGGCGGCGACGGCCCGAGCGGTCCATCCGTCGCCGGGCCGGCTGACGCCCACCACCCGCACGTGGGACGCCAATTCGGCCGCCCAGGCGAGCAGCTCCGGTCCCCACAGGTCGCGCAGCACCCCGACCCGGTAGGCGTTGCGGAAGAGCAGTGCCGCGGCGTCTGACCCCGTGACCGCCCGAGCCGGCGTGCCGGTCACGGCGCCCAAGGCCACGACGGTGCCGAGCGGCAGCGTCCCCGTCCAGGGGACGGGAAGCGCCACCTTCTCCCAGCCCGTGGCCACGCGCTCGGCGCCGGAGATGTCGATCCCCAGCTGCCGGGCCGCGTCGGGCCACACGTGGACGGGTCGGCCCGTGGGCTCGTGGACTGCGCCGCCGGGGCCGAGATCCACGGGCGTGACGTCGTCGCTGACCAGGTGATGTCCGAG
>JBBQZE010000201.1:0-5509 GCA_038207985.1 Solirubrobacterales bacterium
ACCGTGCGCGCGACCGTGGTCGTCCGCAGGCCGTCGAGCTCGGTCACCTCCTCCGGGTAGAGCCGGTGGCAGTGGACGACGATGCCCGCCTTCGAGCGTCGTCCCGCTCCTGCGGTCACCTCGACCGTCCGGCTGCCCCAGCCCCGGAGGTTCCACGCGGCCGCCGCACTGCGATGGCTGCGGACGGCCTCCGCACCACAGGCCAGGAGCGCGGCGTGGTCCAGCCCCAGGCCGAGGACGAGCGGATGGCCCACGGCGTAGACGCCCCGATGGACCGGGTGGAGGAGACCGCGCGCGATCCGCGCGGAGATCCCGGAGTCCGAGAGCCCGAGCGCGCGGAGCTGCTCGCGGCTCACGACCCCACCCTGCCGCGCGGCGAGCGCGGCGATCCGCGCGTCGAGGTCCAGCCGTGTGGCGGATCGTGACGCCCTGGGTGGCACGAACTGCCACACGTCTCGCATGCAGCGCAGCCTCGGCGCCCTCGGCGTGCCGGGGCAAGGCTCGCAGCGCGCGGAAGCGTGCCGCGTCTGCGTACGATCGGCCGCGATGCCTCCCGCCACGCGCTTCGGCCTGACCGTCCCCCTCACCGGCGTGCCGCTGCGCGAGCACCCGGACCTCTTCCGGCGCGCCGAGGCCGCGGGCTACGACGACCTCTGGACGGGGGAGACGAACGGCGCGGACGGCTTCACGCCGCTCGCGCTCGCCGCAGCGGTCACGGACACCATCCGCCTCGGGACCGGCGTCGTGAACCCCTACACGCGTGGCCCGGCGATCCTCGCCCAGCATGCCTCGGCGCTGCAGGACGCGAGCGGCGGTCGCTTCGTCCTCGGCATCGGCTCGAGCTCCAACGTGATCGTCGAGCGTTGGAACGACGTGCCGTTCGTCAAGCCGCTCTCGAAGGTCCGCGAGGCGCTCGAGAACCTCAAGCCGGTCTTCGCGGGAGAGCGCGGTCACGGCGGCTTCAAGCTCGAGGCGGCCCCGGCCACGCCGATCCCGATCGTGGTCGCGGCGCTCCGGGGCAAGATGCTGAAGCTCGCAGCCGACGAGGCCGACGGCGCGTTCTCCAACTGGCTGCCGCTCTCCGGGGTCGGCCAGGTCACCGCGGCGTTCGGGGCGCCCGAGAAGGAGCTCGTCTGCCGCTTCTTCTGCATCCCTCAAGCCCCCGAAGAGGCGATGGGCCTCGCGAAGTGGATGTTCGCGGCCTACGGGACGGTCGGCGTCTACGCCGAGTTCTTCCGCTGGCTGGGGTGGGGCGAGCAGATCGATCCGATGGTCGCCGCGTGGCAGGCCGGCGACCGGGCCGAGGCGCTCGAGCTGGTCCCGGAGGACCTCGTCCGCGAGATCTTCCTGTTCGGCACCCCGGAGGAGATGCGCGACCGGGCGCAGGAGTTCGTGGCGGCCGGGATCACGACGCTGGTGCTCACCCCGATCGCCGAGCCCGCCCGCCTGCCGGAGCTCGTCGACGCCCTCGCACCGGCACGTTGACGGAACTTCACCGACCGGCTGGGGCGCGGCGCGTAGCATCGGCGGCCCAAGGGAAGGAGCACGGCAGATGGCGCGAAGGTTGATCGGGGTCGACGTCGGGGGCACCAAGGTCTCCACCGCGGTGCTCGACGCCGACGGCTTGAGCGAGCCCGAGCTCGTCCAGACCGACCTCTCCTCGCAGGACGCGCTGCTCGACCAGTTGGCCGCGCGCATCACCGCCGCCGCGGACGGCGACGGGGACTGCGCCGTCGGCCTCGGCATCCCCGGGGTCATCGAGTTCGCCACGGGGCGCGTGCGCCACGCGCCCAACGTGCCGTTGAACGACGTCGCGCTGCGCGAGGTGCTCTCCGAGCGCACCGGCCTGCCGGTCGTCGTCGACAACGACGCCACGGTGGCCGCGCTGGCCGAGGCGTACGACGGGCGCAACGAGGTCGTCCACCCCGACCTCGTGATGCTGACGGTCGGCACGGGTGTCGGCGGCGGGGTGATCGTCGGTGGACGGATCTTTCGGGGCTCCACCGGTGCCGCCCCCGAGCTCGGCCACCTGCTCCTCGGCCTTCACCTGCAGGACGGCGCGCCGGATCCGTCCGCCCGCTTCCCCCAGCCCGGCACGCTGGAGCGCCTCGCCTCCGGGCGTCAGCTCGACGAGCTCGGCCACGCCGGCGGCTACGCCGACGGCCCCGCGGTCGTCGAGGCGGCCCACCGCGGCGAGCCCGCCGCCCGGGATGCCCTGCGCATCCTCGGGGAGCGGCTGGGGATCGGCATCGCGAACGTCCTGCACTGCTACGAGCCACCCTTGGTCTGCATCGGCGGTGGAGCGAGCGCCGCCGGCGAGCTGCTGCTCGAGCCCGCCCGCCGGGTGGCCAAGGCGTGGACGCTCCCTGGCGTCGGGGAGCGCACCGAGATCAGGGTCGCGACTTGGGGCCCGCAGGCCGGAGTTCGTGGCGCCGCGCTGCTGGCCATGCAGGAGCTGCACCAGGACGCCCCCACGGGCGTCGCCGGGACGCCGACCACAGGAGCTGCCGCATGAGGATCGCCGTCGCCTTCGACCACGCCGGGGTCCCGTTCACCGACGTGACCGCCGACGCCATCCGGGCCGCGGGCCACGAGGTCGTCGACCTCGGCACCTGCGACGACTACCCCGACGCCGCCGAGCTCGCCGGCCGCGCGATCCACGACGGCAGGGTCGACCGCGCGGTCATCGTCTGCGGCTCCGGAGCCGGCATCGCGGTGGCCGCCACGAAGCTGCCGGGCATCCGCGCGGCCGTCGGGCACGACACCTACACGGCGGCGCAGTGCGTCACCCACGACGACTGCAACGTCCTCTGCGTCGGGGCCCGCGTGATCGGCCCCACCTACGCCGCGGACTGCATCACGGCCTACGTGAACGCCGAGTTCTCCGGCGAGGAGCGCCACGTGCGGCGCTTGCACAAGATCGAGCTCCTGGAGCAGCGCGGCTTCGACCGCGCTCCCGAACAACCGAACGAGAGGGACCTGACATGAGCACCACCCCCAAGGTGAACGAGCGCATGGCGGCGATCCTCGCCGCCGGCACGAGCCCCTGGCTCGACCAGATCCGCCGCGACCTGATCGCCGACGGCGAGCTGCAGCGCATGGTCGCCGAGGACTCGCTGCGCGGCGTGACCTCGAACCCCGCGATCTTCGAGAAGGCCATCCTCGGCGCGGACCTGTACGACGACACGATCCGCGAGATGACCCAGGACGGGCAGGACGCCCGTTCGATCTACCAGGCCATCGCGATCAAGGACGTCCAGGACGCCTGCGACGTGCTGCGGACGGTGTACGACGAGACGGACGGCTACGACGGGTACGTGTCGTTCGAGGTCGACCCGGACATCGCGGACGACACCGCCAAGACGATCGAGCAGGCCAAGGAGTACTGGGGCCGCGTCGACCGGCCGAACCTCATGATCAAGATCCCGGGCACCGACGCGGGCGTCCCGGCCATCGAGGAGGTCGTCGCCGCCGGCATCAACGTGAACGTCACGCTGCTGTTCGCGGTCGAGAGCTACTCGAACATCGCCGAGGCGTACATCAAGGGCCTCGAGCGCCGCCACGAGCAAGGCGACTCCGTCGACATCCACTCCGTCGCGTCGTTCTTCGTCTCGCGCGTCGACACCGAGGTGGACAAGCGCCTGAAGGAGGCGGGGGCCGCCGAGGAGCTGTTCGGGCTCGCCGGGCTGGCGAACGCGCGCGCCGCATACCAGCGCTTCAAGGAGCTCTTCCACGGCGAGCGCTTCGCGACGCTCAAGGACGCGGGCGCGCCCGTGCAGCGCCCGCTGTGGGCCTCCACGGGCGTCAAGGACGACCGCTACCCCGACACGCTCTACGTCGACGGGCTGCTCGCGCCGGAGACGGTGAACACGATGCCGATCGCGACGCTCGAGGCGGCCAAGGACCACGGCGAGGTCCCCGGCGCGACCGCCGACCAGGACCCGAGCGCGGACCTGCAGCGACTCGAGGGGGCGGGCATCGACCTGACCGACGTCACCAAGAAGCTCCTGCAGGACGGCATCGACGCGTTCGTGACCCCGATGGAGAAGCTGCTGGCCGGCATCGAGGCCAAGCGCGGGCAGGTCGGATGATCGACGCGACGCTCCCGGGCGAGCTGCAGGAGGCGGTCGACGCGTCGGTCGCGCGCGCCGGCGAGGAGCGTGTCGCCGCGCGGATCTGGGATCACGACGACACCGTGTGGGGCGAAGCGGGACAGGCGGAGGTGAGCGACCGGCTCGGCTGGCTCGACATCGCCGACCGCCTGCGCCCGGAGGCCGACGACCTCGCCGCGTTCGCCAACCAGGTCGTAGGCGACGGCTACACCGACGTCGTGCTGCTCGGCATGGGCGGCTCGTCGCTGGCGCCGGAGGACCTGCGCCTGAGCAACGGCCCGCGCGACGGCTTCCTGACCCTTCATGTCCTGGACTCCACCGACGCGGGCGCGGTGGCGCACACGGCCGACGCGGTCGAGCTCGACAAGACCCTCTTCCTGGTCAGCACGAAGTCGGGCGGGACGATCGAGACGCTCAGCGCGTTCAAGACGTTCTGGGAGCGCATCCCGGACGGCGCCCACTTCGTGGCGATCACCGACCCGGGCTCGGCCCTGGTCGCGATCGCCGAGGAGCACGGGTTCCGGCGCACGTTCCTCAACGACGCGAACATCGGCGGCCGCTATTCCGCCCTCTCGTACTTCGGCCTCGTGCCCGCGGCGCTGATCGGCGCCGATGTGGCGGGGATGCTCGACCGCGCGATCGCCGCTGCGCAGGCCGAGCGCGACGGAGACGAGGCGAGGGGTGGCCTCTGGCTCGGCGCGGCGCTCGGCGCGCTGGCCGAGCAGGGGCGCGACAAGCTCACCTGGGTCGTGTGCCCGCCGCTCGCCTCGCTCGGGCTGTGGCTCGAGCAGCTCGTGGCCGAGTCCACGGGCAAGCACGGCAAGGGGATCCTGCCCATCGCCGACGAGCCGCTCGGCACGCCGGGGGACTACGGCGACGACCGCGTCTTCGTCCACGTGCGCAACACCGCCGAGCCGATGGAGGGCCACGACGAGGCCCTCACGGCGCTCGCGACAGCGGGGCACCCCGTGCTGGTCCTGCCGAGCGACGGCACCCCGGCAGACCTCGGCCGGCTCTTCTTCGTCACGGAGTACGCCGTCGCGGTCGCGGGCTGGGCGCTCGGGATCAACCCGTTCGACCAGCCGAACGTCGCCGAGGCGAAGGAGGCGACCACCGCGGTGCTCGAGGAGCTCCAGGACTCCGGGGCGCTGCCCGAGGAGGCCGACGGCGACGACGACGCGCTGGCGGCGCTGCTCGACGGCGCCGGCCCACCGCACTACGTCGCGGTGATGGGCTACGCCGAGGGCTCCGAGGCGCTCGACGCGGCGGTCGGCGACCTGCGCGTCGCGCTGCGCGCGCGCACGGGCGCGGCCACGACGTTCGGGTACGGCCCGCGCTTCCTGCATTCGACGGGGCAGCTCCACAAGGGCGGGCCCGCCACCGGGCGCTTCCTCCAG
>JBBQZE010000202.1:0-5439 GCA_038207985.1 Solirubrobacterales bacterium
GCTTGCCACTCCAACCAGGATCGGCGGCGCCGTTCCGCGACGCCGTCATCCACGATGCGACTCCCTCACGACGGTGCCTCATTCGGAAACAGGTTCTGAGCGCCCGCCGGGACGGCACACCCGGCCGCGGGGCCACCGCCATCGCGGCGGACCGGGCGCCGGTAGCGTGCGGCCGATGCGCATCCTCGTCATCGGCGCGGGCGGCGTCGGCACCGCCGCCGCCGCGATCGCCCGCCACCGCGACTTCTTCGAGGGCATCGTGCTCGCGGACGTCGACGCAGACCGGGCGCGGGCCGCCGCCGCCCGCCTCGACGACCCCCGGATCACCGGGGTCGGCTGCGACGCGAGCGACCCCACCGCGATCGTCCACCTCGCGCGCGCCGAGCGCGCCGACGTCATCCTCAACGCGTGCGACCCACGGCTCAACCCGCCGATCTTCGCCGCCGCCGCCGAGGCGGACGTCACCTACCTCGACATGGCGATGACGCTCTCCGAGCCGCACCCCGACGCGCCGCACGAGCGCCCCGGCGTGATGCTCGGCGACGCGCAGTTCGCGGTCGCCGGCGAGTGGGAGCAGGCGGGCCGCCTGGCACTCGTGGGCATCGGCGTCGAGCCTGGGCTGAGCGACGTCTTCGCGCGCTACGCCGCGGACCACCTCTTCGGCCACATCGACGAGGTCGGGATCCGCGACGGCGCGGACCTCGTGATCGAGGGCTACGAGTTCGCCCCGACCTTCTCGATCTGGACCACGATCGAGGAGTGCCTGAACCCGCCGCTGATCTGGGAGCGCGAGCGCGGCTTCTTCACCACGGCGCCGTTCTCCGAGCCCGAGACCTTCGTGTTCCCCGAGGGCATCGGCCCGATCGAGTGCGTCAACGTGGAGCACGAGGAGGTCGTGCTCGTCCCGCGCTGGGTCGACTGCGAGCGCGTGACGTTCAAGTACGGCCTCGGCGACGAGTTCATCGACGTCCTGCGCACGCTGCACAAACTCGGCCTGGACCGCACCGACCCCGTCAGCGTCCGCGGCGCGATGGTCTCCCCGCGCGACGTCGTCGCGGCCGCGCTGCCGAACCCCGCCGAGCTCGGCGACCGCATGACGGGTCGCACGTGCGCCGGGACGCTGGTCACCGGCACGGGCAAGGACGGCGCCCCGCGGGCGACCTACCTGCACCACATCGCCGACAACGCCGAGACGATGGCCAAGGACGGCTGCCAGGCGGTCGTCTGGCAGACGGCCATCAACGCCGTCATCGCGCTTGAGCTCATCCAGACGGGCGTGTGGAGCGGCGCGGGCGTGCTCGGCCCGGAGGCCTTCGACGCGGTGCCGTTCCTCGACCTGCTCGCCGACTACGGCGCGCCGCACGGCGTCAGCGAGCGCGACCCGGCGAACCCCGCCGCGGGCTAGCCGCCCACGGCGCTCTCCCGGAAGACGTCTAGGCGCCCGCGTCCGGCGCGGCGACCGGCAGGCGCACCCGGAAGGTCGTCGGGCCGGCCTCGTCGCACAGGACGAGCGTGCCGCCGTGCCGGGTGATGATGCGGTGGGAGATGTCGAGGCCGAGCCCCGTGCCCACGCCGACGGGCTTCGTCGTGAAGAAGGGCTCGAAGATCCGGCGCCGCGCGTCCTCCGGGACGCCGGGGCCCGAGTCGGCGACCTCGACCACGACGACGTCGCCGTCGCGGCGCGCGCGCACCGTGAGCGTCCCGTCGCCCGCGATCGCGTCGAGCGCGTTGACCAGGAGGTTCGTGAAGACCTGGTTGAGCTCGCTGGCCCGCGCGGGGATGAGCGGCAGGTCGTCGGCGTAGGCGCGCTCGAGGCGCACCGAGCGTGCCAAGTGAGGGATACGAGGAGCGACCGACGGCGTTCGCTGCGTCAGGGCGCGGCGAGCTGCTCGGCGGCGGCCCGGTCGGCCGCCTCGCGAACCGCGATGACCGCCTCGTCGGCGCCCATGCCCATCACCCGCAGCAGGTCGGTGGCCGTGGAGCGCACCTGCCCCACGACCACGGTGGCCGAGAGGTTCGCCGTCTGCTCCAGGCCGACCGAGGCACGGCCCGCGGCCCGAAGCGCGGCCTCGCGCGCCGGGCCCCCCGCGGTGGGGTCGTCGACGGCGGCGCCGAGCCCGAGCACCGCCTCGGCGAGGTCGCCGACCGCCTGCACGGTGGGCTCCGGGAGGTGCGCGCCGAGGTCGGCAGCGCGGACCGCGCCCCGGGCCAGGACGCGGACGTTGCGCACCGCCATGTCCAGCTGCGCGGCCGCCTCGCCGTTGCGGCGCAGCACGGCGAGCGACCGCCGCCGCAGCGGGGAGCCGCGCCCGGTCTCGATGCCGACCGCGACGGCCTCGGAGAAGCGCGCGACGGCGCCGTCCAGCCCGCGCGCGGCCGCCAGTGCGTCGACGGCGGCGTCGTGGTCGGCCGACACCAGCGAGCGCCGGACGTCGTCCAGCACCTCGGCGAGCTCGTCGAGCAGCGGCTGGCGGTGCCGGCGGACGAGGCGGACCGGGTCGATCGGGAAGAGCACAAGGCCGATGAGCAGGGCGACCGCGCAGCCCGTGAGCGCGTCCACCACGCGGGAGAGCGTGAGGTGGTCCGGGACGGCGACGGTGGCGATGAGGGCCGCGGAGGACGCCGCCTGCGTCAGCAGCAGTCGGCCGCCGCCGAGCAGGATCGCCGCGACCATCGCCAGTGCGACCACGAGCCCGATCTGCAGGGCTCCCGTGCCCAGCGCGAGGATCACGAGCTCGGCCACCAGGACGCCGGTGGTGACGCCGACGACGACCTCGACGGCGCGGCGCGCGCGCTGCCCGTAGGCCTGCGCCAGCGCGATGATCGCCGCCACGGGCGCGAAGAACGGCGCGGTGTGGCCGACCACGAGCGTCGCGACGAGCCAGGCGCCCGCAGCGGCGCCCGCGGTCTGCGCGACCGCTGGCGCGAGGACCCGCAGGCGCTCCACGCGGTCGCGGGCGCCCGTCCGCGAGCGCTGGCCGGCCTGGTCGACCAGGCGGGCGGCGCGAGCGGTGGCGGAAGCGGGCTCCACGATGGGGGTTCTACCGGGAGCGGGGCCTCGCGACGGCCCGGCTTGCGACAATCCGCAGGATGCCCTCAGCCCTTCCGCGCCTCGCGCTCCTCGCCACCATCGCCCTGTTCGTCGCCGGGTGCGGCACCAAGACGGTCGACTCCGGGATCCCGGACGGCTCCCAGACGGCCGCGGTCGCGGCCGCGTCGACGCCGGCCGCTGCTCCCCAGGCCGACGCCGCGACGACGTACACGAGCGACGCCGCGCTGCAGCCGGTCACCAACGCCAAGGACCTCGCCAAGCAGCCCGTGATCCCGCGCCCGGCCACCGCGCGGCCGACGAAGCTCGTCGCGCGCGACCTCGTCGTCGGCACGGGTCCCGCGGCCAAGGACGGCGACGCGCTGACCGTCCGCTACGTCGGGATCTCTTACTCCACCGGCAAGGTCTTCGACGCGTCGTGGAAGACGCCGCAGAACGCGTTCCCGTTCACGCTGGGCCAGCAGGCGGTCATCCCGGGGTGGGACAAGGGGATCGTGGGGATGAAGGTCGGCGGCCGCCGCGAGCTCGTCATCCCGCCGGTGGACGCCTACGGCGCCCAGGGCTCCGGCCCGGACATCAAGGCGAACGAGACGCTGATCTTCGTGGTCGACCTGAAGAAGATCGGATGATCCGGGGGCGGAGGTAGCATCCGCCCCCGATGAGCGAAGCGAATGCCCCTCGCGTGCGAGTGTTCGTCGCCGACGACCATCCGCTCTACCGGGAGGGCGTCGCACGGGCGATCAAGGCGCGCCCGGAGTTCGAGCTGGTCGGCGAGGCCGAGGACGGTCGCCGGGCGCTCGAGGCCATCAAGGAGCTGCTGCCGGACGTCGCCGTCCTGGACGTGCAGATGCCCGGGCTGCAGGGCTCCGAGGTGCTGCACGCGATCAAGCGCGACGGCGTCCCGACGCGCATCGTGCTGCTCTCCGCCCACGTCGACTCGGAGACGGTCTACCGCGCCGTGGCCTCTGGGGTGGGCGCGTACCTGTCCAAGGAGTCCAGCCGGGAGCGGATCTGCGACGCGGTGGCCGCCGTGGCGCGCGGCGAGGTGGTGCTGAGCGCCGAGGTGCAGGCCGGGCTGGCCTCGGAGATCCAGATCCGCGAGCGCGACGAGCGGCCGGCGCTCACCCCGCGCGAGCACGAGATCCTGGTGCTCACGGCCGACGGGCACTCGGCGCCCGACATCGGGCGGCACCTGCACCTGTCGCAGTCGACGGTCAAGACCCACCTGAAGTCGCTGTACGAGAAGCTCGGCGTCAGCGACCGCGCGGCGGCCGTCGCGGAGTCCATGCGCCGGGGATTGCTCGAGTAGCCACCTCGTAGGAACGTCCAGCCGAGAGCCCGGCCCTGCGTGTCACGGGCGGCAGGCGCCGATGGGGGCAGACCGTGCGCTCCCCACGCCGACTGCTCCTGCTTCCGCTCGCCGCCCTGGCCGTCGGGACCCCGTCTGCTTCCGCGGCGACGTGCGCCGGTGCCGACGTCGCGCCCGGTGGGCAGCCGCTCGCCGCCGCTCAGCAGGCCGTGCTCTGCCTCACGAACGAGCAGCGGACCACCGCGGGGCTCCAGCCCCTCCGTTCGGAGGCGACGCTCGAGGCGGCCGGGCAGGCCTACTCGACGAGCATGGTCACCCTCGGCTTCTTCGCCCACGTCAGCCCGACCGGTTCGACGCTGAAACAGCGCCTGGTCGCCTACACCGATTGGACGTCGATCGGCGAGAACCTGTACACGGGGACCGGCACGCTGGCCACGCCGCGCGCCGCGGTGGACGGCTGGATGCGCAGCGAAGGCCATCGCGCGAACCTCTTGAACCCGGAATACCGCGACGTCGGCCTCGGCGTCGCGCAAGGCTCGCCGGGCACCGGCCGCGGCGACAGCGCCACGTACGCCGCCGAGTACGGCGCCCGCCCGCTGTCCGGCTACGCCGAGCGCGACGACGCCACTCCAAAGGTGTTCGCAGCGCCCGCGTCGGCGAAGCCGGTCACGCCGGCCAGGCCGGTCGTCGTCCTGCAGGCCTCCCCGTCCCCCCAGCCGGCGGACGCCGCCGTCAAGCCGGCCGCGTCTGTCGCGGCCGCGAAGCCCGCCGTCAAGTCCGCTCGCACGTCGCACGCCGGGCGGGTCCGCATGGTGATGCGCCGCTGCTCGAAGGCCTCCCTGCGCCACGTCTCGGGACGCAGCCGCCTCGCGCGGCGCTGCGCGGCACTGCGTGCCCGCGTTCAGGCGCGCCGCGCGAAGAAGTCCCGCAGGGCGGCCGCCGTGCTCCAGAAGGCCATGTCGTCCCACGGGACGTCGGCCGCTCCGAAGGCCCGGATCTCCGGCGCCTCGGGCGTCTCCTTCGGCTGGCCGAGCGCCAGCGCCTCGTAGACCACGAGCACGATGCGGTCGTCCGGCCGGGA
>JBBQZE010000203.1:0-5398 GCA_038207985.1 Solirubrobacterales bacterium
CGTGCGCGGCGCTCTGACGGAGGCGGCCCGGGCGGGCGGCGCCGGCGCCGTGGTCGACGCCGAGCTCCGGGCCGCGGCCGCGGCGCTGGCGGTGGGGGAGCGGACGGCGGTGGTGCTCGAGCGCCTGCGCGACCGGGCCGACGCACCCGGCTGGGAGACCGTGGTGGCCGCGGTCCTGCTGCAGCGCGAGGCGGGCGGCGACCTCGCTGGGCTGCTCCGCGCGCTCGCCTGCGACCTGGAAGCCGCGCAGCGCGCGGAAGCCGACGCCCACGCGGTCACGGCGCAGGCGCGCTTCACGGCCTGGCTCGTCTGCGCGCTGCCGGCGGTGGGAGCGGTGCTGGCGGAGCTCGCGCATCCGGGCGCGCTCGGTCAGGCCGCCTCCGGAACGGCCGGCGCGTCGCTGTGCACCGTTGCCGTCCTGCTGCAGGCGCTCGCGCTGCTCGCCGTGCGCCGCCTGGCGCGGCTGGAGCGCCCGTGACCCGCGCGGTCGTGCTCGCCCTGCTCGCCGGCGGTCTTGCCGCGGGGGCCGTCGTCGAGCTCGCGGCGCTCGCCGGTGCCCGGGCCGCGGCCCGTGTCGCCGCCACCGGCGGTGGCGCCTCGCTGGGCCGGCGGGTGGTGCGGGCACTCGCGGGCCTCGGCCGGCGCGCGGGCCTGCCGCTGAGGACGCCCGCCGACCTCGTCGACCGCGTGGCTGCCGCCGGCCTGCCGGTGCGCGTGGGGGCGCGCGACGTCATGGCGGTGAAGGCGGGCGGCGCGCTGGTGGCCTCCGCCGTCGGGTTGATGCTCGCGGCGGCCGCTCCCGGCCGGCTCGGCCCGGTGGTGGCCGTGGCCGTTCCCGCGGGGGCCTTCGTGGCTCCGGACGCCTGGCTGCGCCGCCGGGCCCGCGCGCGGGCGCGGGCCATGGCCGATCAGCTGCCCGAAGTGCTCGACCTCCTGCGGGTGGTCGTCGCCGCCGGAATGCCGGTCGGCCGCGCGATGGGGGAGGTCGGGCGGCGGCGTGGCGGTCTCCTGGCCGAGGAGCTCGCCCGCGCGGCAGACCGCATGGCGCTCGGCGTGCCGCGCGAGCGCGCGCTCGCCGACTGGCGCGTCCGCTGCCCGCTCCCGGCGGCCGCGGCGCTCGCCGTCGCCGTCGGGCGGGCCGACCGCCACGGGACCGCGCTGGCCCCGGCGCTGGCCGCGCTCGCGGCCGACGCTCGGGCCGACCGCGCCCGCCGGCTCTCCGACCGGGCCGCCAGGGCGGCGCCGAAGATCCAGCTGGTGATCGCGCTGGGGTTGGTGCCCGCGGTGCTGCTGCTCGTCGCGGCCGGGCTGATCGCGGCCCTGGGGGGCTAGCGGTTGAGACAGCCTCTCAGCGCACGCCGATCGCGAGCGTCGACCGCGACAGGCTGCCGTCCCGCTTCGAGCCGGCCACGAGGGTCGTGATGGCGTCGAGATAGGGCCGGACCTGCGCGTAGCCCGGCTGGCTGCCGGCGGCGAGGCCGATCAGCCCGGCGATCTTGCGGAAGTCCAGATAGAACGACGGCCGCAGGCCGTCGCCGAGGGTGTCGGCCGCCGTCTTGAACGCGTCGTCGTCGGAGAGCTTGGCCGAGGGCGAGAGCGCCTGGTCGAGCGCGGAGCGGTTCACCGCCAGGACGAAGCGGTCGCCGGCCTGCGCCGCGAACACCTCCACGGGGGCACCCGCGGGCGTCACCGAGAAGCCGTCGTCGATACCGCTGCCGCTGATGTCCTTCGGCGCGAGCCCGCCGCCGGCGACCAGCGTCTTGACCTTCGCCAGCGCGGCCTTCGTCGCCGCCGCGTCCTTGCTCTGCACGACGAGCGCGCCGCCGAGGTCGGTGATCGAGCTGCCCGAGGCGAACAGCGCCGACTGGCCCATCCAGTCCAGGAAGTCCTTCTGGACGTCGATGCCCGCCTCGCGCTGCAGCTTGCGCAGCCCCGCGTCGACGTCCTGCTTGCCGCCGGCGGGTGAGGATGAGGAGGAGAAGGAGCGCAGGCCGTCGAGCGCCTTGCTGAGCTGCCGGCCGAGGTCGCCGAGGCCGAGCGCCAAGAAGGACCCGCCCGGCAGCCCGCCGACGACGTCGGCGGCCTTGCCGGCGTCGCCCGACCCCTTCGTCTCGGCGGCCGAACGGACGCGGATCGCGTTCTCCGTGACGCCGAGCGCGACGGCCACGGTGGTCAGGCCCTGGCGGTCGAGCACCCCGCGGACGGCCTCGAGCTGCTTGGCGTCGGTGGCGCCCCGCGCGGTGGTGCCGGCCAGGTCGAAGGCTCGCCGGATATCCCCGTAGAAGAACCCGAGCGCCCCGTCGGCGACCGCGTCGCGTGCCTTGCCGAAACCCGCGTCCTTGTCGAGGCCATCGCCCTTGGACGCGTCGACGACGGCCTTGAAGGCCGGCTCGGTGCCGACCACGAGCTCGTCGTCGACGATGCCCCCGGACGTGCCGTCCGTGCCGGCGCGGTAGTCGACGCCCTTGTAGCTGCGGTCGTCGACCGACCCGGTCAGGACCTTGCCGAGGGCGTCCTCCGCCTTCCCGGTGTCGGTGGCGTCGATGATCGCGGCCACGTCCGGGGAGCCGCCCTGGCCCCTCGGCAAGGCGGTCACGGCGACGGCGGCCTGGTCCCCGAGCCACGGCTGGACGTCGCGGGCGTAGTCCAGCTTGCCCTTCGAGGCCTTGCCGACCAGGCCTTCGAGGAGCTTGCCCACGTCCTTGCCGGGCGCGACCTTGCCGGTCACGGACTGCAGGTTCGTCTTCAGGTCACCGCTCGGGCGCAGCGTGGCCTCGGCGTAGAAGGGAGTCCCCGCGGGCGCGTAGCGCGCGAGGCCGTCGCCGGACGAGGAGGACGCGCCGCCGCTGCCGCAGCCCGCGAAGGCGGTCAGGGCGAGGCCGGCGATGGTGGCGGCGGCGGCGCGGCGGGACGCGAGGTGAAACGAGAGGATCACGGCGGGTTTCTCCTGCCGGCGCGGGCCGGCCGTCGATGTCCGCGGATCGTAGAGGCGCCACCGGGCCCCTGCACCCCCACCGGCCCCCACCGGACGCACGTCGTGCGGACGGAACCGCGCCCCGGAGGCGCCCAGAGCCGTGCGGAGCCCGTTTTGCAACGCCGGTTGCGCCGTCGACGGGCTCGCTGTCGCGCGGCGGCACTACGGCAGAAACGCGCTGTGAGCAGCACTTTCGGACTAGCACGAGATCCAAAGTGGACGTTTGTGGGGCAATCGATGCAAGTTGGGTTGCGTTGTGGGGGACAGTGGGGGTACAGTGCCGACGCGGACCGGGGTGGAGGGGCTCCTCCCACTCCTCCACTCCGGCCCGCCCACCTTCCTGATGGCCTTCAGCGGCACCTTCGACTACACGCTCGACGCGAAGAACCGGCTCACGGTTCCGGCCAAGTTCCGCACCTCGCTGAGCGACTCGGTGATGATCACCCGGGGCAACGGCGACTGCCTGGCGATCTGGCCCAAGCGCGACTTCGAGGAGTTCGTCTCCTCCGCGCTGCAGGGCACCGGCGTGATCGACCCCCGCCGCGACGCGATCAACCGCTACTACTTCTCGAACTCGTTCGAGACCGAGCTCGACTCCGCCGGTCGCGTGATGGTGCCGACCCAGCTCATGGCCCACGGCAAGCTGGCCAAGGACGTCGTGGTCAACGGCGTGGGGGACCGCATCGAGATCTGGGACCGCCAGGGGTGGGCGGAGTACAACGCCAAGCTCGACGTCAGCGACTTCGCCTCCATCTTCGGGGCGGGCGCGGCATGAGGAGCATCCTGCTGGACATGACCGCCGCCCACGTCCCCGTCCTCGCCGGAGAGCTCATCGAGCTCTGCGACCCGCAGGGAGGCGACGTCGTCGTCGACTGCACCTTCGGCGCCGGTGGCCACGCCCGCCTGCTCGCCGAGCGCATCGGCCCGGAGGGCACGCTCGTCGCGATCGACCGCGACCCCGAGGCCGAGCACCGCTTCAACCTCTTCGCCGCCGAGATGGCCTGCCACACCCGCTTCGTGCGGGCCGACTTCGCCGGCGGCCTCGCGCAGCTCGTCGCGGAGGAGGTGTGCGCCGACCTGGTCATCGCGGACTTCGGCATGTCCTCGATGCAGGTCGACACCTTCGAGCGTGGCTTCTCCTACTCCTACGACGCGCCGCTGGACATGCGCATGGACCCCGAGCAGGCCTTCACGGCGGCTGAGCTGCTCAACACGTGGGAGCCCAAGCGGCTCACGCGCCTGTTCCGCGACTACGGCGAGGAGCGGTATGCCCCGCAGATCACGCGCGCCATCGTGCGCGAGCGCGAGCGCGCACCCCTCGAGCGCACCACCGAGCTCGTGGAGGTCATCACCCAGGCCATCCCGACCCCGGCGCGGTTCGCGGGGGGTCATCCGGCCAAGCGCGTCTTCCAGGCGGTCCGCATCGCGGTCAACGACGAGCTGGGCCAGATCGACGCAGCGCTCCCGCTCGCGTGGCGGGTCCTGCGCGTAGGCGGCCGCTTCGCCGGCATCTCCTTCCACTCGCTGGAGGACCGGCGCGTCAAGCGCTTCCTCGTCGCCCGGGCCCAGGGCTGCATCTGCCCGCCCGAACTGCCCGTCTGCGGGTGCGGACGCACCCCGGAGGCCGAGCTCAGCTCGCGCCGGGCGATCGCCCCGAGCGCAGGCGAGGTCGCCACCAACCCCCGTTCGAAGTCCGCTCGCATGCGCGTCGCCCGCAAGCTCCTGGAGGACCACCCCGCATGACCCCGCCCGCCGCCACCGTCGCCGGACGCACCACCGTCCGCCGTCCCACCGGCACCGTCACCCGGCCCGCCCGCCGGACCGCCGGCCCGGCGCGGCCCATGGCCCGCGGCTCCGTCGCCGTGCCGGCCGGCCTCCGCCTCGGCGACCCGGTCGGGCTCCGGGTCGCTCGCCGGCTGGCGGCGCTGCCCGACGCCCGGGTGCTCGACCGCCTCATCCGCGGGCGGCTCTGGATCGGTCTGCTCGCGGCGGGGCTCATCGGGATCGTCTTCATGCAGATCTCGCTGCTCAAGCTCAACACCGGCATCGGCCGCGCCGTGCAGACCGCCCAGACGCTCGACCAGCAGAACGACGCCATGCGCGTCGAGCTCTCGCGCATGGGGGGTGGCGCACGCGTGCAGGACCGCGCCGGCACCCTCGGCTACGTCGTCCCCGCCTCCGGGCAGCCGCGTTTCCTCGACGCCCGCCGGGCCAGCGCCGCCCGTGCCGCCGCGTCCATCTCCGCGCCGGCGCCGGTGGCCCAGCTCCCGCTCGGGATGATCCCGCCGCAGGACGGCGGGACCGCGGGCGCCGCCCCGGTGGTCACGGCCGCGACTCCGCAGGCGGCGGCGGGGGGCGGGGGCGCGGCGCCCCCGGGCGCGGGGGGCGGGCCCCCCCCCCGCCCCCCCCCCCGCGCCCCCCCCC
>JBBQZE010000204.1:0-5381 GCA_038207985.1 Solirubrobacterales bacterium
GCAGCCGAGCGCGTGGGGGCAGCGGCGCGCGGCCGCCCACACGGCCTCGGTGACCGGGTCGTCGCGGTCGACGATCCAGGCGTTCGGCGTGTCCTTCGCGACGAGCCGGAGCTCGCCCGCGGCCGAGCGATCGAGCTTGTCGGCGTGACCGCGGACGGCGTCCACGCGGTACTCCTCGAGCGGCAGGCACGTGAGCCGCCCGCCCCGCGCGAGGATCCCGCAGCGGACCTCGCGTCCGAGCTCCACGTAGGTCTCGACCAGCGCTTTGTCCGCGTGGACGAGCGCGGCTTGCAGCGCGCCGTCGTAGGCGGCGGGGTCGCGGACGAGCGTCACGCCGACGGAGTTGTCGGTGTCGACTGGCTTGACGATCGCCGGGAGCCCGATGGACGGCGATTCGCCTGAGCGGAGCACCTCGCCGCGCGGCACGTCCACGCCCGCCGCCGCGACCACGGCCTTCGCCTTGGCCTTGTCGGCAGTGAGGGCCATGACGTCCGGCGGGTTGCCGACGTAGGGGACGCCGAGCAGATCGAAGAGCCCGCGGTAGTGCGTCATGCCCGGAAGGCAGAACATCTGCGGCACCATCACGTCGAGCCGCAGCGAGGTGAGCTGTCCGATGGCCTCGGCGAGCGGCATCGAGGGCGCAACCTCGAGTGCCTCGCGGGCGAGTCCCACGGGGAACCGCCATCGCCCGTCGGGGGTGACGTAGGCGATGTGGGTGATGTACCGGGTCTCGTCGCGCGTGGTCTCCAGGCAGTCCTGCGCGTACAGCCGGGACAGGTCGCAGTAGAACGTGCTGACCGCGGAGCCGACGAGGTGCAGGACGCGGAGGATCAGTCCCCCGCGGGCTCGACGAGCTTGCCGATGTTGAAGTCGATCCTGTTCCACGTGCGTCGGCGGCGCAGGTTCTGGAGCAGGAGCGAGGGGATCTGCAGGTGGTGGACCAGCAGGAACGGGAGCGGATCGCGCCAAGCGAAGATCGCCTCCTTGCCGCGGGCGATCGTCCGTACCCGTTCCGCGACCGTCGCGGGCCGGCGCAGGAGCCGCCACAGCTCCTCGTAGAGCCAGTACGTCGGCTTGCTCGAGGCGAGCGGCCGGATCTCGGGGACGTGGTCCTCCAGGTAGGCCCGCGCGACCCCGGGGTGGTCGTAGAACATCGTGATCGCCGAGTGGGCGCGCGGGTTGCACTCGATGGCGTACACCGATCCGTCGGCCGCCCGGATGAAGTCGAGCGACACCTGCCCGGTGAGGCCGAGGGCGGCGACGAAGCGCCGGACCCACGCGTCGATCTCGGGGACGGGCGCCATCTCGTAGTTCAGCTGGAAGGCGGAGGACACGCAGCACGCGTGCAGCTGGACCCTCCCGCCGCGAACGGTGCTGTGGGTGCAGTACTCCTGGCCCTCGACGAACTCCTGGAGGATCCACGGGTTCGACTCGCTGATCGGCAGCGCCGCGGCGAACGCCGCGGTCTCGCCCGGCGTCGCTCGCGGCAACGGCGTCAGGTCAAGGCGCCGCACGGGGTCGTAGGCGATGCTCTTGAGGATGTAGCGCCGGCCGTCGGCGGGGAACGCGAAGTCGCGCACCTGTCGTGGGTCGGTGATGCGGTGGGTGTCCGGGACGCGCAGCCCGAGCGCGGTGGCCGTGGCGGCGAACGCGGCCTTGTCGTCAAGCTTGGCGAGGGTCTCCGGGTCGAAGTGCAGGACCTCGCAGTGCGCGTCGAGCGTCGCCCGGGCGCGGGCGTCGTACCAGGCCGCAGCGGGGCTGCAGACGGGCACGAACACGTCGACGCCCTCTGCCACGACGATCGCCAGGAGCGCCTCCGCGTAGCCTTCCGCACCCGGGTCCGGCACGACGTGGAAGCGGTCGACCGCACGGGAGAACCGGTGTCCCGTCAGCCGGTACTTCGCCGATTCGACGAGGACGACGCGATGCCCCGCACGGTGAAAGGAACGCGCGAGCAGCAGCGCCTTGGTCATCTTGCCGCCACTGAGCAGGATGGTCTTCGGGACGTCGGCCCGCGGCGAGGCGACGCGTGGGCGGCGCAGCAGGGCGGCGGCCGTCACGGCGGCGTTGAGCGGCAACGCGAGCGTGAGCGACGCCAGGGTCGCCCCGGTCTTCGCGATCACGGCACGCGGTAGATGAGGGTGAGCCCGTCCCGGAGGGGGATCAGCACCTGCGCGACCCGCCCGTCCTCCGCCACGGCCTGGTTGAACTCCGCGATCGCCCGGCCGTTCGGGGTCGGCTCGCCGGGGAGGTACGGCTGGCCCTGCATGAGCGTGTTGTCGACGCAGATCAGACCGTTGGGGGCCAACAACCCGGCGTCGAGCACGATGCCGAGGTAGGCGACGTAGCCGGGCTTGTCGGCGTCGATGAAGATCAGGTCGAACGCCTCACCGGCCGCAGCGAGGCGCTCGAGCGTGAGCAGCGCCGGCGCGACCTCGACCGCGATCCGGGCACCGGCGGGCGACGCGCTGAAGCAGTGTTCGGCGAACGCCGCGACGTCCCCGTCGACCTCGCAGGCGAGCAGCTCCCCGTCGTCCGGGAGGGCTTCGGCCATCGCGAGCGCCGAGTAGCCCGTGAACAGCCCGAGCTCGAGGACGCGTCGCGCGCGCGTCACGTGCACGAGGAGCTTCAGCAGTTGCCCTTCGACGTGCCCCGAGAGCATCTCCTGCTCGAGCCCGGTGCCCCGGTGCGCAGCCCAGTCCTCCTCCTGGGTCCGCCGGGCGAGGGCCTGAAGCGCCGCCGACGCCGGCGTCGTGGAGCGCTCGAGGTAGGGGTCGAGTCCGCGTGCCAGCTCGAGGGCCTCCCGCAGCTGCGCCTTCAGCTGCGGATCGAGGTCGTCCGCCGCTCCGACCCGCTCGTCGAGGCGCTCGAGCTTCGCGGCGAGGAGGCCCAACGGGGTCACGGGCCGGGGTCGCCCGATCGTGCCCAGCACGTCGGACATCGCCTAGATCAGCTCGCCCGCCGGCGCGGTGGTGACGAACATGTCCTCACCGTCCCCGTGGCGGGGCAGCGCGCGGCAGAGCGCCTTGTGGAAGGCGAGGATCCGCGACAGCTCCGCAGCGCTGATCTCGTTGACGAAGGCGCAGCGGCCGATCGGGTCGGGGACGGCTGCGCGGAGCAGGCCGTCGCGCGTCTGGGTGATCGACTCCGTCGCCTTGGCGAGGAGGTCGGGCGTGAGGTAGGGGCTGTCGATCGCCAGGCCGACCCGGCTCATCAACCCCAGGATCCGGTCGCGGTCGGCCGCGGAGATGAGCCCGCGCTGCTGGGCCAGCGTCGCCGAGAACGCCATGTCGACGGTCACGGCGTGCCCGTGACGCATGGGGATCTCGGGCATGAGCTCGAGCGTCGGGCTCCAGGTGTGGCCGTAGGCGATGACGCGGTCGAGGTCGAGTTCGTGGAGGTTCGGGACCTCGAGCTCGAGCATGGTCGCGATCGCGTCGTAGGTCGCCTGGTGAGCGAGCTCGCGCAGCTCCTGCGTGCCGTCTGCCTGGCCGAAGCGGGTGTGCAGGAGCTCCTCGCCGTGGGTCTCCAGCAGCTCGAAGAGCTCCTGGTTGGCGACGACGGCGATCTTGACGAGCTCTGCCATCCCGTTGCGCACCTGCTCGACGGGCAGCGTGCGCAGGAAGGAGAAGTCGAGGATGACCTTCCCCGACGCGTGGTAGGCGCCGAGGCGGTTCTTCATCTCGCCGTGGTTCACCGCGACCTTGATCGCCACGCTCGCGTCGACGAGCCCGATGAGCGTGGTCGGCACGCGGATGTAGTTCGTGCGGCGGCGGTAGGTGGCGCAGGCGAAGCCCGCGACGTCGGTCGTGAGTCCGCCGCCGACGACGAGCACGGGCTCTTTCCGCAGCAGGCCGAAGTCGCCGAAGGCGTCCACGATCCGCTCGAGCGTCCGCAGCGACTTCTCCGTCTCGGCGATCGTCACCGGGACGACCGTCAGCTCGATCTCGTGGTGCTCGAAATACGCCTCGATCGCGTCGCGGTAGAGGCCGTGGACCGTCTCGTCGACGACCATCAGGCAGCGGCCGAACGAGCGGTAGCTGTCGGCGATCTCCGGGTTCTCGAGCGCGAACGCCCCGTCGACGTAGAGGAGGCTGAAGTCGATCTTCTCGTACCCCTCGACGTGGAAGGCGCGGTCGGTGGCGCGGAACGTTGCTTCGACGTGGCTCATGTGACTTCCTCGGGGTGGTGGTGTCGCTACGGGCGGGGGATGAGCGTGCGGAGGTCGTCGAAGCGCAGTTCGTCGACGCGTCGCTCGGCCCTCGCGAAGTCGTGCTGGGCGGTGTTCTCGTTCGGGAACGCCGCGCAGGCAAGCCCAGCCACGGTCGCTGCTTCGACGCCGCCGAGGTTGTCCTCGATGGCGACGCAGGCTTGGGCGTCCTCGCCGAGGCGCTCGAGCGCGAACGTGTACGCGGCCGGGTCCGGCTTCGGCTTCTCGATCTGCGAGGCGTCCACGATCAGGTCGAAGTCGGCCGCCCGGAGGTCGGGGCCGAGCGCCTCCACGACCGCCGCGACGTTCTCCTTCGCCGTCGTGGTGACCAGGGCGATCTTCATGCCGCTCCTACGGCCGTCGCGGATGGTCTCGACCACGCCGGGGCGCGGCGTGATCCGAGCGGCCGCAAGGCGCTGCTGGAAGAGCTCGGACTTCGTCCGGTGCACCGCCGCGGCGTCCACGTCCCGGCCGGCCGAACGTGCTTGCTCGGCGATGCGCTGCTCGCCGCCGCTCTGCTCGAGCAGGGTGAGGTACTCCTCACGGTCCCAGCGCCAGCCCAGGCCATGGGCTTCGAACGCCTGGTTGAACGCCTCCCGCTGGAGCTCCGACGTGTCGGCGATCGTGCCGATCGACCCGAACAGAATGGCTGGCACGGCAGGTTCCTCTCGTAGCGGCGCGGGAGAGAAGGTGGCCGAGCAACGCAGCCGAGTTCCACATTCTCAAAGGCACGGTACGGCGGGGAGGGACCGATCGATGACCGAGGCAGGACGGGCTCGGGGAAGGTGTTCATCCGCTGACGCGCGCCGTGATGTGACGATCCGCGTACGTGGCCGGCCCGCGGGTCGCAACGGGGC
The DNA here is from genome assembly GCA_038207985.1 of Solirubrobacterales bacterium. GTDB lineage: Bacteria > Actinomycetota > Thermoleophilia > Solirubrobacterales > Solirubrobacteraceae > Paraconexibacter. Next base: position 5,068 of record JBBQZE010000204.1, read on the forward strand.
TGCGAGAGGAGCAGGCTGGTTCTGGTGCGCCGCCCACGCCTGATCCGGCTGATAGTGCTCGCCCTCCTGGCGCTGGCCGGATGCGGCGGCGCCGGCAGGCCGCCCACCGCGCCGCCCGAGGCGCCCGCGACGAGCAGGGTCGGCGCCGGTCCCGCCCCGCGCACCTCCGACGGACCGCTGGCTCCGTCGGTGCGCGCGGCGGTCGACCGGCTGGCCCGCTCGGTCGCCGTCGGCCAGCTGGACGGCGACGCCGTGCAGCAGATCGCCACGTCGCGCGACCCGCGCTTGGCATGGGTGCTCTCCGACGCCCTGCG
>JBBQZE010000205.1:0-5350 GCA_038207985.1 Solirubrobacterales bacterium
CGGCCTGCAGCAGGTCGTCGGCCTCGTCGCTGACCTCGAAGTCGGCGTCGCGCGTCACGCGGAAGACGCCGGTGTCGAGCACCTCCATGCCCGGGAAGAGCGCGTCGAGGTTGGCCGCGATGACCTCCTCGAGCGGGACGAAGGTGACGGTGCCCTGATCGCCGTCGTCCACCTCGACGAAGCGCGGCAGCATCTCCTTCGGGACCTTCACCCGCGCGAACGTCGTCTGGCCGCCCGCCGGGTCGCGCACGAGCACCGCGAGGCTCAGCGAGAGGTTCGAGATGTACGGGAACGGCCGCCCGAGCCCCACCGCCAACGGGGTGAGCACCGGGAAGATCTGGCGGCGGTAGCGCTCCACCAGCTCCATCCGCTGCGCGGGCGAGGTCTGCGCCCAGGAGAGGATCCGGATCCCCTCGTCCGTCATCGCCGGGCGCAGCTCGGCCTCCACCAACCGGCTCTGGCGCTCGGTGAGCTCGACGACGCACTCCTGCACCTCGTCGAGCACCTGCGCGGGCATGCGGCCGTCGGCGCCGCGGCGGTCGACGCCCGCGTCGACCTGGTCGTGGACGCCGGCGACGCGGATCATGAAGAACTCGTCGAGGTTCGAGGTGAAGATCGCCGCGAACTTCGCCCGCTCCAGCAGCGGCTGGGCTGTGTCCTCGGCGAGCTCGAGCACCCGCCGGTTGAACGCGAGCCAGCTCAGCTCGCGGTTGACGTACAGCGACGGGTCGCGGAGGTCCGGCGGTGCCGCGTCCGCCGCGGGCGCGGCGGGCACCGCGCTGATCGGCTCCTGGGTCGGCTGCTCGGTCATGACGGGGGTCCTTCCGACGCTACGGCTCCGTCGGCTCCGGGCTCGTTTCCGTCCTGTGAAGGCGGCGCCGGGCGCTCGGTGATCGCGAACTCCAGGCGAGCGGTGAACCCCTCGCGCTGGAGGCCGTCCCAGAACGCGACGAAGCGGTCGAAGAGCAGCTCGCGCCGCGCCGCGTAGTAGGTCGCCATCGCCGCGAGCCCGCGATGCGCCTGCGCGTACGGCCCCCCGCTGGCCAGGCCCGGGTCGAGGTCCTTCGCGTCGCCGGCGCGCCGGCGCGCCGTGGCGGTGTCCTCGGCGCGGGCGCGGGCGGCGAGCGCCAGCACGCGCGGCAGCGTGACGTCGCAGTCGTGGATCTCGCCGAGGAGGTCCTGCAGCTCCTTGGTCCGCTTCGACGCGGTGGCCGCGTAGGGGCCGAAGCTCGCGTCCGACAGCTCGAGGACGTAGCGCAGGCGCTTGGCCGCGATGCGCATGTCGTGCAGGTGCTCGACCTCGCCGGGGTCCGCGGCACGCGGCATGAACGCCGTGACCTCGGCCAGGCGCAGGCGGACGATGCGCTCGAGCTGGTCGCCGAGCGGGCCGTCGGGGTCGAGGCCCTTGACCCTGTGGGCCTTCACGCGTCGTTCTCGTGGGCGGTGGCCGCCAGGGCCAGCAGCCGCCCGCGCAGGTCGGAGCGCTCGGCCTCGTCGAGCGCGACGCGGAGCAGGGCGTTGCCGGCCGCCTGCTCCTCGCGGACCTCGTCGGCGAGCAGGTCGATCCCCGCGAGCTCCGCGCGGGGCATCGCCTCGGCCATCCCGGCGAGGGCCTGCAGCTGCACGTCGGGGTCGCGCCGCGCGCCGAGGGCGTCGGCGACCGCCTTGACGTCGCGCAGGACCGGCCCGTAGGTCGCCGGGTCGAAGCACGGGCGGTAGATCTCGAGCACCGCGCGCAGCCTGCGGGTCGCGACACGCATCGCGTGCACGCGCTCGATGTCCTCCGTGTCGAAGACCCCGTCAGCGTGCTCGAAGAGCTCGTCGGCGCGCACCCGGACGGTCGCCGCCGCCGCATCGCGGTAGGGCAACCACGCGTGCAGCTCAGGGATCTCGCGGGCCTTCGCCATCGAGGGAGCCTACCCCCGGCCAGCCGAGGCGCCCGCGCCCGCCAGCCGCACCCTGAGGACGTCCTGCCCGGGATCGACCACGGCTTCCCGGGGTCAATCCCGGGCACAAGCCTCCCCCCGCGCCCAAAGCTCGAGCAGCACCCCCTCGCGCAGCCCGCCCGCGGCGACGCGCAGCGGCACGCCGAGCGCGCGGGCCGCCTCGTCGAGCAGCACGATGCCGGCCGGGAGCATCCGCACCCGATCAGGGTGCAGGCCGAGGCGCAGGGCGACCTCGTCGACGGGGCCCGCGCAGAGCGCCGTGAGCGCGCGCGCCAGCGACCCCGGCTCGAGGTGGCCACCGGTCAGGCGGCCGAGCGAGGTCGCGCTCCCGCCCACGGCGTAGGCCGCGACCGGGCGCGGCGCGCCGTGGCCCGAGAGCGCCTCGGCGACCTCGGCGCGCAGGGCCGCGAGCTCGTCGTCGCGCGGGCGCTCGCCGTGGATCCAGCGCTCCGTCAGCACCCCCGAGCCGACGGGGAAGGAGCGCAGCCAGCCCACGCCGTCGCGCAGCGTGCCGCAGACGAGCTCGGTGGAGCCGCCGCCGACGTCGACGACGCCGACGCGCTCGCCCGGCGGCGGCCGCTCTGCCGCCCGGAGGGTGCCCAGCGCGCCCGCGAAGGCCAGCCGGGCCTCCTGCTCGCCGGTCAGCACGTCGACTGCCACACCGGCAGAGGCGGCGACCCGCTCGCAGAGGGTCTTCCGGTTCGGAGCGGCGCGGACCGCCGCGGTGGCCACGACCCGGATGCGCTCCGCGCCTGCCGCTCGGGCGAGCGCGGCCTGGGCGGCGACGACGGCCGCCACGGCATCGATGCGCGCCTCGCCGATCGTGCCGTCCGGTGCCCGGCCGACGCCCAGGCGGGTGAAGACGCGGTCGGCGGCGACGTCGGCCAAGGCGGCCCCGCCCGTGCCGGGCTCGGCCACGAGCAGCCGCGTGGTGTTCGATCCGATGTCGATGCAGGCGCATCGCATCAGCCGCAGCTTGCCATGATGGGTGGTCGTGAGCCCTCCCGCGATCGAGGTGCGCGACCTGCGCAAGGCCTACGGCAGCCACGAGGCCGTCCGCGGGATCGACTTCGACGTCGCCCGCGGGGAGGTCTTCGGCCTCCTCGGTCCGAACGGGGCGGGCAAGACCACGACGGTCGAGGTGCTGGAGGGCTACCGCCGGCGCTCCGGGGGCGACGTGTCGGTCCTCGGGTTCGATCCCGGGGAGCGTCCGCGCGAGCTGCGGGCGCGGGTGGGGATCGTCCTGCAGTCCGGCGGCATGTACCGCTTCCTCACCGTGCGCGAGGCCGTTGCCCACTGGGCGCGCCTGTACCCGCACCCCCGGGACGTGGAGGACACCATCGCCGTCGCAGGCCTCGCCGAGAAGGCTGACGCGCGCGTGCGGACGCTCTCCGGCGGCCAGGCCCGGCGTCTCGACCTCGCGCTCGCGCTCGTCGGCGACCCGGAGCTGATCTTCCTCGACGAGCCCACCACCGGGTTCGACCCGGCCGCCCGTCGCGCGGCCTGGGACACGATCCGCTCGCTGCGTGACCTGGGAAAGACGGTCCTGCTGACCACGCACTACCTCGACGAGGCCCAGGAGCTCGCCGACCGCGTCGCGATCATCCAGGACGGCCGCATCCTCGCGATCGGGCGCCCCGCCGAGCTCGGCGTCGGCGCGGCCACCCGGGTCCGCGTGAGCTGGCGCGACGAGGCGGGCGCCAGGCAGGAGCAGGAGGTCGAGGACCCGACGAGCCTCGTCCACGACCTCACGGCGGCGGCGCTGGCCCGTGGCGGCAGCGTCGCCGAGCTGACGATCAGCCGTCCGTCGCTCGAGGACGTCTACCTCGAGCTCACCGCCACGCCCGCCGAGGCCGTCGCCCCGGAGCCCGCCCGTGCCTGAAGCGGCCCTCGCCTGGCGGCAGTACCGGCTCGAGCGCAAGATGTTCTGGCGCAACCCGTCGGCGGCGTTCTTCAACTTCGCGCTGCCCCTGCTGTTCCTGTTCCTGATCGGCGCGATCGTCTCGGGCGACCAGGGCCAGCTCGACGTCATCGTCCCCGGCATCGCCGGCATGAGCGTGCTGTCGACCACCTTCAGCGCGCTGGCGATGAACCTCACGTTCCTGCGCGAGCAGGGGGTCCTCAAGCGCATGCGCGGGACGCCGCTGCCGTCGGGGTCGTACCTCGGCGCCCTGGCCGCCAACGCCGTCACCAACGCTGCGATCCAGGTGACGATCGTCGTGCTCGCGGGCCGGATCTTCTTCGGCACCGGCTGGCCCAAGGACTACGTCGAGCTCGTCGTGTTCGTCGTGGCCGGGGTGGCCTGCCTCGCCGCTCTCGGGGTCGCCTACTCCCACCTCATCCCGAACTTCGACTCCGCCCCCGCGTTCGTGAACGTGGTCTTCCTCCCGGTGATCTTCGTGTCCGGGGTGTTCTTCGACGCGCAGAACGCGCCCACGTTCCTGCGTGACATCGGCCGCGCGCTGCCGCTGACGCACGTCATCGACGGCCTCAGCGGGGCGCTGGTCACCGGGGCGTCGCTGGCCGACAACGCCGGGTCGCTCGGCGTCATCGCGCTCTGGGGCGTCGGCGGGGCCGTCCTCGCGGTCCGCGGCTTCTCCTGGGACGCCCGCAGCTCCTAGCCGACGCGGAACGGCGCGGGCACATCGCCCTCGAGCTCCGCGGCGACCGGCGTCGTCCACTCGCTGCGCAGCAGGCTGTAGCTCGCGACGTCCTTCTGCTGCTCGCCGTGGCGGTGGAAGCCGCGCAGCACGCCCTCGCGGGTGAAGCCGGCCTTCTCCAGCGCGGCGTGCGAGCGGGCGTTGCCCACGTCGGCGTAGGCACCGAGGCGCTCGAGGCCGCAGTGGCCGAACGCCAGGGCGCACATCAGCTGCTTGGACTCGCCGTTGAGCCCGCTCCCCCACCAGCGCCTGGCGAACCAGGTCCCGACGACGGCACGGCGGTCGCGCGCCGAGACGTCCGTCAGCTCGGTGATGCCGATCAGCCCGGCCTCGCGGTGGATCATCGCCAGCGCCAGCGCCACCCCGTCCGCCCGGCGCGCCTCCTGCGCGGCGATCCACGCGCGCGGCTCCGCTTCCGACGGGTACGGGCCCCAGGAGAACCAGCGCGTGACCTCCGGGTCGCGTCCGAGCGCGAACAGCGCGGCGGCGTCGCCGGCCTCCGGCGGCCGCAGCGCCAGGGTCGGCCCGCTCAAGATCATGCCGCCGGCGGCCGCTCGGCCCCATCCCAACCCTCCGGGGCGCCGCGAGGGGGCCGATGTGGCTCGTGGGCAGCCACACCGGCCCCCTCGGCGTGCTCTGGGGCCCGCGCGGGCTCCCGGGACGCGTCGATGCGCTCGTGGAGCTTAGCCAGCAGTGCCTCCGGGTCCTAGTCCTGGTGGTCGCGCCGGCGGCGCACGACGACCG
>JBBQZE010000206.1:0-5349 GCA_038207985.1 Solirubrobacterales bacterium
AGCCGGACGGCGGCGTGGGCGGCCGCGTGCGGCGCGCCCCGCGCGACGGCCGCCAGATCGAGGCCGCCGGCGGCGGTGAGCCGCAGCCCGACCTCCTCCCGGTCGCTCACCAGCGCGAGCACGACGCGATCCGCCGGCGCCGGGAGGTCGATCGCGAAGCCGCCCCCCGCCTCCAGGAGCACGTTGTCCCACGGCGTATATGCCGCGCCGCCCGCCACCCCGGTACGTAGGGTCCACGGCCGCACGAGCGCCGGGACCTCGGCCATCGGCTCGGAGGTGAGCACGAGGTCGAGCCAGGCGCGCGAGAACACCGGGGGCAGGTCGGGACGGGCCTGCTCCAGGGCACGCGCGAGCACGACCTCCTCTGCGTGGACGGGGCGCTCGGCGAACAGCGCGGGCTCCCAGTTCGTCGCGAGGACGTGGCGCCGCAGGTCGCCGAAGACGAGCTCGAAGTCGTGGAAGCTCACCCCGCGTCCCCACCGCGACAGCGCCTCGTGCGCCGCGGCGGGCCCGTCGGCGATCGCGGCGGCCATGGTCTCGCGGAAATCCTCCCGCGGCGAGCGGTCGAGGTAGAGCAGCGCGAGGTCGTCCGGCAGCATGGTGAAGAAGGGCAGGCGGCTCGTGTGGTGGTCGGGCCACACGAGGCGGTTGGGCGTCTCGCATACCACCACGTGGCCCTGGGGGTGGACGACCTCGCGCGCGCGCCGGAGCACCTCGAGGCGCTCGGTGAGCGTCAGGTGCTCGAGCACGGCGTAGAGCAGCACGACGTCGACCGTCCCGCGGTGGGCCGAGAATGCGTCGAGCACCTCCTCCAGCGGGTGGTGGTGCAGCTCGACCCGGGCGTCCGCGAGCCCGTGGCCGGCCATGTAGCCGGGCGCGTCCGCGAGGTACCCGGCGTCGATGTCGAGGCCGATCACGCGCTCGGCGCGGGCGGCGAACGCGCAGGCCACGGGGGCGTGGCCGACGCCGTACTCCAACACGACCTTGCCGGCCAGGCCGATGGCCTCGTCGACCCAGGGAACGAAGTGGTCGCGGGCGCGACGGTGCCGCTCGCCCCACGAGTTCGGGTCCTCAGCGCCCTCCGCGCTCATCCGCGGCCGGGCAGGCGCGCCTTCGAGAGCGCGCCGGCGACCCGGTCGGCGATCCGGTAGCGCCGGGCGTCGTGGTGGCGGCGTTCGAGCTGGAAGAGGTCGTCGTTGCGCTGCGCTATCTCCACGATCTCAGCAATCCGCGCGTCCTTGGCGGCGAGCTCCGCCCGGAGGCGCTCGAGCTCGGGCTGGGCGCTCGCGTACTTGGCCAGGACCGTCGCGGCGCCGGCGTCGCCGTTGCCGAGGTAGCCCGTGGCCAGTGCGGAGTTCGCCTGGCGCAGCTGGCGGTTGGCCCGCTCGAGACCGAGCATGAAGCGGTTCTGATGGGGCGTCACCACGACGTTGAGGTGCGCCAACGCGCCGTCGACGACCCCGCCGCCGAAGCCGACGAGCGCGACGAAGGACTGCGCGTACTCAGGCTCCCCGTTGGCCACCTCGCGCAGCTCGCCGGAGAATGGCCGTCCCTCGCGGTCTTCGCCGTCGCCGAGCAGGACCGAGCCCTCCGCGAGGTGCTGGTGGAGCACGACGACGTCGTCGAAGCGGCCGAACGCCGCGCGGGCGCTGCGCGCGTCGAAGTCCGTGACGTGGAAGGCGTTGTCCTCCTCCCACATCGCGGAGTTCGGGACGGACAGCACGAGGCGCACCCCGTGGCCCGCGAGGCGCTCGAGCTGCGCGAGCGCACCGTCGAGGTCGGTCAGGTGCTCGAGGCTCTCGAAGGCGACGACCACGTCGACGTCCTCGGCGCCCAGGCCGCCGAGCACCTCCACGGCGTCCCCGGCCGCGAAGCGCAGCCCGTCGCGCCCGTAGCGCCGGGTGGCGCCGGCGACGGTCGGCGGGTCGATGTCGACGCCGAGCACCTCCTCGGCACCGCCGCGGGCCAGCAGGTCGGCGCCGTAGCCCGTGCCGCAGCCCAGGTCGACGACCCGTTTCCCGCCGCAGAGGCGCGCCGCGAGGCGATAGCGGTGCAGGTGGTGGGCGGAGAGGATGGTCGGCTCGGCGACCTCCTCGGGGCTCAGGCGCTCTTCGGCATCCACGGAACGGACCTCTCGATCGTGCGGGCGTGCATCTCGGCATGGAGGACGGCCTCCTGGCGGAGGCCGACGGTGCGCAGCATGGAGTCCGGGCGGACGCGGTAGCGAAACAGCCGTTCGGGGACCACGTCCCCGAACAGGCCCGCATGATGCAGCTCGCGGAAGTGGAACCAGTCCTCGTAGGAGGTGAGCTCGACGTCCCACCAGTGCCCGAGGTCGAGCACCTCGCGACGCAGGAGCGCGGTGCCGTCCCCCGCGACGTTCCCGACGTCGACGAGCCTGGACCAGTTGCCCAGCGGCGTGTAGCCCCCGGCGGGGAGGTCGAGGAGCTCGCTGTCGACGTCCATGTAACGCGACCAGCTCGTCGCGTAGGCGAGGTCCGCGTCGTGCTCCAGCGCACGGACGGTGCGCTCGAGGAACTCCGGCTCGAGCGTGTTGTCGGGGTCCAGCGGCAGGACGTAGCGGCCCTGGGCCATCAGTGCCCCGAGGGTGCGTGCCGAGCCCAGGCCCCGGTTCGGCTGGGTGATGACCGTGACGCCCTCGAGGTCGTACAGGCCGCGGTCCTCGTCGCGCAGGGAGCCGTCGTTGACGACGATGACCTCGAGTGCCGGGTGGGTCTGCGCGCGGACCGAGGCGAGCGTCTCCTCGATGTGCGCCTCCATGCGGTAGTACGGCACCACGACCGTCACGGTCGGCGGCGCTGCGCTGCGCAGCCGCAGCGGCGGCCGCCGCCGGGCCTCGCCCCCGGCGAGCGCGAGATAGCCCGCCCGGGTCTCGTCAGGCACCTGCAGGCGCTCGAGCGCCGCCCGCGGCCCGTCGCCCTCGACGACACGGCGCACCCGCGGGACGTCGGTCAGCAGCTGCTCGAGCAGGTCGGCGAGCGCCTGGACGCCGGTGTCGCGCGCCAGCCAGCCCGAGACGTCGTGCTCGACCATCTCCCGCAGCCCCCCGACCGGCGTCGCCAGGACGGGGCGGCCGTGGTGGAAGGCCTCGCGGGCCACGTTCGGCCAGCACTCCCACAGCGAGGGGACGCAGACGATGTCGTGCGCCTCGATGATCGCACCGATCTCGCGCCGCTCCACGCGGTCGACGAACCGCACCCGCGGATTGGCGCCGGCGCTCAGCTGGAGGCGCGCGCGCATGCTGGTCGCCAGGGGCGCGGTGTCCGTGTCCTCGCCCACCAGGGTCAGCTGCCAGTTGAGCTGGGGCACGGCGCGCAGCGCCTGCATCAGGCGGTGGACGCCCTTGCGCCGCTCCAGGCGGCCGAGGAACAGCAGCCGCACGACGTCGTCGTCCCCCGCGCGCGGGGCGGGGTCGCCCGCCGCGGTGAAGTCCACGTGGAAGGCCTCGGGGATCCGGCGGAACGGCGCCAGGGCGCCCTGCGGGTAGAAGCGCTCGTAGGTCCCGCGGACGTCGCCCCCGCTGTGCAGCAGCACGTCGGCGTGGCGCAGCGTGTAGCGCTCGCACTCCGTCACCACGCTCGCGTCGAAGCCGGGATCCAGGCGCCCGTTCAGCACGCTGACCATCTCGGCGCTGGTGTGCACGCGTACGGCGATGGTCGTGTCCGCGAGCAGCGGGTCGCCGGTCCGTCGCGCTTGCAGCGTGATCAGCCCTTCGCCGAGGTAGTCCGGGAACTCGATGACGTCCGGCCCGCCGCGCGGGTCGTCCTGGAACCGGCGCTGGATCGCCCGGTGCAGCGAGGCGCTCCAGGCCTGCACCCAGCCCGCGTGGCCTCTGCCGCCGAACTCGCCCGGGTCGTCCGCGAAGATCACCTCCGTGCCCGCCCCGAACGGCTCCGGCACCCGGAGGGCGCGGTAGGCCGGCTCGTGCGCGACGGTGGTGACGAGCACGACGTCGGCGACGGCGCTGAGGCTCTCGGCGAGCGCCGCGGTGATCGGGGCGATCCCACCTTGCGCGAACGGGTAGAGCTCCCGCGTCGCGAGGACGATCCGGGGGCGGCTCACCGGCCCAGGCGTCGCTTCAGCCCGCGGAGCGGCTCGGTGAGCTGCCAGCTCAGCGACGACGTCAAGTCGCCGTTGACCTGGCCGGCCCGGACGAGCTGCGCCTCGAGGCCCGCGATGCGGGCGTCGGCCTCCGCGGCCCGCAGGAAGACGTCGAACGAGTCGCGGTAGCCCTGCTGCAGCGAGGTCTGCCCGGGCTTGCGCGGGTTGCCGGCGTCGACCACCACGGCGGCCAGGCCACTCCACATCTCGTCGTCGAGCGGCGGGCCGAAGCGGTAGCCCGTCAGGAAGTCCAGGTGCGCGTGCAGGACCTTCGGCCAGGCGTCCCAGTCCACCGCGGACAGGCCCCGGCGGACCTCGGGGTTGAAGGAGTCGTGCATGAGGATGACCGTCCGCCCGACCGCGTCGGAGTCCAGGAGGTCGCGCATGTCCTGGGCCACGCCGTCCGCGGAGTGGTCGCCGTCGACCAGCGCGAAGTCGACGTTGCGCCCCTCGGCCGCGAACGCGGCGAGCGCCTCGGGCAGGAGCCGGTGGGAGTCCCCGACGTGGAGCGTGACGTTCTCGAGCTCGCGGATCGAGGCGTGCGGCTCGACGAGGTCGAACGAGTGCACCTCCTCGCTGTGGGCGGCGACCTGCCGCAGGCTGCCGCCCTCCGCGGTCCCGATCTCGACGGCGAGGGCGGGGCGCATGGCACTGAGCAGGCCGGTGAGCGCCGAGCGCTCCCCGAAGGACATCTGCCAGGGCTCGTGCGAGTCGAAGAGCGGCGAGACGCGGCCGGCTCCCCGAGCGTCTGGAAGGTACGCCATGCCGGGAGCGTAGACCGCCGCGAGGCTCGGTAGCATCGCGCCGCGTGACCACCTCCCTCGACCTGCCCCTCGTCCACCGGGGGAAGGTCCGCGAGCTGTACGACCTGGGCGACGAGCTGCTCATGGTCGCATCGGACCGTATTTCGACCTACGACGCCGTGCACCCCAACCCGGTACCGGGCAAGGGCCAAGTCCTCACGGGCATCTCGGCGTTCTGGTTCGAGCACCTCGCCGGGATCGTGCGCCACCACGCGCGCTCCTACACCGACGGCGTCCCCGCCGAGGTGCGCGGGCGCGCCGTCGTCGTCGAGCGGCTGTCGATGCTCCCCGTCGAGTGCATCGTCCGAGGGCACATCACCGGGTCGGGCTGGAAGGACTACCAGGCGACGGGCAAGGTCTCGGGGATCGCCCTGCCCGAGGGCCTGCAGGAGTCCGAGCTGCTGCCCGAGCCGATCTTCACGCC
>JBBQZE010000207.1:0-5332 GCA_038207985.1 Solirubrobacterales bacterium
GAACTCGTTGTTCTTCTCCGTCCCCGCCATCACCCACCCGTCGCCGAGGCGCAGCTCCGCGTGGTTGACCACGTCCCCGTCGCCGACGGAGAAGACGAGCTCCAGGCCGAACGCCGCCACCCACTGGTCGAGCACCGCGCGGGAGGAGACGCGGAAGGCGGGGATCACGGAGGTCATGCGCGCCAGTATCGCCTGCGGGGCCCCACTCCAGTATCGGCTTCGCCGGTGGATCTCGACGGCCGCGTACTTCGGTACCGGCTTCGCCGGTGGATCTCGACGCCGCAAGCGGCGTCTCGCGTTTCGACGTCGACGTTAGGAGCGCGTGAGCTTCTTGTACGTGATCCGGTGCGGGCGGTCGGCCTCTGCGCCGAGCTTCTCGCGCCGGTGCTCGTCGTAGGCCTCGAAGTTGCCCTCGAACCACGTGACCTCCGAGTCGCCCTCGAAGGCGAGCACGTGCGTGGCGATGCGGTCGAGGAACCAGCGGTCGTGCGAGATGACCACCGCGCAGCCGGGGAACTCGAGCAGGGCGTTCTCGAGGGCGCGGAGGGTCTCGACGTCGAGGTCGTTGGTCGGCTCGTCCAGGAGCAGCACGTTGCCGCCCGAGCGCAGGAGCTTGGCGAGGTGGACGCGGTTGCGCTCACCGCCGGAGAGCTTGCCGACGCGCTTCTGCTGGTCGGTCTTCTTGAAGTTGAAGCCCGAGACGTACTGGCGCGAGTTGATCTCCTGCTTGCCGACCTTGATGAGGTCGAGGCCGTCGGAGATCTCCTCCCAGACCGTCTTGTCCGGGTCGAGCGAGTCACGCGACTGGTCCACGTAGGCGAGCTTCACGGTCTCGCCGAGCGTGATCGAGCCGCCGTCGGGCTGCTCCTGCCCGGCGATCATCCTGAAGAGCGTCGACTTGCCGGCGCCGTTCGGGCCGATGATCCCGACGATGCCCGCGGGCGGCAGCGTGAACGACAGGTCGTCGATCAGCAGGCGGTCGCCGAAGCCCTTGGTCAGGCCCTTGGCCTCGATGACCGTGTCGCCCAGGCGCGGCCCGGACGGGATGTGGATCGTGACCTCGTCGAGGCGGACGCTGTCGTTCTCGTTGACGAGCTCGTCGTAGCGCGCGAGCCGCGCCTTCGATTTGGTCCTTCTCCCCTTCGGGTTCGTGCGGACCCACTCGAGCTCGGCGGAGATCTGGCGCTGGCGGGACTTGTCCTGGCGGTCCTCCTGCAGCAGCCGCTTCTCCTTGGCCTCCAGCCAGTTGGAGTAGTTGCCCTCGTACGGGATGCCCTTGCCGCGGTCGAGCTCGAGGATCCAGCCCGCGACGTTGTCGAGGAAGTACCGGTCGTGGGTCACCGCGACCACGGCCCCCTTGTAGTCGGCGAGGTAGCGCTCCAGCCAGGCGACGGACTCCGCGTCGAGGTGGTTGGTCGGCTCGTCGAGGAGCAGCAGGTCGGGGGCACGGAGCAGCAGGCGGCAGAGCGCGACGCGGCGCTTCTCGCCGCCGGAGAGCTGTGCGACTTCCGCGTCGGCGGGCGGCAAGCGCAGCGCGTCCATCGCGTACTCGAGCTGGGTGTCGAGGTTCCAGGCGTCCGCGGCGTCGATCTTCCCCTGCAGGCGGGCGAACTCGTCCGCGGTCTCGTCGGAGTAGTTCATCGCGAGCTCGTTGAAGCGCTCGAGCAGGTCCTTGATCTCGCGTACGCCGTCCTCGACGTTTCCCTTCACGTCCTTGGACTCGTCGAGGCCCGGCTCCTGCTGGAGCATCCCCACCGTCGCGTTCGGGCCGAGCTTGGCCTCGCCGCGGTAGTCCTCGTCCAGGCCCGCCATGATCTTCAGCAGCGACGACTTGCCCGCGCCGTTGTAACCCAGGACGCCGATCTTGGCCCCGAGGTAGAAGGAGAGCGTCACGTCCTCGAGCACCGTCTTGTCCGGCGGGTAGCGCTTCGTGAGGTTGTGCATGGTGTAGACGTACGAGGAGCTCATCGACGCTCCAGGATAGAGCGGGCACCCCAGGGGACGAGTGGTCCGCGCCGGGGTACCCTCGGGGGCCGTGGCGCAGGTCCTCGACATCGAGCAGGCACTCCTCCTCCTGGAGCTCGACCCCCCGTTCGGCCAACGCGAGGTGCAGCTCGCGCGGCGGCGGCTGGCCAAGGTCTGGCACCCCGACCTGGCCCCGCCCGGCAAGCAGTTCGAGCACGAGCGCCACCTCAAGGCGATCAACGAAGCGGCCGACACGCTCGAGCGCCTCGCCGACGGCTCGCGGGGCGGCCGGGTGTCGGCCAACGCCGTCAAGGTCTCGGCCGCCGCCGCACGCGCGGCCCGCGCCGAGGCCGGCCGCCGTGCCTACGAGGACGAGCAGCGCGCGCGCGCGCACGCCAAGGACCGCGCGCAGCACGACCCGTTCGCCGACCGGCTCCCGGACCACTCGGTCGTCCACCGCTACGCGCGCTGCCTGAGCTACCCGGAGTGGGGCGTCGGCTCGGTCACCGGCATCTACTTCACCGGCGAAGGCGACGAGACCGACCAGTGGGCCCGCATCAAGTTCCAGGTCGGGGTGCGCACCGTGCCGGCCGGCTCGCTGCAGTTCGTGGACTTCTCCCGGCCCGACCCGGGCGCGGAGCGCGTGCAGCGCTTCATGACCGCCGCCCAGCACGCGATGGCCGAGGGCGACTACGGCCTCGCCGCGCAGCGGCTCATCTACGCCCGCGACGCGGAGCCGTCGAACACCGCCGTGCTGCGGCTGATGACCCTGGCCTTCTGGCAGGGCGGCAACCTGCCCGCCGCCGGCCGGGCGGTCCGCGACTGGGCGCGCAACGAGCGCGACCGGCCCGCGCCGCACCGTTACGCCGCGCGCATCTACGAGGACATGCGCGCCTACGACCTCGCCGTCGAGGCCGCCGAGCGCGCCGCGCGCCGAGCGCCGCAGGACGCCGGCGAGTGGGAGCGGGTCGGCCGGCTGCGGCTGCGGCTCATGGATCGCGAGCGCGCGATCGAGGCGCTGGAGCGCGCTCGCTCTCTCGGGCCGACTGTCCCCGGGCTGCTCGACCTCGCCCTGGCGCTCCACCTCGCGGGCGACCTCGGCGGCGAGGTCACGGCGACCGAGCAGGCGACGCTCTTGGCGCCGGACTCCGCGGTGGCGTGGACCCGGTACGCGCACGCGCTCGCCCGGACGGATCGCGTGAGCGACGCGCTGGCGGCGACCGACCGGGCGGCGGAGCTCGCCCCGGCCGACCGCGAGGTCGCCGAGCTGCGCGACCGGTTGCGGGACCTCGCCCCGCGCGTGCTCCCCGCCGCCTGACGCGAGCCCTAGGACGAACGTCCGCCGGGAGGGTGCCCGGGTCGAGGCTCGCGCCCGATGCTCCGATTCCTCGAGGGCCGGGGGTGCTGTGCCCGGCTCCCGACACCGCTCGACCCACCGGAGAACCGCATGCACGTGCCCCGACGCCTGGCCACGATGGCCGGCGCGCTGATCGCGACCTTGGCCATGGCCGGCCCCGCGCACGCTGCTGCCCCCGGCGTGAACATCAGCGACTACGCCGACGCCCAGGTCGCGCTGGACGCCGGCGCCAAGCAGGTGCGCTTCTTCGTGCGCTGGCGGGACTTCGAGCCGACGGGTCCGCAGGGCTACCTCCCGAAGCAGGGTGCGGTCGTGCCGAACGTCTTCACCCGCGGCCTCACCGAAGGCGTCGACCGCGTGCTGAACGCCGGCGCGACACCCATCCTCGCGATCCTCGACGCCCCGGCCTGGGCCGCCAAGAGCGGACATCCCCGCAGCGCGGTCGAGTACGCCGCCTTCGTCGGCTCCCTGGCGGCTAACCTCGCGCCGAAGCGCCCCACGGACGGCAGGATCGCCTACGAGATCTGGAACGAGCCCGACGCCGCGGAGTTCTGGGGCTCTAACCCGGACCCGGCGGCCTACACGGCGCTGCTGAAGGCGTCCTACGTCGCGATCAAAGCCGGCGACTCCACTGCCTCGGTGCTGACCGGGCCCACCACCGGCAACAACTTCGCCTGGCTCGAGGCCCTCTACGCCAACGGCGCCCAGGGGTTCTTCGACGGGGTGTCGGTCCATACCGATACGGCCTGCTCGGTCGCCGCCCCGGACAACTTCTACCGTGATCCCGACGGCCGCATCGGCCAGTACGCGTTCCTCGGCTACCGCGAGATCCACAACACGATGCTCGCCCACGGCGACGACAAGCCGATCTGGATGTCCGAGCTCGGCTGGTCGTCCACCGGCGGCGGGCCCGGGTCGTGCACCCGCGGGGCCTCGGCCGGCCAGAAGCCGTCCGGCGTCGACCAGGCCACCCAGGCGCAGCTGCTCACCCACGCCTTCCAGTGCATGGCCCAGGACCCTTACGTGATCGCGGGCACCGTGTTCACGCTGCGCGACAGCAGCGCCCCCGGCGAGCTCGGCAACTACGGCCTGCTCGGCCGCGACGGCCGCCCGAAGCCGAGCATGGCGGCCTTCAAACAGGCCGGCGCCCTCGGCCCGGGCCCGTGCGGGGACTTCGACAGCCCTGCGCTCACCGTCATCTTCCCGACGCCGGGCCAGCAGTACACCGACCGCCTCGACCTGCGCGCCTCCGCCGTGGACACCGGCGTCGGCCTGTCGCGCATCACCTACACCTACGACGGCGGCCAGCGGATCGGCAGCTTCGCCGACACCCTGGTCGACGGCAAGCCGTTCGGCCTCAGCCCCTGGTTCTCTTCGAGCAGGTTGCCCCTCGGCCCGCACCGCATCGAGGTGACCGCGCGCGACAAGAACGGCAACCAGACCACGAAGGCCGTCGACGTCACCAGGGTCGCTCCCGGCGCCTTGAAGGGGACGCTCCCCGTCTCGGTCAGCCTGGCCAAGAAGGTCACCTGCAAGAAGCGGGTCTGCACCCTGAAGGGGGCGCTGCGCGGGGTGCCGGGCGGCACGTCGGTCGGCGGCAAGCTCTCCGTCCAGTGGCAGTTCAAGAACTCCAAGGGCCAGTACCGCACGCTCTCCGGCGGCCTCGCCCACGCGAACAACCCGTTCGCGTTCACGCTCAAGGCCAAGCGGGCCGGACGCTGGCGCGTGCGGGTGGTCTACGGCGGCGTCGCGCCGTACAAGGGCGCGACGTCGAAGTACCGGTCCTTCCGCGTGACGTAGCCCGGGGGGCGTCGGGGACGAGAACTACCATCCCGCCCCGATGCGCCTCATCGTCGCCCGCTGCGAGGTCACGTACACCGGCCGCCTGACGGCGGTGCTGCCGGAGGCGCTGCGCCTGCTCATGCTCAAGTCCGACGGCTCGGTGATGGTCCACGCCGACACGGGCGGGTTCAAGCCGCAGAACTGGATGACGCCGCCGACGGTGATCGA
>JBBQZE010000208.1:0-5324 GCA_038207985.1 Solirubrobacterales bacterium
GGCGCTGGACCGGCTCGCCGAGATCGGCGTGCTCACGCCCACCGACGACGGCTACGACCCGGACGACCTCGCCGTCATCGACGCCCTCGCGCGCTTCCGCGCCGGCGGCTACGACGAGCGCCTCGGCTTCACGGTGCACGAGACGCTGCGCTACAAGGAGGCGCTCGAGCCGCTCGTCCAGGAGGAGGTGCGCACGCTGCTCGACCGCCTGGCCGGCGAGGTCGCCCCGGAGCGGGCGGGGGAGATCATCGCCGCGGGCGCGCAGCCGCTGCGCGAGCTCATCGGCGCGATGCACTCCAAGCTGCTGCTCGCCGAGCTGCGCCGCCAGGGCGGCCATGGCTGACGACGAGCCCCTCGACGTCTGGGACGAATGGGGCGGCCACCTCGGCGTCGAGCGGCGCGACGTCGTCCACCGCGACGGGCTCTGGCACGTCGGCTTCCACCTCTGGGTCGTCTCGGGCGGCGAGGTGCTCCTGCAGCGACGGAGCCCGCGCAAGGACACGCACCCGGGGATGCTCGACGCCACCGCCGCCGGCCACGTCGGCGCCGGCGAGGACGCCGTCGCGGGCGGCCTGCGGGAGGCGGCCGAGGAGCTCGGCGTGACCTACGAGGCCAAGCAGCTGGTCGAGCTCGGCGTCCGCGCCGTCACCGACCGCGTGGGGGAGGGCGGGCGCCTGCTCAACCGCGAGTTCCAGCACGTCCACGCGGTGCTGGACCCCCGTCCGCTCGACGCCTGGACGGGCTTCGACCGCGACGAGGTCGACGGCCTGGTCGCGCTGGGCCTGGCGGACCTCGGCGCGCTCGCCGGCGGCGAGGGGGCCGGGCCGTGGCCCGCGCGGGCGTGGGACGGCGTGCACGTCACCCGTGCGGAGGTCACCCGCGAGGAGGTCATCCCGGGCGCCTACCTCCCCGTCCTCGCGATCATGCTCGAGCGCCTGGCGCGCGGCGAGCGGCCGCTGGCGATCTGAGCCCCGGCGTGGCCGTGGTGTTCGCCTATGGCTCGCTCGTGGCGGCTCGCGGGCGCGCGGCCACGCTGCCCGGTCACCGCCGGACCTGGGGCGTGGCGATGGACAACGCCGTCGCCGTCCCGGGCTACAAGCGCTACCGCGATCCCACCACGGGCGGCTGGCCCGACGTCCGGGTGGCCTTCCTCGACCTCGTGCCCGACGCGGGCGCGAGCGTCGACGGCCTGGCCCTCGACGTGGCCGACGCGGCGCTCGCCGCCCTCGACGCCCGCGAGCGCAACTACGCCCGTGCGCGCGTCCGCCTGGCGGACGGGACCCCGGCGTGGTGCTACCTGGGGAGCGCCGAAGGGCGTGCCCGCGCGCAGCGGGCGCCCGTCGTCGCCGTCTGCGCCTACCTCGAGCTCGTCCGGGGCGCTCACGCCGCGCTGGCCGGTTCCCCCGCCCACTTCGACGCCACCACGGACGCACCGCCACCGCTCGCCGACCTCGAGCGCGTGGACCTGCCGCCCGCGGCCTGATCGCCGCCGGGGCCGCTACTCGCGGTCAGCCCAGGCCGGCTACGAGCCAGCCGTCGGCGTCGCGCTGCAGCGCCACGCCGCGCCCGAACGGCGTCCCGTCGGGCTGCAGGAGCTGCTCCCGGGCGACCATGGCACGGTCGCCGGTGACGGTGACCCCCGTGACCCGCGACGCCTCGAGGGCCGCAGCGTCGACGCCGAGCCCGAAGCTGCGCAGCGTCGCCGCGCAGCTCAGCGTGCCGGTGCGGGCCGCGACCACCCGACGCGCCGCGGGCGTGAGCAGCGCGCAGGCGTCCTCCCCGCGGGTCTCCCGCACGGCGCGGGCGAGGTCGTGGACGGCGTCCTCGACGCGCCGGGTGTCCGTGGGGGCCGGGGCGGCCACGACGCCGATCACCACGACGATCGCCGCCAGGAGCAGGAGGCCGAGCGGCAGCGCCGGCCAGGCGCGGTTCAGCGCTCGCACACGGCCACCAGGTCGAGCGCCGCGTCGACGCCGTCCTCGACGAGACGGAAGTCGGCCGGGGTGATCGCCGCGGCGGCCGGGGTCGCGCGCCGGCGGGTCGCGGTGAGCGCGGCGTCGTAGGCGAGCTGGAGCGCTCGGCGGGGAAGCCGGTGGCGAAGGCCGAGGGGGTCGAGCCGCAGCACGCGCTCCATTCTCGCCTTCTCCGCGCGGTCGAAGGCGGCGTACCGCGCCGAGCCCGCGATCCCGAGCACGGCGGCGCGCGCGAAGGACGGTGTCAGCAGCGCGTGGAGTGCCGCGGCGTCGTACTCGACCCAGTGGTACGGATCGATGATCTCGTCGGGCCGCCCGAAGGTCAGCCGGTTCGGGGTGACCCACACCGCCACCCCGCCCGGGGCGAGCACCCGGCGGGCCTCGGCCACCACGCGCTCGGGGTCCGGGACGTGCTCGACCGACTGCACGGCCAGCACGCCCGCGAAGCTCCCGTCCTCGAACGGGAGCGCCCGCATGTCCGCGACGACGGTCTCGCGGTCCTGCCCGGCGAGCGCACGGGCGTCGAGGTCCACTCCGACCGAGGTGCGCGGCGCAAGGACCGACCACGAGTGGCCCGCCCCGCACCCCAGGTCGAGGATGCGGCCGTCCGGGAGCAGCGGGGCGCAGAGCTCATAGGCCGCCACGTGGCGCTGGAAGGTCGGGTTGAAGCCGCCCGCGGCCGTGGTGACGCGCTCCCCGGTGACCATCACGCCGCCCCCGCCGGCCGGCGGGCCTCGACGTAGGTCGTGCCCGAGCGATGCAAGGCGACCTCGGCGATGGCGGCGACCGTCGCGACCGGTGCCAGCAGCGCCCCGGCGACCAGCGCGCGCCGCCTCGCCCGCGGGCCCTGGCTCTCGAGGCGCGCCTCCGGGCGGCGCACGGCGTCGTAGAGGCTCGGCGCGCCCGGGAGGCGTCCGACCAGCCCGTCGAGCATCCCGAAGCCGACCTGCCCGCCCCGCCAGTCGCTCACCCGCTCGACGACGAGCCCGAGCGCGGCCAGGCGCGCCAGCAGCGTCGCGCGCGGGAGGTGCACGAGGTGACGGGGGAGGTCCAGCGCGAGCCAGCCGGGGCCGAACGCCCGCGCCTGCAGGCTGCTCCAGTTCGGGACGGCGACCACGAGCACGCCGCCCGGCGCGAGCCTCTCGGCCGCGGCGGCGAGCTCGGCGCCGGGCTCGCGCAGGTGCTCCAGCGCGTGCCACATGACGATGACCGCCCACCCACCTTCGAGGTCGGCGACGCGGGCGTCGCGCAGCGGCGCGGCCGCGGATTCGTCGGGCCGGCGCTCGAGCCCGAGTCCCTGCCGGCCCTTCGCCTGCAGCGCATGCAGGAGCGCGCCGTCCCCGGCGCCCACGTCGAGCACGGGCCCGGGAGGCGCGATCGCGTCGATCCGGCCGGCGAGCAGGCCGCGGCTGCGGGCCAGCAGGACGTCGAGCGGCCCCGCGAAGCGGCCCGCGGCGGGGCGGTAGGCCTCGGGGTACGCCGCGTCGAGGTCCTCGGCCGAGGGCCACGGCTGCGTGGTCCCGGCCCCGCAGCCCGCGCAGCGCACGACGTGCCAGCCCGCGCCGGCGATCTGGCCGCCCAGCGCCCCGCCACACCACGCGCAGGCGGCGCCGTCAGCCGGCATGGAGCTCGTAGGCCGGGTCGGAGAAGACCGGCGGGTCGCCGCGCAGGCAGGCGGCGAGGCGGCGGTACTCCGGCGTGGGCGGGAGCCGCTGGAGCACGACCCATCCGGCGGTCCGCCGGCGTCGCACCTCGGTGCACGAGGCGTCCCCGTCGACGAGCTCGACGTGGTGGGAGAGGCGGTCACCCGCCAGCAGCGCGTTGACGGCGGGGCCCATCGCCACCGGGAAGTGGCCGTCCGCGAAGCCCGGGCGGGCCAGGGCCGCCGCGAGCAGCCCGCGGTCGCTCAGCCCGACCTGCACGTGGCGGGCGACGTAGCCCCGCGCGCCGACGGCCAGCCCGGCGGTCGCCGCGGCGGCGAGGACGACCGGCACGACGACGCCCGCCGCCCGCGGGAGCGGGAGGGCCGCGATGCGCCCGCCCAGCCCCCAGCCCGCGAGCGCCCCCAGCCCGAGCAGCACGACCACGGTCCCGGCCCCGGGCACGAGGGGGAACCCGAAGGCGGCCGTGCGGGCCAGCGAGAGCGCCGCGGCGGTGCCCAGCAGGCCGTCGGCGGCGCCCCGTGGGCCGGGGCTCCCGTCCCGGGCGGCGAGGGCGAGCGCCACGCAGCACACGGCCAGGCAGGGGAGCCCGTAACGCACGGCACCGACCGCCAAGGCGGTGTCGCTCGTGATGCCCGTGTAGGGCGCGACGCCCCAGGCCAGCGCGGTCAGGGCGGCAAGCGCGGCGGCGGCCGCGCAGGCGCGGGAGCGCCCCAGCGCGGGCGCGGCCACCCCGGCGACGAGGAGCAGCGCCCCGCCGCCGAGCAGCTTCAGGTACTCCGTGACGCGCCCGTCGAGCATCTCGCGAGGGTGGGAGAGGAAGGAGGCCGTGAAGGGGGCGAGCTTGGGCGGCACCGGGTCGCCGAACGAGGTCGCGACCAGGGGCCACAGGGGGGAGCCGTGCAGCGCCGTGTTCCGCAGCGCCCACACCCCGCCGACCCCGACGGCCGCCGCCGCGGCGAACCCCAGCGGGCGCCCGGGCACGCGGCGGGCTCGGTGGAGGGCGACGGCGGCGCCGCCCAGGGCCACGAGCAGCACCAGCGAGCCGGTGGTCTTCGTCCCGAAGCTCAGCCCCGCGGCCACGAGCGCGAACGAGAGCAGCCGCGGCTGGGCGGACGCACCCGCTGTGCCGGTTCCGGCCGCCGCCGCGGCGAGTGCGCACGCGACCACGAGCCAGGCGAGCGCCGGGACGTCGGTGAGCGGCCCGCCGAGCTGGGTGGCCGCCACGGGCAGGCTTCCGAGCGCCGCGAGCGCGAGCCAGGCGGTGCGCGCCGGCACCCGCAGCACGCGCAGCCCGAGCCGGCCGGCCGCGACGAGCAGCACCGCGAGCGCCGGCGTCCAGACGGACGCGGCGACCCACGAGCCGCTCAAGCCGAGGGCCCAGCTCACCGTCACCTCGTTCGTGACGGGGTAGTTCTCGACCGGCACGCCGTCCAGCACCGGGGTCAGCGCCGCGGCGCGCCCGGCGCGCGCGTACTCCGAGGCCAGCGGCAGGTGGTAGGTGAGCCCGTCGGCCCCGAGGTAGGGATGGCGCAGCTGCCAGGCGACCCAACCGAGCGCGAGCGCCACCCCGGCGCCGGCGGCGCCGCGCGCCGGGCCCCCGGCGCCCCGCCACCACCGCCCGAGCTCCGCCGCGACGTCCGGTCGCGCGCGGGGCAGCGCGGCGCGGGCGACCGCCCAGGTCGCCACG
>JBBQZE010000209.1:0-5280 GCA_038207985.1 Solirubrobacterales bacterium
GGCGGGCGGCAGCCCTGGCGGCCGGCGCGGGCGCTCGTGCTCGGCACGGGGGCGATCGGCATGCTCGCCACGTGCTTCCTGCGCCTCGAGGGGCTCGAGGTGTGGACGGTCGGCCGCGGGCTGCCCGGCAGCCCGAAGGCCGCGCTCGTCGACGCACTCGGCGCTCGCTACTCATCCACCGTCCAGGGCTCGGCCGCAGCGCTCGCCGTGGACGTGGGCGGCTTCGACCTCGTGGTGGAGGCGGTGGGTGACGCGCAGGTGATGCTCGACACGCTCTCCCTGCTGGCCCGCAACGGCGTTGCCTGCCTGCTGGGGATCGACGGTCGCCCGGGCCGGGTCTCGCTCGACGGGCCGGTCATCGGCGTCGACGCGATCCTGCAGAACCGCGCGCTCATCGGCAGCGTCAACGCCAACCGCGTCGACTGGGTCGAGGGCGTCGAATTGCTCACGCGCGCGCGTGAGCGATGGCCCGAGGTGCTGGACGCGTTCGTCGGGCTGCGCGCGGCGCCGGAGGACTTCGCGAGCGCCTTCGCCTTCGCCGGGGTGAAAGCCACGCTCGCCTTCGGCGACGCCGGCGCGTTGACGCCTCCGGCGCGCTCGACGTAGGGTCGCTCGGTGGCCTCCCGAGACCAGCCCGACGGCTTGCGGCGCGTCGACCCCGGGAGCGGCGCGGTGCTCGTCGCCGCCCGCGGGGACGAGCTGTTCCCGCTCGCGGGCACGCTGGCCGAGCTGCTCGCCGCGGGCGCGGACGCGCTGCGCAGGGCGGCCGCCGACGCGCTGCGCGGCGCACCGCTGCCGGGCGCCCCGGAGCTGCTGGCGCCCGTCGACGAGCAGGAGGTGTGGGCGAGCGGCGTGACCTACCGGCGCTCGGCCACGGCGCGGGTCGAGGAGTCGTCGGTCGGCGACGTCTACGAGATGGTCTACGAAGCGGAACGGCCCGAGCTGTTCCTCAAGGCGACGCCCCGCCGCGTCCCACCGCCGGGCGCCCCGCTGCGGATCCGCGCGGACTCGGGCTGGGACGTCCCAGAGCCCGAGCTCGCCCTGGTGCTCGACGCGCACGGCGCCGTCGCGGGCTACCTGGTCGCCGACGACGTCTCCTCGCGGTCGATCGAGGGCGCGAACCCGCTCTACCTGCCGCAGGCCAAGATCTACGACGACGCGCTCGGGCTCTCGGGCACGATCGTGCTCGCGGGTGATCCCGGGGTGGACGCGGCCGTCCGCACCGCCGCCGTCGCGGTGGCCATCCGCCGGGGCGGCGCCGAGCTCTTCGCGGGCGAGACCTCCGTCACGGAGATGAAGCGCAGCTTCGAGGAGCTCGTGGCCTGCCTCTTCTGCGAGCTGTCGCACCCGGCCGGCGCGGTCCTGCTGACCGGCACCGGCGTGGTCCCACCCGACGAGGTGACGCTGCAGCCCGGTGACCGGGTCCGCATCGAGGTCGAAGGAGTCGGCGTGCTCGAGCACGACATCTACTCAAAGGAGTTGCCATGGCCAAGACGCTGATCACCGACGCGCTGCTGCTGACGATGGACGACGCGCTCGGCACGCTCCCGCGCGGGGACGTCCTGATCGACGGCGCGCACATCGTCGCGGTCGGCACCGACCTCGAGCGCCCCGCCGACGCCGAGCACGTCGACGGCCGCGACCGCATCGTCATGCCCGGCTTCGTGGACACCCATCGCCACATGTGGGCCGCCATGCTGCGCGGCTGCGCCTGCTACGGGGACCTCGGCACGTACTTCCACGACGTCGTCTTCACCTACGGGGCGAACTTCACGCCCCAGGACACCTACGCGTCGGTGCGCTTCGGCCTGGCCGAGGCGATCGACTCGGGCATCACGACGATGCACGCCTGGGAGCACAACATCCAGACCCCGGCGCACGCCGACGCCGCGCTGGCGGCCCTGGAGGAGTCCGGCATGCGCGGACGCTTCTCCTACGGCCCGAGCAGTGATCCCGAGGCCGGCAGCTCGTTCGCCAAGGGGACGCACACGATCGACCTCGACGACGTGCTGCGGCTGCGCGACGAGCGCTTCGCCGACGCCGACGGCCGCCTGCACCTCGGCGTGGCCTGCCGCGGCGTGGACTACTCCCAGCCGGAGATCTGGCAGCGCGAGTTCGCGTGGGCGCGTGAGCACGGGCTGCCGATCACCACGCACACGATGATGACCGGCCACGACGTCGAGCGCGTGCGCGCGATCAGCGTCTACGAGGAGCACGACGCCCTCGGACCCGACGTCCTGCTCGTGCACGCGATCCACACGAACGCGGACGAGCTGGCCTACCTCGCCCGCACCCGGACGCCGGTCTCGCTGAGCATCCTGTCGGAGATGCGCGTGGGGATGGGCATCCCGCCGATCGTCGAGATGATCGCCGCCGGCGTCCCGCTGTGCCTCTCGGTCGACACGATGGCCGCCAGCGACAACTCCGACTTCTTCGCGGTGCTGCGCGCCACGCTGCTGGTCCCGCGCGGCGTCCACCAGGACGGCAAGGTGCTGCAGCCCGACGTCGTGCTGCGCCAGGGAACGATCGACGGGGCCCGCGCGATGGGCCTCGGCGAGGTCACGGGCTCCTTGACCCCGGGCAAGCGCGCGGACGTGATCGTCATCCGCGCGGACGATCTCAATCTCGCACCGACGAACGTGGCCGACGGGCAGGTCGTCCTGGCCGCCCAGCCCGCCAACGTCGAGCACGTGTGGATCGACGGCGTCGCCCGCAAGCGTGACGGCACGCTCGTCGATGTCGACCCCGCCGCCCTCGTGCGCGACGCGAAGACGGCGGTGGCAGGGCTCAGCGAGCGCCTCGGGCGCCCGCTGACCTGAGCGCCGCGCGGGTCCCGCTCAGGCGGCGAGGAACCCGCCGTCGACCGCGAGGACCATCCCGGTGACGAAGGCCGCGGCGTCGGAGCACAGGAAGAGGACCGGCCCGACCAGGTCCTTCGGGTCCCCCCATCGGGCCATCGGCGTCCGCGCGATGATCGACGCCCCGCCGTCGGGCGCCGCGCGCAGCGCCTCCGTCAGCGGCGTCGCGATCCAGCCCGGGGCGACGGCGTTGACGCGGACGTCCGGCGCCCATGACATGGCCAGGGACTGCACGAGCTGCTTGACGCCGCCCTTCGAGGCCGCGTAGCCCGGCACCCTGGGGCCGCCGACGTAGGTGAGGATGCTCGCGGTCGCGACGGCGGAGCCACCGCTCGCGGCCAGCAGGGACCGGCACTCCGAGAACGTCCGCATGGTCCCCGTGAGGTTCACGTCGACCACCTGCGCGAAGACCTCCGGGTCGTGCTCGTCGTCCCGGCGGATGACCCCGGCGCAGGCGACGACGGCATCGAGCCGCTCGAGGCCGGCGACCGCACGGGCGATCGCGCCCGGCGTGGTGACGTCCGCCTCCACGTGGGTGATCCCGGGGACCGCTTCGGGCTGCGAGCCGTCCGTGGGCGGGAGCCCGACGGCGGTCACCGTCGCTCCCGCCGCGGCGAAACCGCGCGCGACGGCGGCACCGATGCCGCTCGTCGCGCCGGTGACGAGCGCGTGGCGACCGGTGTAATCGAACGTCGCCGGCGCGCTCATCGGATGAACTGGTCGACGTAGTCCGCGCCCAGGCCCACCGCGTCGTAGTGCGCGCGGCACAGGTCGATCTTCGTGAAGACGTCCTCGTAGCCGGTCGTCTTCCCCCACGGGTCGACGTAGATCATCGCCGCGTTGACCGTGAACAGCGTGATCATCTCCGTCTCGCCCTCGGGGACCACGAGCGTGTGCGTCTCGCCGGGCGGCTCGTAGAGGAAGGCGCCCGGCTCGGCGACCCAGTCGTGCTCCAGGTAGTGCCAGCGGCCCTTGATCACGTACCCCGTCACCGGCATGGGGTGGCGGTGGCGGCTGACGATCCCGGTCCGGCGTACGCGCAGCAGGTTGCACCAGTAGCCCTGCCCGGTGTGCAGGAGCAGCGGCCGGAAGTCGAGCCCCTCGCCCTGGGGGACCCACACCCGTTCGTCATCCGGCACGACCGGGTGGACGAGCGCCTCCTCGGCGGCCTCCGCGGGGAACGGCAGCTGGTAGGGCATCCGGGATTCGTCGACGACGGGGTCGGGCTGGGACACGGTGGCTCCTGTCGGGTGCTCAGGTGGGGACGAGGTGGTGAGCGGCGTGGCGGTGGACGCGGTCGCGCGTGAGGTCGCTGTGGCGGCGCGCGGCGTCGCGGGCCTGCCGGGGACCGGCGCGGACCGCCGAGAGCAGGTCGGCGTGCCAGCCCTGCATCGAACCCAGTTCGGCGGGGCCCATGCTCTCCAGCGACAGACGGACGAGCGGCGTCACGCGGGCGCGGAGGTTGTGCAGCAACTCCTCGAGGGTCGGCGAGGCGGCCAGGCGCCAGAGGGCGGCGTGGAAGGCGTCGTCGAGGGCGAGCAGCGCCGCCACGTCCCCGCGCCGGGCCGCGGCGCCCATCGGCTCGAGCAGCTCGCGCAGCGCGGCGTCGCCCACGCCGGCGATGCGGCCCGCGGCGAGCGCGGCGGCCTGGCCCTCGACGAGCGCGCGGGCGCCGGCGACGTCGTCGACGTCCTCGCGCGAGAGCCGCCGCACGCGCACCCCGCGCCGCGGGGACCGCTGGATCCAGCCCTCCTGCTCCAACCGGGCGAAGGCGTCGCGGATGGTGATCGGGCTGACGCCGAGCTCGTCGGCCACGGGGCGCTCGACGATGCGGTCGCCGGGGCCGAACCGGCCATCGCGGATGGCGGCTCGCAGGTGCTCGGCGGCTTCACCGGTGAGCCCTTGGATCGGCGCGCGCTCGGGGAGCATCGGCCGTCGATCATATATCAAGCTGGTGCCTTGCTTCGCCGCGGCCCGCCGGGGTACGTTGGGGTCGTGCCACTATCGATAGATCGTCCCGGCAAGATCATCTGCGTCGGGCTGAACTACTCCGACCACGCCGAGGAGCAGGGCACGCCGGCCCCCAAGGAGCCGATGCTGTTCGCGAAGTGGCCCAACGCGTTGATCGGCGCCGGAGACACGATCGTCATCCCGACCGAGGCCCAGCAGGTCGACTACGAGGCCGAGTTCGGCGTCGTCATCGGCTCGACCGTCCGCCGCGTCAGCGAGGCGCAGGCGCTCGACGCCGTCCGGGGCTACATCTGCGTCAACGACGTCAGCGCCCGTGACCTGCAGTTCGCCGACGGGCAGTGGTCGCGCGGCAAGTCGCCAGACACGTTCTGCCCCGTCGGCCCCCGGCTCGTCCCGCGCGAGGAGGTCGACGACCCCCAGGCGCTGGCCATCCGCTGCCTGGTCAACGGGA
>JBBQZE010000210.1:0-5190 GCA_038207985.1 Solirubrobacterales bacterium
CCGGAGCTCCTCGCGCTCGAGCAGCAGCGAGCCCTCGGGCACCAGCAGGCGGATCGTGTACTGCACCGCGTCGACGTTGGCGACGAGGTCGTGGGCGGTGACGAACTCCACGATGTCCAACACGTCGCGCGGAGTGGTCCACGGAGTGAAGGGCATGAAGGAGGGACGCACCTCGATGCCGTGCTCGCGCAGCAGTTCGATGGCGTGGATCGCCTCGTCGGTGGTGTGGCCCTTGTCGAGGCGGGCGAGGATCTCGTCGTTGACGCTCTCGAGCGCGCAGACCGAGAACAGGCAGCCCGAGGCGGCCATCTCCTCCCACACGCCGGCGTGCTCGAGCACATGCTCGACTTTCGTTGTGCAGTCGAAGGTGAGCTCGGGGAAGCGCTCGTGCATGGCGCGGACGACGGCCATCGAGTGGCGCGGGCCGTTGAGGAAGTCCGGGTCGCCGAAGGTGATGTGGCGGGCGCCCATGGCGACGAGGCGCTCGATGTCCCGCAGGACCGTGTCGGCCTGCACGATCCGGATGCGCCCGTCGTAGACGGCGGGAACCGGGCAGTGCCGGCAGCGGTGCACGCAGCCGTGACTGGCCTCCACGTAGCCGACCAGGTGCTCCTCGCCGCCCAGCGCCAGGCGGGCGTATCGGTCGAGCGGCGGCAGCAGTTCGCGGGCCGGCGGGTCGAAGCGCCCGCGCTGGAGGTGGACGGTCGGATGCGCGGCGCCCGGCGCGCGGGCGCCGACATCGGCTAGGGCGTCCACCCACGCCACGAGGGCCGGCTCGTACTCGCCGGCGATCGCCCGGTCGGCGAGCTCGCTCACGATCAGCTCGCGGCTGACGGGGGCGTAGAGGCCGTAGAAGCAGATGGGCACCCGCGGGTACTCGTCGCGGACCCGGCGGGCGACGTCGATCGACAGGCGCATGGCGGTGTGCATCGGCACCGACAGGCCGAGCGCCTGGGCCCAAGCGAGCGCGTCGGCGTCCCAAGGCTGCACGCTGAGGTCAAGGCAGCGCACCTCGTGCCCGGCGGCGCGCAGCGCCGCGGCCGGCGAGGCGACGTGCAACGGCTGGTGACCCAGCTCGTAAGTGGAGATCAGCAGGACCCGCACGGCCGACCCACGCTAGCTCGCGCCCGCGTCCGGCTCGATGCGGATCCGCAGTCGACCGTGCGCCTCGCGCAGAGAGTGCTCGACCGCCTCGGGCGTCGCCCCGCGCCCGAACAGGAAGCCCAGATAGCGGTCGCCGTCGGGCAGCGGCACCACCGGCCGGCCCTGAAGGATGGTGATGTCGAGCCCGCCGATGCCGTCCACCGCGCGCGCCTCGTCCTGGCCGGCGACCTCAACCAGCGTCCCGGCGCGCGGGATCGGGATCATCATCACCCCGGACGCCATCCCTTCGCGATCCAAGTCGTCGAGCGCGAGGTTCAGCGCATGGCGGACAATGAGCTCCTCCAGGCTAACGCCGGCGCCGAAGCGCAAGGCGCGCGAGCACAGGCCGCCGATCGAACGCGCCGCCAGCTCCAGCACGCTGACGCGCTCGTCGTCCACGCGCAGCTCCGCGTGCACCGGTCCCCCGTCGAGGCCGAGTGCGCGCGCCGCTCGCGCCGCCACCCGCTCGATCTCGGCGAGCATGGCGGCGGGCAGCCGAGAGGGCGTGACGTACCGCGTCTCCTCGAAGTAGGGACCCTCCAGCGGATCGGGCTTGTCGAAGACGGCCAGCACCTCGAGGCGCCCGGCCCGCAGCAGTCCCTCAACGGCGACCTCGGTGCCCGGCAGGTAACTCTCGAGAAGGAGCGGCGCGTCCGAGGTCTTCCCCGCGTCGCCCAGGATCCGGCGGACGCGCTCGACTGCCGCCCTGGCCCCGTCGACGTCGTCGGCGCGGATCACTCCCCGGCTGCCCGAGAGCGACAGCGGCTTGACGACGCACGGGAGGCCCAGGTTTCCGACCGCGGCGGCGGGGTCGGCGCCGGGCTCGAGCAGCATGAAGCGCGGCTGGGGGACGCCCGCCTCGTCCAAGGCCCGGCGCATGACCGACTTGTCCCGCGTGCGGGCGACCGCCGCCGGTGGGGTGTGCGCGAGCCCCAGACGCTCGGCGGCCAGCGCCGCGGCCATCACCCCTTGGTCGTCGACGCCCACGATGCCCGCGAACGGCGTCTCGCGCGCGCGTGTGACAATCGTCTCGGCGGCGTCCCGCGGGTCGGACAGACGCACGGTCAACGCTCGCTCGCCCATCGCCGCCGACATCGCCGCCCGCCGCTCGGAGGCCACCGTGACCTCGACGCCGAGGTCCCGGGCGGCGGCCATGAAGTCCGGCGCCCGATAGGTGGCCGACGGCAGGATCAGAAGCAAACGCGGCACGTCGGGTAGGGTAGGTAGATCGCCGATCAGCCCCTCCTGGCCATCACCGAGACCGCGCTGCAGCGCGTCCGCGGCTTCGTCTCAGGAGCATCGGAGAACCACGCGCTGTCCGTACGCGTGACCGGCTCGACCAACGGCGAATACACCCACGCCCTCTCGATTGACCCGCGCAGCCGCGTCGGTCCCGGCGACGCGGTCCAGCGTGAGGGCGACCTCGTCATCGCCGTGGCCGCCGAGGACATCGCGAAGCTGCGTGGGGCGACGATCGACTGGAGCGAGGGACCGCAGCGCAGCGGGTTCGTGGTCATCAACCCGAACAAGCCGCCGGCGCCCATTCCGCTCCCCACCTTGCCGATGCTCGCCCCGATGGGATCGCCCGGCGGAGCCCAGCCTCCGCGTGCTCCGGTCGGCGACCTCGACAGCGACATCGCCCACCGGGTCAGGGCGGTCCTCGACCGCGACGTCAACCCGAGCATCGCGGCCCATGGCGGCCACGCCGAGCTCGCCGGGATCGAGGACCGCAACGCGTACCTACGCCTGGGAGGCGGCTGCCAGGGCTGCGGCATGGCGTCGGTCACCCTCAACCAGGGGATCGAGGTGGCTATCACCCGCGCCGTGCCGGAAATCACCCGTGTGGTCGACGTCACCGACCACGCCTCCGGAACCAACCCCTTCTTCGAGCCGGCCAAGAAATAGGTCCCGCCGCGTCGGCGTGCACCCGTCGCCCAACGCTGACGGGCACAGTCAGCGGCGAGCACCATCGCGTAGATCAGGCTCATCACCTTGGACCTCGCGTTGGCCGCCCCGCCCGGAGGCCCAGGGCGACGAGCCGGCCGGCCAGCGCCACGAGTCCCAGCCGCACGGCGAGCATCTCGACCAGCGCGATCCCGGGTCAGAAACCGCCCGCTCGTCGTCAAAGCAGATTCAACGCCGTCCAGTCCAATCGGCCCGTGATCATGCACCATGAAGGTGAGCTCCTGCGCGGGCCCGGCTGCCGCCGACAGCCCTGACCAAAGCCCTGCTCACGAGGTGGTTCTTCGCGCTGCCACGGACGGACGCAGCGCCCGACCGCTGGATCCAGGCTTGGAGGCTGCCTTTCTGGGCGCCGATCTGAGGGGTATCACCGCTGGCCGGAGATGACGATCAATAGCTTCGGCGCAGGCCGGTCGCGGCCAGAAGTCGGAACAGCGTCCCGTGACGCGGCGGTGAGACCGCGAGGAACGCCGCAAGCTGCTCGAGTGTCAGCGCGCGGACGTCCTCCCTTCTCAGCGTCGGCGTGATCGTCGATGAGCCGCTGCTCGTCCCGGGCCGGCAGTGCGACGCCGGCGGGCGTCATCCCGGGCGCCACCGAGCTCGCGGCGCGCCTCATTGCGTTGGCGGTTCTAAGACGCGACAAGCGCAGGAAGTAGCGGCCCGCGCACGGTACCGAGCCAACCCGCCGAAGGGTTCCTCGGTATTCGCCGCGGCGTAGGCTTCGTGCCTTGGGCACCGACGGCGATGACCCCCCGACGGATCCGTCTCGTCCCGCGCAGGCGGGCGTCTCGCCGGAGGTCGTGCGGAGTTACCGGTGGCAGCTGACGCCGGGCGAGGACGTCATCGACACCGCCACCTGGGCGGGTTCGGTTCCGCAGGTGAGCGGCATCGCCCCACGCGTGCGAGTGGGTCGCAGCAAATGGTTCAACCTGCTCTGGCTGCTGCCGATCGGCTTCATGCTGCTTCTCGTCCTGGTGGCCGTCGCAAAGGGCCTGCGTGACGAGGCCTCCGTACAGCGGTTCATCCGGCACTACCCCGGGACTCTCGCGTCCACCCACCCGAGCGCGACGACCGGCTTTCCCGGTTGGGCGCGGTGGCAGCACTTCTTCAATTTGTTCTTCATGGTTTTCATCATCCGCTCCGGCGTCCAGATTCTCTCCGATCATCCGCGGCTGTACTGGACCAGGCACTGCACGCCCGGCAGGGACTGGTTTCGGATCCAGAAGCCAGTTCCCGACAAGCCCCTCTGGACGGCCAAGGAAGACTCGATCAGCCTGCCCGGGCAACTCGGCTTGCCGGGGATCCGGCACTCGATCGGGCTGGCCCGTTGGTGGCATTTGGGCACCGACGTGCTCTGGCTGGCCAACGGCCTGGTCTTCTATGTCTTGCTGTTCGCGACCTCGCAATGGGAGCGAGTGGTGCCGACGAGCTGGGACGTGTTCCCGAACGCCCTTTCGGTGCTGATCCAGTATCTCTCGCTGGACTGGCCGACTGAGAACGCATGGGTTGCCTACAACGGCCTGCAGCTGCTCGCCTACTTCATCACGATCTTCGTCGCCGCTCCGCTCGCGCTGATCACCGGCCTCGGTATGTCACCGGCGCTGTCGACACGGTTCAAGCGGATCAGCAAGGTGTTCAGCATCCAGACCGCGCGCTCGCTCCACTTCCTCGTGCTGGTCTGGTTCCTACTCTTCATCGTTGGTCACGTGACCTTGGCGCTGGCGACCGGTCCGGTGACCAACACGAACCACATCTTCGCCGCCCAGGACGGTCAAAGCTGGACCGGTTTCTGGATCTTCGCGGCGGCGATGGTCGTCTGTGCGATCTGTTGGGTCGCTGCCACCCCACTCACACTGCGCCATCCTCGAGTCGTCCAACGAGTCGGCTACGCGCTGATCGGCCCGGTGCAGCGACTGTTCGAACACGTCGACGCCACCCCTGGCGAATACACGGAGAAGGACGTCTCGCCGTACTTCTGGCACAACGGGGTGTACCCGGAATCGGAGGAGTACGAGTCGTTGCTAGCCGCCGACTTAGTCGACTACCGCCGGCGAATAGAGGGGGTGGTCGAGAAACCGGTCGAAA
>JBBQZE010000211.1:0-5147 GCA_038207985.1 Solirubrobacterales bacterium
CGACCTCGCCGCCGACGCCCGTGGCGTCCTGCAGCTGCCGCAGGTCGCTCAGCGCGGGCAGGTTCTGTGGGACGAGGCGCTGGATGTCGGACTCCACACGCGCCTGGGTCCCCAGCCCCCATCCGAGCACGGCGAGCACCCCGGCGATGAGCAGCGTGCGCTCGGGCCGGCGGACCGCGGCCGCGAGGGCACGCCGTCCGCCCCCGGCGCCGCCCTGGCGCACGCGGCGCGCGAGGGCGTTGTCAAGCACGAGCTCGCCCGCGCCGCGCACGCTCGGCCCCATGCGCACGAGCAGCCCGGCGCCCGGCAGCCGGCGGCGCTCACGCAGCGGGTCGCCGAGGACCAGCACGGCGGTCCCGAGCGTCAGCGCGAGCGCGAAGGCGATGGCGATGCCGGCGACGACGAGCACCCCGAAGCCCCGGACCATCGGCACCGGCGAGAGCAGGAGCACGAGGAACCCGGCCGCGGTGGCCGCCGCCGCGGTGAGGACGGTCGGCGCCCCGGCGCGGGCGACGACCCGCACCGCGTCCGCGACGCCGTGGCCGTGGCGCTCCTCCTCCTGCACGCGAGACTGGATCTGGATCGCGTAGTCGACCGAGAGGCCGATGAGGACCGGCAGCACCGCGATCGTGGCGATGGTCAGCGAGCGCCCGAGGAGTGCGAGCAGCCCGAACGTGAGCGCGGTTGCGGTCACGGCCACCAGCAGCGGCAGCAGCCGCAGCCGGGCGCGGAACACGGTGGCCAGGACGAGCACCATCGCCACCAGCGCCGCGACGAGCAGCACGGCGATCGAACGGGAGATCGAGTCGGTGAGGTCGGAGACGACGACCGGGGCCCCCGTGACGACGTAGGTCCCGTGGCCGTTGGGCAGCGTCCAGTCGGGCATCCGGGCCGCGGCGCGGATGAGGCCGATGGCCCGCTTGCGCTCGGGGGTCGTCAGGTCGGGCCGAAGACGGACCTGGATGAGCGCGGCGTCCTTGGCCGGGAAGATGTAGGCGAAGCGGCTCTTGGGCGTCCCGGCCGGCTTGCTCGCGTCGAACACGAGCTGCGAGACGAAGCGCGGGTCGTTGAGCTGCGGCACCGAGGTCAGCCCGTACTTGAGGCCGAGCTGCGCCGAGGTCAGCAGGAACTCGTTGCTCACGAGCTGCTCGGCCGCCTTCGCGGCCTTGTCCTGCGCTGCGGCCGAGCCACCGTTGGCCTTGGACAGCTTGCGCGCGGCTGAGGAGGCGCTCTGGGCCTTCTGCGTGGCCGCCGCCTGCTGGCGGTTGAACTCGTCCTGGATCTGTCCGACCGACTCGTTGATGAACGTCCCGGGCCCGAAGACGACCTGCGCGGGTCGCATCGCGGCGAGCTTCGCGCACGGGCCGTCCGGTCCCCCCCGCGGCGAGGAGTCCTGGGGCGGCCGACCGGCGAGGCAGCCCTCGAGCGCGATGAGCCGCAGGACGTCGGACGTGAGCGCGAGCTGGGTCACCGGCTCGCGCACGAGCACGTAGACGGGGTTGTCGCCGAAGCGCTTGGCGTAGTCGGCCGAGGCCTCGTACTCCTTCGTGCCCGTGCCGACGAGCGTGTCCGGCGTCGTCTGCGGCTCCAGCCGCACGAGGGCGAGCACCCCGCCCCCCAACGCGAGGGCGACCGTCGCAAGCACCACCAGTACGGGCCGCTTCGCGGCCAGCGCGGTGAGGCGACCAATGAAGCGCGTGACGCGCATCAGGCCGCGCCCCGCCAGTCGTGGGCCCCGGCGCCGGGGGCCCGGCTCACTTCCGGCTGCCGCTCGGGCTCGAGCCGTTGCGCGCAGCGGGCACGTGCGGGAACTGCGTCAGCTCTCCGCCGAAGTTGAACTTCGCGGCCTGGCGGCAGGGCGGGGCCGGCGTCTGGGTCGCTGCGGCCAGCGGGCCGGTCAGTGCGCCGACGGCGCCCGTGGCCCCCGTGGCCGCACCCGTGCCGAGCAGGGCGGCGAGGGCGCCGGCGACGTTCGAGCCGAGCAGGCTCGTCAGCGTGTCGGCCGGGATGACGCTCGGGATGTTGGTGCGCCCGCAGGTGCGCGCGTCGAAGACCGGGAGGCCCTGCTTGAGCTGGCTGTAGGCCCCGGGCAGCTGGTACGGGTTGGCGCGGTTGGAGCCCAGGCGCTGTGAGTACATCGCCAGGTTCTCCAAGTTCAGGGGGTTGCTCGTGCGCAGGTAGTGGAGCTTGTCGTCCGAGCGGGCCTGCGTGGTGGCGACCGTGTTCGCGAAGAACGAGTTCAGCTCGTTCTTGTAGAGGCCGACGAACGACAGGATCGGGTTGAGCTGCGCGAGGACCGGGTCGGTCGCGGCGAGCACCGGGTGGAGCTCGTCGAGGAACTTCGTCGTCGCAGGCAGCCCGGCCTTCGACGCGGTGATGACCGGGCCGAGGTCGCGGAAGAGCGCCTTCAGGTCCGGGGCCAGCGCGGAGAGGTCGGTCAGGGTGGGCGACAGCTCCCGCGCGGCGGGGCGCAGCTGCGTGACGAGCGGATCGGCGTTCTTCGCGAAGGCGGTGAGGCGCTTGACCGTCGCCGTCGCCTCCTTCTCGAAGGCCGGGAGGGCGACGAAGGTCTCCTGGAGCTCCTTGTTGCGGCGCGCGGTGACCGCGAAGACGCGGTTCGAGTTGGTAATGAGCCCGGCCAGCTGGCCTTGGCGCTCGGACAGCGCCGAGAAGACCTCGCCGGTATTCGCGGTGAGCTGCCGGACGGTGCCCTCCTGCGAGTTCAGGATCTTCAGCAGGTCGTTGGTGTCCTGGGCGAACGGCGACAGGTTGCCGAGCACGTCGGAGAGGTCACGACCGCGGCCCTTCGTGGAGATCGCGAGGTTCTGCATCCAGGACTGGAAGTTCGCGCGGGTCTTCGGGTCGAAGGCGCGGAAGATCTCGTCGAGCTCCACGGTGGAGGCCACCTGTCCCGCCGGCAGCGTGCCGTTCTCCTTCACCGTGCCGGCCGACCGGCTCCCGGGCGTCAGCTCGACGTAGGTCTCGCCGAGCAGCGTCTTCTGGCGGAGCGTCGCGCGGGTGTCCTTGGGCAGCGGGGCGTAGCGGGTCTCGAGCTCGATCGTCGCGTCCGAGCGCCCGGAGCTCGGGTCGGTGACGATGTCCTTGACCTTGCCGACCGACACGCCGGAGATGCGCACGTCGGCCTCCTTGGCGAGCTGCGTGGCCTCGCCGAAGGACGTGTGGAAGCGGTAGCCCTTGGGCTGCAGCGGCACCGGGCCACCGAAGGCGAGCCACAGGAACAGCAGCAGGCCGAAGCAGGACAGGGCGAACGTCACCATCACGAGCAGCCGGCCGAAGGTGGGAGCTTGCTTTTGCATCAGCCCTTGCCCTTCGCGGAGCGGGCGACGGAGGGCAGGCCAGGGACGCTGACCGCAGGCCCGACGCCGGTGCCGAGCACCCCGCCCGCTCCGGTCGCGCCCGTCCCGGCCGGCGCGGTGCCCGCCGCGGTGGAGGTCGGGCAGACGTCGCTCTGCAGCGGGATGTTCAAGAGGTCGGCCAGCGAGCCGAGCTGCGGGTTGACCTTCTTGATGTTGTCAAGCGTGGCGATGCTCGAGCACGAGAGCTGCACGAGACCCTTGCGGATCGGGCCGTGGGCGTCGGCGGTGCCGAAGATCGTGGTGCCGAGGTGGTTCGCCCAGCCGCCCCAGAAGAGGAACGAGTCGTTCGTGTCCTTGGGGTTGTCGTAGGCGAGCTCGTTGAGGAGGTAGTTGACGGTGGTGAACGTCTTGGTCAGGTCGGGCGTGATCTCGGCGAGATCGCGGGCGGCCGGGCGCAGCAGGCGGATCGTCGGCAGCGCATCCCGCGTGAACGGGCGCAGCTGGTCGCGGATCACCGGCGTGGTCGTGCGCAGGAACGGGCGCGTCTGGCGCAGCGAGGGCCCGAGGGCTCGCGCTGCGGGCCGCAGTCGCTCGAACGCGGGGCCGGCCTGCGTGGCGAGGGTGTCGACCTTCGCGAGGTTCGTGTTCGTGGTCTTCAACGTCGGCGGCAGCTCACGGAGCGTCTCGCGAAGGCGGACGTCCTGGTTGGCGAACGATCGGAAGACGGCCTCGGAGGAGTCGACGAGCTGGGCGAGGTCCTTGTCCTTGCCGGCCAGAGACTCCGAGAGCAGGCGGAAGTTGTGGATCGTGCGCTTGATGTTCGAGCGACGGTCGACGAGCTTGGCCGTGATCTGCTTGAGCGCCGTGCCGGTCGGCTCGAAGCGCTTGAAGGTGGCGGAGAGCCGCTTGCCGTTGCCGCCGAGCGCCTGGCCGCCCGCACCCACCAGCAGCTGCAAGTAGTTGCGGGTGTCCCCGTCGAGGCCCGCGAGGAACTCGTCGAGGTTCACGTTGGCCAGCGACTGGTCGACCGGGATCTCCGACTTCGTCGAGAGCTCGCCGGCCCGCCGTGAGCCCGGGGACAGCTCGATGATCATGTCGTTCAGGCCGGTCTTGGGCCGCACGACCGCGGTGGCGTTCTTGTAGATCGGCGTGTACTTGCGCTGGATGTGCATCGTCACGACGGCACGGCCGTCGACGAGCTCCACCTTGGAGAGCTGGCCCACCGGCACCCCGGCGACGTTCACGGTCTGCCCCTGGCCGGGGGTGATCGACTGCGCGGTCGGCAGCGTCGCCTTGTAGTCGACGAAGTCCGAGCCGAGGAACGGCACGCCCGAGGGCAGGCGGAAGCGCTGGTTGGCCAAAATGAAGCCGCCGACGAGCGCGGCTATGAGCGCCAAGCCGATGATCGCGGCGACGTTGCCGGCGAACTTCTTGATGATCCTCATCGGCCCGAGCCCGTTCGGAAGGGGTTGAGCCGCGACACCAGTTCACCGGTCAGGGAGGCCGGGTTGGAGGGGCGTGCCTTGAGCCCGACGGGGGGCAGCAACGACCCGACGGCGCCGGTTGCGCCCGTGACGCCGGTGATGACGGGGGGCAGCGGGAGCGCAGGCAGCGGGATGATCGGGGCGCCGGGGGCGACCGCGGACGGCCGGCTGTTCTCCGCCTTGCCGGTCTTGGCGCCGTTCAGGTCGGGGATGCGCTGGTCCTTGCAGGGCTGGTCGGAGACGTGCGGCGGGCGCTTCTGCGGGTAGGCGGGGCGGGTGCCCAGCGGCGTGTCGCCGCGGCCGAAGAACTGCTCGCCGGCGTTGCCGCCGATCTTGCCGGTCGAGA
>JBBQZE010000212.1:0-5124 GCA_038207985.1 Solirubrobacterales bacterium
AAGCGGCCGAAGCCCGTATTGACCCCGTAGGTGTGCTCGGTCGCACCGTGGACCGCGCCCTCGACCACGGCGCGGGCTGCGAGCATCTGCCCACGCGCCTCCTCGGCGAGCGCCGCCTGCCCGCCCTCGACGGCGACAGCCCAGACGTCCTCGACGGTCAGATCCCCGCCGGTGAGGCCGATCGCCGTCGCCCGGGTCACCGGCCGAGTCTAGCCCCCAAGGCAGGGACAGGCTTAAGCCTGTCCCTGGTCGTCCGAGTGGGCGCGGCTCGCCATTGTCAGCCGCCGCCCGGGCGTCCGCGCCGACCGCGGCGGAGCGCGTCCAACCGGCGGCGGGCCTGCTTCGTCGGCCGGGCGCCGAGTTCGGCGCCCAGGGGCCGGCTCAGCCGGCGCTCGGCCGTGTACCGCTCGCGCTCCGCCAGCGAATCTGCCGTCTCCTCGTAGAGCGTCGCCGCGACGCTCGCCGGCCCGCGGCGCTCCGCGACGCCCGTCACCACGACCGTCCAGCGACGCTGGCCGATTCTCACCTCCAGACGGTCGCCGGCCGCTACTTCCCGCGCCGGCTTCACGCGCGAGCCGTTGACGTGGACGTGTCCGGCAAGGACGGCCTCGGTGGCCGCGGACCGCGTTTTGAAGAAGCGTGCCGCCCAGAGCCACTTGTCGACGCGTACGCGTTCCACGGTGAGTCCTCAGCAGGGACAGGCTTAAGCCTGTCCCTGGGTTTCGAGGACCCGCAACTCGAGCACCCGGGACGCGTCGAAGCCGTCGATCCGGAGCATCGCCCCTGCGGCAGCGGCGGCGGCGCCGGCCGGCATCAGGCCGACGAGCTCGGAACCGGCGATCTCCACTCCACGCGCCACGGCCTCCTTCTCCACACGCTCGACGATGTCGTGCAGCGCCGCCGCCTCCCAGTCCTCGACGTTCATGCTCACCTGGACGAGGCCGGCGCTCGGCAGGTCGAGGCCGAGCGCGCGCACGCCTGGAAACCCGCCTCCGCTCTCGCGCACGACAGCCGCGATCTCCCGTACGACCTCCAGGTTGTCACTGCGCAGGTTGACGTTGAAGGCAATCAAGGGGCGACGGGCCCCCACGAGCACCGCGCCCGCGGCCGGGTCGAGCCTGGGCGGCCCGAAGTCCGGTACGAGCTCCCCCGCGTCGATCCGCCGCTGTAGCTCCTCCGGGCCTCCGCGCCTGAAGAACGCTGGGCCCCGCCCCGGGCCGCCGTAGAGAAATACCGGCAGTCCGAGCGCGCCCACTCGCCTGCCCACCTCGTTCGCCGCAGCCTGCGCCCGCTTCATGTCTCCCGGCGCGATCGGAACGAGCGGGACGACATCCGCAGCGCCGATGCGCGGGTGCGCGCCCTCGTGCCGCCGCAGGTCGATGCGCTCCCGCGCGCACCCGACTCCCGCGACCAGCGCCTCAACGAGACCAGCGTCCGCGCCGACCACCGTGAACACCGAGCGGTTGTGATCCGCGTCGGCGTGCACGTCGAGCAGTCGCGCCCCCTCCGACACCGCGCGGCCGATCGCGTCGATCGTCTCGCGGTCACGCCCCTCGGAAAAGTTGGGCACCGACTCCAGCGGCAGCACGTTGCGTACCCTAGACCCGGGTGAAGGCGTACTACCACGCGCGGGCGCGCGAGTACGACGACTGGTGGCTCCAGCGGGGCCTCTACGCGGCCAGGAGCTATCCCGGGTGGACGGAGGAACGCGACCGGGCCTTCGAGACCATCGCCTCGCTGCCGCCGAAGCGGACGCTCGACGTGGCCTGCGGCACCGGTTTCGTAACCCGATTCCTCCCCGGTGAGGTCATCGGCCTCGACCAGAGCGATGCGATGCTCGAGGTCGCGCGGGAGCAGGCGCCGAACGCGACCTATGTCCAGGGCGACGGGCTCGAACTGCCCTTCGAGGACGGCTCATTCGAGCGAGTGTTCACCAGCCATTTCTACGGGCACCTCGAGGAGGACGAGCGCGTGCGCTTCCTCGCCGAGGCGCGGCGCATCGCCTCCGAGCTGGTCGTCTTCGACGCGGCGCTCCACGGTGGGTCCGAGCGCCACGAATGGCAGGAGCGGGTGCTCAACGACGGCACCCGCTGGACGGTTTACAAGCGGTTCTTCACCGGCGAGGCCCTGCTCGCCGAGCTGGGCGGCAGAACGATCCTCCATCAGGGCCGTTGGTTCCTTCTCGTCACGGCGTGACGCGGCGCCGCACGTCCTACCGCGCGCGGACCTCGCTCCAGCGCGACAACCGGGGTTGCCGCGAGTGCGCCGAGGCCGGCTTCCCAATCGAGTCGCTACCGGTGCTCGAGGGGCAGGCCGGCCGGCGCGCCTACCTCTTCGGGCAGGCGCCGGGCGTGCTCGAGGGTCAGGAGCGCCGACCGTGGCGTGGGCGTGCCGGCCAGAACCTCCGCCGCTGGCTCGAGCTCGACGAGGAGACCTTCTACGCAACGTTCTACTGCGCCTCGGTCACCCGCTGCTACCCGGGCCGCGCCCAGCCCGGTCCCGGCGACCGCACACCGACGTCGCGCGAGCAGGAGCTTTGCTCGTTCTGGCTGGAATGGGAGCTGCGCCTGCTGCGCCCCGAGCTGATCGTCGCCGTCGGCGGTCTTGCCGCCGGGCGGCTGCTGGGTTTGCGCAGCCTCTCGGAGTGCATCGGCTCGAGCTTCGAGCGCAACGGAGCAGTCGTGATTCCCCTCCCCCACCCGTCAGGCGTCAGTCGCTGGCTGAACATTCCGGCGAACCGGCAGCAGCTCGACCGTGCGCTCGCCTTGATCCGGGCTCAGCTACAGCCCTCGACGTAGGTGACCGGCCTCGCGCCGAAGGCGATCACCGTCACCTTGCCCTGCGGACTGATGTCGAAACGGAGCTTCCAGACACCCCCGGCGAACGCTGTCTTCGCCTTCGGCGTGTACTTGTCGGGATAGACCTTCAGCCGCCCGCCGTACGTCGCCCGCAGCGCCGCCAGCGAGGAGCCACGGTGGATGCCGGTGTCCGTCGTCTCCCCCGCCCTGAAAAACACGGCGCCGAATCGCTTGCGCTCGAAGATCGCGTAGCCCCGTACCGCGCCGCGGGAGATCTGCGCGACCTGGCACGTCGAACCGGGCGAGGCAGCGGCGAGCACGACCGGCACTCCCCAGGCCTTCGAGACCTGCGCAGGCATCAGGCCCGGCTTCACACCGCCGACACCGTGGAGGGTGACAGGCGCCGGTAGAGCGGCAAGCAAAAGTGCGACGACGAGGCCCATCCGCGCCGACTGTAGCCCGGAACTCGCTGGCTAGACTCGACTGGTGACACCGGAAACACCGTATCGAGCCACATTCGTCCGCCTGCTCGGGTTCTTACGCCCCTACCGCGTCTCACTCGTCGTCTCGATCGTCCTCGCCGTCGGCTCGCAGGCGGCGGCGATCGCGCTGATCTGGATCACCGGCCGGGTCATCGACCACGCCATCCGCCCGCGCGACACGCACCAGTTGTGGATCTTCGTCTGGACGGTCGTCGGGCTCGGCGTGATCAAGGCCCTGCTGATGACGGGGCGACGGCTGATCTCGGGCCGCCAGGCACTGGGCGTCGAGATGGACATGCGAAACGGGCTCTATGGGCGCCTCGTCCGGCTCTCGTTCGGCTTCTACGACCGCCACCAGACCGGCCAGCTGATGTCCCGCGCGACGGTCGACCTGCAGGGCGTCCGTTTCTTCCTCGGCTACGGCCTGATCTTCTTCTTCCAGAACATCCTCACCGTGCTCTCGGTGACCGCAGTCCTCTTCTTCGTCGAGTGGCGGCTGGCGCTGATCGCGCTCGCGGTCACGCCGGTGCTGATCGTGCTCGCCTACCGGTACAGCCACGTCGCCCACCCCACGCTGCGCGACGTGCAGCAGAAGCTCGCCGACGTGGCCACGGTCGCGCAGGAGAACATCGTCGGCGTCCACGTGGTCAAGGCGTTCGCGCAGGAGCCGGCGGAGCAGGCCAAGTTCGACAGACGCTCCGAGGCCGTCTTCCAGCAGACGCTGACGGCGAACCGGCAGCGCGCGCTCTACGTGCCTCTGATGTCGTTCCTGCCGCTGCTCGCACAGGCCGCTGTGCTGCTCGCAGGCGCGCGGATGGTCGCGCACGGCAGCCTCTCGGTCGGCGGCTTCGTCGCCTTCAACCTCTACCTCGGCATGCTCGTGGTGCCGCTGCGCTCCCTCGGCATGTGGATCGGCCAGGCCCAGCGCGCGACCGCGTCCGGCGAGCGGATCTTCCAGGTGATGGACGAGCCCGAGGAGGTGGCGGACCGCCCGGGGGCGATCGAGCTTCCGCCCGGCCCCGGCCACGTCCGCTTCGAGGGCGTCTCGTTCGAGTACCTCACCGGGGGGCCCGTGCTGCGCGACGTCGACCTGGACGTTCCGGCCGGCCGCACCGTCGCCCTGATCGGACACACGGGCTCGGGGAAGACGACGCTGACCTCACTCGTCCCGCGCTTCTACGACGTCACGGCCGGGCGCGTGACGGTCGACGGGAACGACGTCCGCGACCTGACGCTCGCTTCGCTCCGCCGTGCGATCGGCGTCATCTCACAGGATCCGTTCCTCTTCTCGGCGACGGTGCGGGAGAACAGCGCGTTCGGCGCCGGCGACCTGCCGCAGGAGGCGGTCGAGGCGGTCGCGCGCGCGGCGCAGGCACACGAGTTCATCGAGCGGCTGCCGCAGGGCTACGAGACTGTGATCGGCGAGCGCGGGATCACGCTCTCCGGCGGCCAGAGGCAGCGGCTGGCGATCGCGCGGGCGCTCGCGGTCGACCCGCGGATCCTCGTCCTCGACGACGCCACCGCGTCCGTCGACGCCTCGACCGAGGCGCTGATCCGCGTCGGCCTGCGCGGCGCGATGGCCGGGCGGACGACGTTCATCATCGCGCACCGTCTTTCGACCATTGCGCTTGCAGACGAGATCGTCGTCCTCGACGACGGGCAGATCGCCGCGCGCGGGACGCACGACGAGCTGATCCTGACGAGC
Source organism: Solirubrobacterales bacterium (assembly GCA_038207985.1). Taxonomy (GTDB): domain Bacteria; phylum Actinomycetota; class Thermoleophilia; order Solirubrobacterales; family Solirubrobacteraceae; genus Paraconexibacter. The sequence goes on from JBBQZE010000212.1 coordinate 4,986, forward strand.
CCTGTGTACGCGGAGATCTACGACCACGGCCTGCTCGAGCGGCAGTTCGCCGACGCCGTCGAGGCGCGGGCGGAAGTCTCCGAGGTCGCCTGATGCGCGTCTACCAGGCGGGCAGCAGTCTGATGGAGGAACGGGGCGA
>JBBQZE010000213.1:0-5097 GCA_038207985.1 Solirubrobacterales bacterium
ACCCTGGGCGCCGGCACCCCGATCGTCGCCCGCGCCGAGGGTGCACTGCGCACGCACGCCTACCGGTCCGAGGACCTCGCCCTCGTCGACGCGGGCGCGCGCCACGCCGGCCTGGCGGCACCGCAGCGCTGGCGCGTCGGCGCCTGGACCGACCCCGTCCTCGCGCTCCACGCCGGGCTCCCGGCGGCCGTCCTGCTCTCCGTCGGCCCCGACGGGGCCTACACGGACTACCACCTCCCGACCGACGTCCCCGCACGCGTCGACTGGGCGAGCGTCGAGCAGTGCGTGGCGATCGCCGCGGGCGTCGGCGAGGCGTTCGCGGCACGCTGACCGTGCTGTCCGTCCCGCGATATGAGCGGAATCGACAGCACGGTCGCCGGTTAGGGTCGGCGGATGAGCGCCGAGGTTCCGCCCGTCCTGTTCTCGCCGTCGCGCGAGCGCATCGAGGGGACCACGCTGTTGGCGTTCCTGCGGGCCAACGGCGTCGACGACTACGACGCGGCGTGGCGCTGGTCGGTGGCCGAGCCGGACGCCTTCTGGCGCGCGGTGTCGGACTTCTTCGACGTGCGCTGGGAGGTTGCACCGGACCGCTTCCTGGCGGACGCCTCGATGCCCGGCGCGGTCTGGTGCCCCGGCGCCCGCGTCTCCTACGCCGAGCACCTCGTGCGCGACCGCGATCCCGCCGCCGTCGCCATCCACCACGCCTCGGAGGTGCGCGAGCTCGCGACGATGACGTGGGGCGAGCTCGAGGCGCTGGCGGCGCGGATCGCGGCGGCGCTCCGGCGCGACGGGGTCGGCGAGGGCGACCGCGTGGTCGCCTACGTCCCGAACATCCCCGAGGCGGTCGCCGCGCTGCTGGCCTGCGCGTCGATCGGCGCGGTCTGGTCGAGCTGCTCGCCGGACTTCGGCGCGGGCTCGGTCGTGGACCGCTTCGCGCAGGTCGAGCCCTCGGTCCTGCTCGCGGTCGACGGCTACCGCTACGGCGGCAAGGACTTCGACCGCCGCGGGGTGGTCACCGAGCTCCGCGCGGCGATGCCGGGGCTGACGCGCACCGTGCTGCTCGGCTACCTCGACGCGGACGCCGGGCTCGAGGGCACCACGGCCTGGGAGACCTGGCTCGGCGACGAGGCGCCGCCGCCGCTGCGCTTCACCGCGCTGCCGTTCGATCACCCGCTGTGGATCCTCTACTCGAGCGGGACCACGGGCCTGCCGAAGGCGATCGTCCACGGCCAGGGCGGGATCCTGCTCGAGCACCTGAAGTGGATGGGGCTGCAGGCCGACGCGCGGCCCGGCGATCGGATCCTGTGGTTCACCACGACCGGCTGGATGATGTGGAACGCGCTCGTGGGCGCGCTCCTGACCGGCGCGGAGATCGTCCTCTTCGACGGCAACCCGGGGTACCCGGACCTCGGCACCATGTGGGAGCTCGCCGCCCGCACGCGCGCCACGACGTTCGGGACCAGCGCGGCGTTCCTCGCGGCCTGCCAGAAGGCCGGCGTCGAGCCCGCCGCGGGCCGTGACCTCGGAGCGCTGCGGGCGGTCGGCTCGACGGGCTCGCCGCTGTCGCCGGAGGGCTTCGAGTGGGTCTACGAGCATCTCGGCGACGACATCTGGCTCTACTCCACGAGCGGAGGGACCGACGTCTGCACAGCGTTCGTCGGCGGCGTCCCTATCCTCCCGGTCCATCGCGGCGAGCTGCAGCGCCCCGCGCTCGGCTGCGCCCTGGCCGCCTGGGACGAGGACGGCCGGCCGCTGGTGGGCGAGGTGGGCGAGCTCGTCGTCACCGCGCCGATGCCCTCGATGCCGGTCCTGTTCTGGGGCGACGAGGACTCGTCGAAGCTCCGCGAGGCGTACTTCGAGACCTACCCCGGCGTCTGGCGCCACGGCGACTGGATCGAGCTGACCCCGCGCGGCTCGGCGATCATCCACGGCCGCTCGGATTCCACGATCAACCGCGGTGGCATCCGCATGGGCACGGCCGAGATCTACCGCGCGGTGCTGGGCCACCCCGACGTGGTCGACGCGCTCGTGGTGGATGTCCCGCGGGCGGGCGCCGAGTCGTGGATGCCGCTCTTCGTCGTGCTGCGCGACGGCGCCGAGCTCACCCCCGAGCTCATCCGAGCGCTCGCGGGCGAGATCCGCGCCAAGTGCTCGCCGCGGCACGTCCCCGACGAGGTCTTCCAGGTCGCGGAAGTGCCCCGCACGCTCAGCGGGAAGGTCCTCGAGGTCCCGGTCAAGCGGATCCTCATGGGGGCCGCGCCCGACACCGTCGCCGCCCGCGACTCCCTGGCCAACCCGGCCGCGCTGGACCCGTTCGTGACGCTCGCCCAAGCGCGTCAATAGGGTGCCGCCGCATGAGTGAGATCAAGACCGTGGGCATCGTCGGAGCGGGCCTGATGGGCCACGGCATCGCGCAGGTGACGGCCACCGCGGGGTGCGACGTCGTGCTCCGCGAGGTCGACGACGCGGCGCTCGCCAAGGGCATCGGAAAGATCGAGAAGCAGCTCGCCCGGGCGGTCGAGAAGGGCCGGTCGACCCAGGAGGACGCCGACGCGATCCGCGGGCGCATCCGCGGCACGACGTCCTACGAGGACCTCGCGGACTGCGACCTCGTGCTGGAGGCGATCACGGAAAGCCTGCCCCGCAAGCTCGAGATGTGGGCGCAGCTCGACGCCATCGTCAAGCCCGAGGCGATCTTCGCCACGAACACCTCCTCGCTGGCGGTGATCGACCAAGCGGCCGCGACCTCGCGCCCCGAGCGCTTCGTCGGCATCCACTACTTCAACCCGGCGCAGGTCATGAAGCTCGTCGAGGTGATCCGTGCGGTGACGACCTCGGAGGAGACGTTGACCGCCGCGACCGCCTTCGCCGAGGCCCAGGGCAAGCTCGCGATCCCGACCCGCGACGGGGCCGGCTTCATCGTCAACCGCCTGCTCGTCCCCTACATGGTCGACGGCATCCGCGGCCTGGAGGAGGGGATCGGGACCATCGCCGAGATCGACGACGCGATGAAGGCGGGCGCCGGGCACCCGATGGGCCCGCTGACCCTGTGCGACTTCGTCGGGCTGGACACCCTTGGCGCCATCTGCGACTCGCTCTGGGACGAGTTCCGCGAGCCGAGGTTCGCCCAGCCGCCCACCCTGCGCAAGCTGATCGCCGCGGGCTGGCTCGGCAGGAAGTCCGGCATGGGCTTCTACGACTACTCGGGCGAGGCGCCCGTGGCCAACGCGGGCGCGCAGCGGTAGGGACCGTTGCTCCGGGTCCCGCCCTTCCGCGGGGACCAGGTCGCCGCGGGCGTGGTCGTCGCGACCGCGCTCGTCGTCCTCCTGGAGCTTCGCATGGGCTGGCCGCCGGGTGGCCACCTGGCGCTCGCCACCGGCGCGGCCGCGGGGGCGGGGGTCCTGGTGGCGGGCTGCCCCCGCGAGCCGCGCCCCTACGTGAGCGCGATCGTCGTCTCGGCGCTGATCCTCACTGTCCTCGCGCTGAGCCGCCTAGGGCAGGTGCTGGGCGCGGACGGCCCCATCGGCGGCGTGGGCGCGGTGACGTGGAAGCTCGTGGCGCTCGGGCTCGTGGCGGCGGCGCTCGCGCACGCCTACGACGCGGCGGCCGCGACGCTCGTCGCGGCTTTGGCGCTCGCGTTCGTCCCGCTCGCGTTCTTCGAATGGGTGCTCGACCCGTCCCCGGGGGTGCGCCGCCTGCTCCTGGTCGCCATGGCCGTGGGGCTCGCGCTCGCGGCGGTGACGCGACGGGACCGTCGCCCTGCGCACGCTGCCCAGCTCGCGAACGCCGCCGGCGTCGCGCTGGCGGCGATGGTCGTCCTGCGCGTCGGGGACGTCCTCGGCCTGGCGGTGGCCTGTGGCGCCGGCGCTGGGTGCCCGTCCGGCGTGAGCGTCGGCTGGGGCTGGGAGGTCACGCTCGTGCTCGGTGGCTTCGGCCTCCTCGCCTACGGCGCCGTGGACCGCCAGCGCGGACCCGTGCTCGTCGGCCTGCTCGTCCTCGGCGCCTACGTCACCTCCGCGGCCGGCAACGGCCACGGCGACCTCCTCGGCTGGCCGCTGGTGCTGGCGGCCGCGGCGGGGTTCATGCTCGTGGTCGGCTTGCGCCCGACCACCCCGGCGCCGCCCGACCCGTCCTCCGCCGGCGGCCCCGACCCGGAGCCCCTGCCCTGGCGCTAGACGAGGCGGTCCAGGGCTAGTCCGACCGCCGCAGCTCGTCAGCCCTCGAGGCCGCCCGGGCGCTCGACGGAACGGTCGGCCGTCGGCGGCGCCCAGCCCCCCGACGGCGCCGACGGCAGCGCGCCCGTGGGAGCCGCGGGGAACAACGCGCCCTCGTCGTTGCCGCTGAACGGTGGCCAGTCCTCGGTCAGGAGCAGCAGGTAGGCGGTCGCCTTGGCCTGGTAGGCGAGACCGAGGTCGAGCCCGTCGTGGAGCGCCTTGGGCATGCGCCCGGTGATCACCGCCACGACCCACCCCGCCAGCGCGCAGGCGCCTGCGACGAGCTGCAGGGCGTACTGGATGATCGCGACGGGGATCGCCAGCAGGAGGCGGAAGAAGGCCTTCAGGCGCGAGTACTCCGCCTTCGGCTCACCGATCAGGAGGTGCACCGGGTACTCGGGGTGGTCGCCGAAGCCGAACGGCGGGAAGGCGTCCGTCTGCAAGTAGAGGTAGGCGTTCACCCGCGTGACCCACTGCAGCGCCCCGGCGTTGAAGTCGTACAACCCACGGGGGTAGCGGCCGGTGACGACGAGCGCGAACCAGGCGATCACGGTGGCCACGGCGGCGCCGAGGCCGATCACGTACATCACGAGGATGTGCGGGATCGCGAGCAGCAGGCGGAAGAAGACCGTCATGCGGTTGCGCTTCTCGTCGTAGTCGGCTTGGTAGACGACGGGGTAGGTGGACAAGGTTCTCCTCGGTCGGTGGCGCGGGCGGCGCAAGCATACGGACGGCCCGCCCGCCCGCTGGGAACCTCCTGGTGACGTCCTCCGTCGGCGCGGCCGTGCTACCCGGGCCGCTGCGTGCCGGCTCCGGCGGCGCGGCGCCGCGCGGCGCGCGCGGAGGTGGGCGGCGGGGGCTCGCCGGCCGGGGGGTCAAGGTC
>JBBQZE010000214.1:0-5084 GCA_038207985.1 Solirubrobacterales bacterium
CGAACGAGCACGACGACGTCCGGGCTCGACACGCCGAGTACTTTCTCGCCGCCGCCGGCGCCTCCGGTCACGAGGGGCACTCGTCGCGCCGAGACACCAAGCCGGTCACCCCGCTTGCCCCGGCGCTCGAACCGGAGGAGATCCAGGCTGCGCTTCAGTGGTCGCTGCGCGATCGACGGGCGCTCGCTCCCCGACTCGCGGTCGCCTCCGGCCGCCACTGGCACGCTCAGGGTCACCTGCGGGAAGGACGAACCTGGCTCGAAGACTCGATTGCGCTCGCCGACGACCAGCCGGTCGTCCAGGCAGAACTGCTCGGCCTCCTCGGGGCGTTGCTGCAGGACAGCGGAGAGCTCGGCGCAGCCGCCGCGGCCCTCGCCGATGCGTTGAACCTGTTGGACGGCCCTGGGGACGAAACGCTTAGCGCCTGGCTCCGGGTCATGCAGGCCGATGTGCGCTGTGTTCTGGGAGGCGTCTCGATACGAGAGGCGCTGGCCGAATGCGAACAAGCCTCTGTGACCATCGAGCGGGCGAACGACCGAGCGAGGCTCGCCGACACGTTGGTCGTGATCGGAAAGCTGCGGCTGTGGGCGGGAATGTCCCCAGCCGACGCCGAGACGCTGGAGCGCGCCCGCGCCGTAGGACAAGAGACGGGCAACCGGGCCGCCGAGCTCCTGGCCGTCGAGTGGCTCGCGAACACCTTCGTCGACCTCAGAATCCCGACCGGTGAAGCGATCCGGTGTCAGGCAGATCTGCTGCAATCTGCCCGGGGGGCGCCGCGCGCCGAGGCCGGAGTCCTCATGCCGCTCTCCTGGCTCTACGGGTACGCCGGTCGATTTGCCGAGGCGCGTGCCACGCTGTCCCGCAGCAGGGCCATGTTCGACACCTTCGGCGCAGCAGTCGAGTGGGCGGCCGGGGCAATGAACGCAGGGGCGATCGAACTGCTCGCCGGCGACCCGGTGGCCGCAGAGCGAGTGCTCCGGGAAGCTGATCAGCGGTTGGAGGCGCTGGACGAACACGGCTACCGCGCGTCGATCGCGGCCACGCTGGCGGAGAGTCTCTACGCCCAGGGCCGGTACGACGAAGCGCACGTGTCCGCGGACACGGCACGACGCCTGGCCGTTCGCGACGACATCGAGGTTCAGGTGCGCTGGCGGGCGGTCGAGGCGAGGATCCAAGCTCAGGCCGGCGACGCCGACGCCGCGCGGCGCCTGCTCGACGATGCGATGGAGCAGACGGCGGCGAGGGGGCCTGGACCGCATGGAAACCCGGATGGGACCACCGACGCTGCCCCGCAGTTCGCCGCGGCCGCCCCGACGCTGGCCGGGATCATGCTCATCGCCCAGGGGGACGTGTGCTCACTCGATCAACGGGACGCCGAAGCCGCCGAGGCATACCGCCGCGCCCACGACCACTACTGCGAGAAGAACGCCTGGCCGCTTGCGCGCCGCGCTCAGTACCTGCTCGGCACCGCCATGAGCGTGGGGGCACCTGCGCCGGCGGCGTAGCTTGCCGGATGGCGTGCGCGAGGGTAGGCTCGCGCGATGGAAGAACCTTCGACGGTGCCCGCCGATCGCGAGCCGCTCGCCTACGACCCACCGGCGATCGAGTCGCGTGAGCCCATTCGCGAGCCGGTGATCGCCAGCAACCCTAGCTGCTTGGCGATCGGTTAATGGTCGTCGCCCGTCGACGCCAGGGCGGCAAGGTATCCGGTCGCGGCCGCCACGTCGACGGTCCACGACCACAGGCGATCGAACGGGGCCGTAGCGCCTAGGCGCGTGAGCGCCGGGCACCCGATCGCATGGTTATAGCTGGCGGGTAGCCGCCATCGGCTCGGGACGACCGTCACGTCGAGTCGCCCGAGATCGAGCTCGAGCCGCGCTCCCCGCGCACCGGCGGTGAGTCGGACCGGAGCGCCGGGCACAAACTGCAATGTGCGGTCGTCGATCAGCTGACGCTGTGCCGCGCTGCTCTGGGCAAGGCCAAGCGCGGCGAGCTGCTTGGCGACCCGGGCGCTTCGGCGAGCGACGCGGGCGATGCTGCTCCCCGAGGTGCTCAGGCCCGCTTCGCCGGCGAGCGTGGCGATCGCCGACAGCACGCCCGGTGCGACGGGCGCCATCGAGCGCATCCCCGTCTGGATGAGGCGCTCGGCGTAGCGGGAGCGGGGCGTGTCGAGCACCGCCGATGCCCCCGGCCCGACCTCGTCGATGCGGGCCAGCAGCGGCTCGAGCCCCGATGTTCTCGGCCCGTCGCGCCACCAGTTCAAATGGGTGGTGAAGAACTCGTCGACGGCCAACAGCAGCAGATCGTTGAAGGCGGCCGACGACTCGGGCGCCGGGCGTCCCGCAGCCGCCCTCGTCGCGATCAGCCGAGGCGGCGGCGTCTCGGCGACGAAATCCTGCACGACCTGGTCGGCGCAGACCGCGACCAGCGTGTACAGCTCGCGCCGCCGGGCTCTGGCCCGCGCGGGCCCCTCGGGCTCGGGCGTGCGGAACGGAGCACCCGGGTCGGCATCGCGCGCGAGATGACGATGCAGCTCCTGAGCCTCGGCGGCGATCGACCGCTCGTGCTCAGGCTGCCGAGCAGGGTCGGCCACCCTGGTCATGCTGATCGGTGCGGATGCGCGGCGAGGTCGGTGACCTCGGTGATCAGTCCCAGCTGCAGCAGTTCGTCGAGGAACCCGTGAACGTCGTCGGTGATCCGGCGAGGATCGACGTCGGCGAACCGTGCGGTGATCTCGCCGGTGATGGCTTCGTCGTCGCGCGCGCCGTCGAGCGCCTGCCAGACGCGCGTGCCGAGCGCATTCAGCGTGATCAACTCGGTCCCCTGCGCGTCGATCAGGACCGCCCGCTCGTCGAGCGTGTCGTAGAGGACCCTGGGTGCGCGGCTGAATATTCTCGTCATTGGTCGCGGCGGCGATTCTAGTCCGCGGCTACGCTCCCGATCAATGCAATGCGTCGTCGAGGTCGGTGACGTCCCGGTACTGGTCTCGGCTGACGAGGAGCGCCGCGGAGCGGCCCTGGAGGCGTCCTTCGGTCGTCTGCCTCGGACGCAGGCGCACCCGCGAATCGCGATGCGGTACCGCGTCGACGGGCCGGCACTCCCGTCCCGGCCCCCGGACGCCCGCAGCTCGGAAATCCAGCTGTGGTTCGAGGGCCCGGACATGCTGGCGGTCGAGCGGTCGGGGGTCAGCACGAGGGTGTCGAGCGATGCGATCTCGCTAGGCGGCCGGACCACCGACCCGCTCGGCGGGCTGCACAGGCTCCTGCGCCCGCTGCTCACCCACGCGCTGTTCCTCCACCGGCGGTTCCTGGTGCACGCCGGCGCGATCGAGCTACGAGGTCGGGGGGTGCTTCTGCTCGGCGGGTCCGGGATGGGGAAGTCGACGCTCGCCTTCGCGGGCCACGAGGCCGGCTGGAGCGTTCTCGGGGACGACCTCGCGATTCTCCGCCGTCGCGATCCTCAGACCTTCGAGGTCGCCGGCCTGGCCACGCGGCCGCTGGTGGTCCCCGGCGAGCTGTTGGGAGACGGGGCGCCGCGCGGCTACCCCGTGCACGCCGATCCCCGCCGCCGAAGCGCGCTCAGGGAGCTGCGCACCGATCACGGGTGGTCCCGGCTGGCCTGCTGCGTGCTCGTCGTCCACGGTGACACCCCGAAGGGGAGCATGAGACGGGTCGACTCCCGCGCGGCGCTGGCCGGGCTGCTCCATTCGTTCCTGGGCGGCATCAATCCCGCCGCGCTCGCGCCGTTCTTCGCCGCCGCCCATCAGCTGGCGCAGCAGCCGCGCTTCGAGCTCGCGCACGGGCGGGACCCGGCGGCGCGGCTGGAGAGCGCCCAGACGTGTCTGCGCGCGCTCGATGAGGAACTCAGCGGCGGATCGGACCTGACCCCACTGGGTGTCGATCGCCCCTCAGGAGCGGGTCCGCTGCTCGCGTAAGCCTCGGCGAAGCCGCACGACAGAGGCCTTCAAGCCGTCCAGGGTTGCGCCGCGCGGCGTGCGGAGCGGAAGTCCCAAGCGCCGGAGGGCGGCGTCGAACTCGTTCGCGAGCTCGGCGGTTTCGGTCCGCTCGGTGCGAAACGCACACGAGAAGGCCACCGATGTCTCCGAGCCGCCGCGGACCCAGTGGAACGCGTTGGCAGGGATGTAGACGCCGTCGCCCGGCCCGAGCCGGAACACCGTCTGCTGGGTCGGGACGTGGTGACTGCTGGAGGCGTTGGGGCCGAAGGCGCGCGCAAGCTCCCGGGCCTGCACCGCGGGGGTATCGAAATGCCCGACCACGAACTCCTTGGTTCCCGTGATCTGCAGCAGGAAGTTGTGATGGCGGTCGATGTGGACGGGCACCACGGCGCGCGGCGAGGCCGCGAACGCGACCGCGCCGCGATCGAGCAGCTTCCCCTCCCGCCGATCGATCGCGTGGGTCACCGCGTCGACGGTCTTGTCGAGGAGGGCGGTGTAGGGCGCGACGTGCTCGAGGTGGTGCACGATCAGCCAGTTGTGGGCGTTCGCGAGATCTCGGATCACGTCCACCGGCGGGCGGTCATCGGTTCCGGGGCCGCCGTGCGGGCTGACGATGTCGCGGTCGGCGCGCCGGTTGGAGATCCAGGCCCGCGGGACCGTCTCGCAGAGCCGGATCAGTGCTTCGGTGGAGAAGGCCGCGTGTCCCGCCAGCGGGTGGCGGAAGTGGAAGGGCTCCTTGCCCACCCCGCACGACGCGGACGAAGGCAGTTCGAGCCAGTCGGAGTTCGCGCCGCGGGTGTCCGCGAGGGAAGCCTCGGCTTCATCCATGAGCAGCGCACAGTACCGATCGAGATCGGTCAGACGCGTCGTCTCAGGAGTGGAGCTGCCCACCTGCTGAGCCGCGGCGAGCCGGTTCAAGGTCGTCGGAGCGCGTTGACGATTGCGGCGACCGTGCGGGCCGACTTGACGCATGACAGCGCCCGCGGGCGCAGCGCCCGGCGGGACCGGTCGCTCCGTCGTCTCTAGGCACGCTGGCGTGCAAGCACTACCGTCGCACGATGAACGTGCGTCGCCCCGTCCTGGCCCTTCTGCTCAGCCTGGTCGTGCTGGCCGGCGTGGAGGTCACCGG
>JBBQZE010000215.1:0-5038 GCA_038207985.1 Solirubrobacterales bacterium
CGCGCCAGCCCTCCGGGAGCGTAGGGATCTCGAGCGCCCGGGAAACGCGCGCGGCGTCGTGGCCGGGTAGGTAAAGCAGGCCGCTGATCTCCCGGACCGTCATCTGTCCCGGGCCGGTCGACAGCCGCTCGATCGCGTCGCCGGCGCCGACTTCGCCCTCCTCCAGCACCCGCAGGTAGAAGCCCGGCCGGCCGGCGCGGTAGAGGAGCGACGGCATCCTGGGCTCGCCGAGCCGCAGTCCGACCTTGAAGCAGGTCACGCGAGGCTGGCTGACCTCGAAGACGGCGTCTCCGATGCGGTACGTGTCGCCGACGCAGACCTCGTCGTCGGTCATCCCCGCGACCGTGAAGTTCTCACCGAAGCACCCCGGGGTCAGGTCGTCGCGGTTCAGCTCGCGCGCCCAGTGCCCCACCGAGTCGGCGTCGTAGACGAAGACCGCCCGGTGCTCGCCGCCGTGCGCCTCGAGGTCGGCCTGTCCGTCACCGTCGACATTGAGCCGGCGCACCCGCCGCCGGCCCTCCACCGGCTCTTTGAAGATCGCGGTACGGACCGTTCGCCCGCGCCAGTCGACGTCGCGGGGACACCCGACGTTGACCGAGAGCAGCCGGCGGGTCATGGCAAGGCCCGGGTGCCGCGTACCGAGCGCGGGCGGCCCGCAGGGTCGAGCCCTACGAGGCCGGGGAAGGTGTCACCGGGTTCAGAGCTCAACGGTGTCAGTCGGGTCGGCGGATGAGCTCCGCCGCGTCCGGCTCGCGGAACGCTTCGAGCGGCGCCGGCAACCGCCACTATCGACTGTTCCGTCGACACCGATCGAACCTACACCCGCGCCCCGAAGCCGGCGAGATGAGATGACGGGGGCCTGGAGGAACAGCCCCGCTAGCGCGTTCACACGAACTGCGCCGCCGCGTCGCCCGACGCCCAGGCCCACTGGAAGTTGAAGCCGCCCAGGTGGCCGGTGACGTCCAGCACCTCGCCGATGAAGTACAGGCCCGGGCTCTTCCGCGATTCCATGGTCTTCGACGACACGTCGCGGGTGTCGACGCCGCCCAGGGTCACCTCGGCGGTGCGGTAGCCCTCGGTGCCGGCCGGCACCACCTGCCAGGCGGCGAGCCTGTCGGCGATGTCGCGCAGTCCGGCCGCGGTGTACTGCTTCATCGGCTTGGACACGAACCAGTGATCGGCCAGAAGGGCCGCCATCTTCTTGGTGAAGACCTCGCTCAGCACGGTCCTCAGCTCGCCGTCGGGGCGCGCGGCCCGCCGGTCTTGCAGCCACTCCAGGGCGTCGCGGTCGGGCAGCAGGTCGATCTCCACGGCGTCGCCGAGCTGCCAGAACGAGGAGACCTGGAGGATGGCCGGGCCGCTGAGGCCGCGGTGGGTGAACAGGATGTTCTCGCGGAAGCTCTGGCCGTTGCAGCTGACCTCGCAGGCCACCGACGTGCCGGACAGCTCGGTGCACAGCTCCTTGAGCTGGTCGGTGATGACGAACGGCACCAGGCCCGCACGGGTGGCCAGCACGTCGTGGCCGAACTGGCCGGCGACCTCGTAGCCGAAGCCGGTGGCGCCCATGGTCGGGATCGACAGGCCGCCGGTGGCGACCACCAGCGACGACGCGGTGACGTCCCCGATGTCGGTGCGCAGCGCGTACCCGTCCTCGGTCTTCTCGATCTGCTGCACCGAGGTGTCCAGGTGCAGCTCGACGCCGACCTGCCGGCACTCCTCCAGGAGCATCTCGAGGATGGCCTTGGACTTGCCGTCGCAGAACAGCTGACCCAGCTTCTTCTCGTGGTAGGGCACGCCGTGCTTGGCGACCATGGCGATGAAGTCCCACTGGGTGTAGCGAGCCAGGGCCGACTTGCAGAAGTGCGGGTTCTGCGAGAAGAAGTTCGCCGGGTCCGTGTGCATGTTCGTGAAGTTGCAGCGGCCACCACCGGACATGAGGATTTTCTTGCCCGCCTTGTTGGCGTGGTCGATGAGCAGCACGTCGCGGCCGCGTGCGGCGGCGGTCAGGGCACACATCAGGCCGGCGGCACCTGCGCCGATGATCACCACGTCGGGAGAGCGCACGGACGTCACAAGGTACGGCCGGGGTGCACCTGATCGGGCTACCCGGCCATCCCGAACGACACCGTCCGCACCACCGGCTCCCCGGCCGCATCGGACGCGTCGAGGTCGACCGTCGCCACGATGGCGACGTCGTGGTGTTGCTCGGGGTCGTCGATGATCTGGCGGACCGTCCAGACCCGGGCGCCGTCGCTGCCCGCCGGCGCCCGGTCGATCAGCAGGAGCTCAGGCGAGCGCGCGGCCGGCCCGGAGCCCAGCGCGTCGTACTCCGCCCAGTAGGCGGAGAGCGCCTCCTCCCAGGCGTCGGCGCCCATCACGCTCTTGATCGGCGCGTCGACGAGCGCGGCGGCAGCCGCCTCGAGCTGCGCGAGCTCGCCGGCCCGGCCGCGCGAGGCCAGCAGCACCTTCTGGAACATCGCGTTGCGCACCATGACGGTGAATGCCCGCGCGTTGGCGGTGATGGGCCGCGGCGGGGGCGACGCCTCGCCGGCGGCGTGCGCGGCGGCGGCGCGCTCCACGGAAGCGGGATCGGTCAGCGCCTCCCACTCGTCGAGCAGGCTCGAGTCGGTCTGGCGGACGGTCTCGCCGAGCCACTCGATCAGCTCGTCGAGCTCGGGCGTCTTGACGTCCTCGGGCACCGTCTGACGCAGCGCGCGGTAGGCGCCGGAGAGGTAGCGGAGCAGCAGGCCCTCCGAGCGGGCCAGGCCGTAGAAGGCGACGAACTCCGAGAACGAGCGCCCCCACTCGTACATGTCGCGCACCACGGACTTCGGCGAGAGGTCCGACTCGCGCACCCACGGGTGGGTCTCGCGGTAGACCAGCAGCGCCTGGAGCAGCGGCTCGGCGAGCGGCTTGGGGTAGGTCACCTCCTCCAGCAGCACCATGCGCTCGTCGTATTCGATGCCGTCCGCCTTCATCTCGGCCACGGCCTCACCGCGGGCCTTGTGGGCCTGAGCCATGAGCACGGGGAAGGGGTCGTCGAGGATCGCCTCGACGACGGAGAGCACCTCGAGCGTGTAGGTCTCCGACGCCGGGTCGAGCAGGGAGAACGAGGCCAGGGCGAACGAGGCGAGCGGCTGGTTGAGGGCGAAGTCGTCCTGCAGGGAGAGGGCGAGCTGCAGCGTGCGGCCGTCAGGGTCGGGTGTGGACAGCCACTCCAGGACGCCGGCGTGCACGAGCTCGTCGCCGAGTGCCTGCGCCTGCTCGGACAGGCGCCGGCGGCCGCGCTCGTCCTCGTGGTTGTCCTCCATCAGCGCCCGCATCACCTCGACCGGGTCGGCGGGCTGGTTGACGACGTTCAGGATCAGCGCGTGGTCGACGCGCATCTTCGACACGAGCTGCTCGGGGACCGCGTCCTTGAGGCGCTCGAAGGTCTCGTCGGTCCAGCTCACCTCGCCGTCGGGCGCCTTCTTGACCTGGATCTTGCGGCGCTTCTTCGGGTCGTCGCCGGCCTTTTGCAGCGCGCGCGCCCGCTCGATGACGTGGTCGGGGGCCTGGACCACGACGTGGCCGGAGGTGTCGAACCCGGCGCGCCCGGCGCGCCCGGCGATCTGGTGGAACTCGCGCGCCTTCAGCAGGCGGTGGCGGGTGCCGTCGTACTTCGCGAGGCTCGTGAAGACGACGGTGCGGATCGGGACGTTGATGCCGACGCCGAGCGTGTCGGTCCCGCAGATGACCTTCAGCAGCCCGGCCTGGGCGAGCTGCTCGACCAGGCGCCGGTAGCGGGGGAGCATCCCGGCGTGGTGGACGCCGACGCCGCCCCGCACGAGCTTCGACAGGGTCCGCCCGAAGCCGGCGGTGAAGCGGAAGGCGCCGATCGCGTCGGCGATCGCGTCGCGCTCCTCGCGCGTGCAGAGCTTCGCCGAGAGCAGCGACTGGGCGCGCTCCATCGCGGAGGCCTGCGTGAAGTGGACGACGTAGATCGGTGCCTGGTCGCTCGCGGCGAGCTCCTCGAGCAGCTCCTGCAGCGGCTGCACCGACCAGGCGTGGGTGAGCGGCACCGGCCGCTCGGCGTCGTCGACGACCACCGTCTCGCGGCCCGTGCGCCGCGTCAGGTCCTCGGCGATGCTCGCCACGTCGCCGAGCGTCGCCGACATGAGGACGAACTGGGTGTCGGGGAGGGAGAGCAGCGGCACCTGCCACGCCCAGCCGCGCTGCCCGTCGGCGTAGAAGTGGAACTCGTCCATCACGACCTGCCCGACGTCTGCGCCCGCCCCTTCGCGCAGCGCGATGTTCGCCAGGACCTCGGCCGTGCAGCAGATGATCGGGGCGTCCGGGTTGACGGACGCGTCGCCGGTCAGCATCCCCACGTTGTCAGCGCCGAAGATCGCGCACAGCGCGAAGAACTTCTCCGAGACGAGCGCTTTGATCGGCGCGGTGTAGAAGGTCGAGCGGCCCTCGGCCAGCGCCGCGAAGTGGGCGGCCACGGCGACGAGCGACTTGCCCGAGCCGGTCGGTGTGGCCAGCACCACGTTGTTGCGGCTGAAGAGCTCGATCGCCGCCTCGTCCTGGTGCGGGTAGAGCTCCAGGCCCTGCTCGCTCGCCCAGGCGGTGAACGCCTCGTACAGCGCGTCCGCGGTGGGCTCGGCGGGGAGGGCGTCGAGCAGGCGCATGCGTGCCAGGGACGCTAGTGGCCGACCCGCGCCTGGGCGCGAGCCGGCCGCCGGCCGCGGATCAGGGGAGGTCGAAGCGGTCCAGGTCCATGACCTTCACCCACGCCGCCACGAAGTTCGTCACGAACCTCGTGGCGTCGGCGGCGTAGATCTCCGAGACGGCCCGCAGCTCGGCGTTGGAACCGAAGACCAGGTCGGCGGCCGTCGCCGTCCACCGCGTGGAGCCCGAGGCCCGGTCGGTGCCGTCGTAGACGTTCTCCTCGGTGGCCGACACCGCCCACGTCGTGCCCATGTCGAGCAGGTTGACGTAGAACGCGTTGGTCAACGTCCCGGGACGGTCGGTGAGCACACCCAGGCTGGAGCCG
>JBBQZE010000216.1:0-5017 GCA_038207985.1 Solirubrobacterales bacterium
CGCCCCGGCCTCCTCGACGCCGGTGCTCCACGTCCACGGCGTGCCGAACTCCGCCGACGACCTGACGCCGTTCCTGGCGCTGACCGGCGGCGTCGCGCCCGACCTGCCCGGCTTCGGGCGCTCGGGCAAGCGCGGCGACGGGGCGTACACGATGGAGGGCTACGACCGCTGGCTCGAGCGCTTCCTCGACCGCCTCGAAGTCGACCGATTCCGGCTGCTCGTGCACGACTGGGGCGCGGTCGGACTGCTGTTGGCCCAGCGCTTCCCCGAGCGCGTCGAGCGGCTCGTGGTGATGGACGCCGTGCCGCTGCTGCCGGGCTACCGCTGGCACCGGATGGCGCGGCTCTGGCGGACGCCGGCCGTCGGCGAGGCGGTCGTCGGCGGCCTGACGCGCTGGGGCCTCAAGCAGCTCACCCGGGAGGCCAACGCGACCCCGGGGCCGATGCCGGACGCGTGGTTGGACGCGGTGATGGCGGGCTGGGACGTCGGCACGCAGCGCGCGATCCTGCGGCTCTACCGCTCGTCGCCGCCCGAGAAGCTCGCGCTCGCCGGGATCGGGCTGGGGCGCTTGGAGTGCCCGGCCCTCGTGGTCTGGGGTGAACAGGATCCCTACATCCCGGCGGAGTTCGCCGACGCCTACGCCGCCGCGCTCGGCGGGCCGGCCGAGGTGCTGCGCCTTCCCGACGCGGGGCACTGGCCGTGGCTCGACCGCCCTGACCTCGTGGCCACCGTCGCGGACTTCCTCACCGCGTGAGCACCGGCGCGCGCTCCTTGGCGCGCGTCCCGGCCTGGGTCCTGGCCGCCACGCTCGCCGTGGGCTGGATCGTGGCGAACCCGCGGACGGCGGACCTCGCCGCGCAGGACTACCGGGCCGGCCTGTTCGCCCGCGCGGGCTGGGCGGTGTGGGACAACGGCTGGTACGCCGGCCACCACCTCCCCGCCTATTCGCTGCTGTTCCCGCCCCTCGGGGCCTGGCTCGGCGTCCACCTGACCGGTGCGCTCTCGGCGGTCGCCCTCACCTGGGCGTGGGAGCGCCTCACCGGCCCGGGCCACCGCCTCGCGGCGAGCTGGATCGCGCTCGGCGCTGTGGCGCTGCTCGTCAGCGGCCGGCTGACGTTCGCGCTCGGCGCCGCCCTCGGCGTCGGGGCGCTCGCGGCGGCCCGCCGCGCGGCCGAGGGTGGTGGTCGAAAGCCGGATGGCGGTCGAGGGGTGACGGCGATCCGGCACTCGACGGCGGGGGGGTGGTGGAGCGGCGCCTTCGCGCTCGCGGCGCTGACGTCCGCGGCCAGCCCCGTGGCCGGTGCGTTCCTGGCGCTCGCGGCCGCCGCGTGGTGGCTCGGCGCGCCCGCGGCGCGGCGCCGCGGAACGATTGCGTTCGCCGTCGCCGCGGTGCTGCCCGCCGTCGTGGTGTCCGCGCTGTTCCCGGAGGGTGGGACGTTCCCGTTCGTCCTCTCGAGCTTCCTGCCGGCGCTCGGCGTGACGCTGCTCGTGCTCGTGCTCCTGCCGGGCGAGCAGCGGGTGCTGCGCGCCGGCGCCGCGCTGACCGGCGTGCTGCTGGTCGCGAGCTGGGCGCTGCCCACGCCGATGGGCGGCAACGCCGTCCGACTGACCGCGGTCTTCGGCGGCCCGGTCCTCGCGCTCGCGCTCGCCGCCGCCGGCCGCCGCCGGCTCCTGCTGCTCGCCGCCCCCGCGCTGCTCGCGCTGCAGCTCTCAGCGCCGATCGACGACTGGCGGCGCACGGCGCACGACCCGTCCGTGCAGGAACGGGCGACGAACGGTCTCGAGCGCTTCCTCCACGCGCAAGCCGGCCCGCCGTTCCGCGTCGAGGTGCCGTTCACCGACAACCACTGGGAGTCCGCGAACCTCGCGGGCGGCGCGGACGGACTCCCGCTCGCCCGGGGCTGGGAGCGTCAGCTCGACCGCAAGGTCAACGCGCTCTTCTACGACGACCGGGCGCTGACCCCGGCCCGCTACGAGCGCTGGCTCGCGGACAACGCGGTGCGCTTCGTCGCCCTCGCCGATGCCCCGCTCGACTACTCCGCGGCCGATGAGGCCGCCCTCGTCCGCGGGGGGCTCCCCTTCCTCCGCCGGGTCTACGCCGACCGGGTGTGGACAGCCTGGGAGGTGCGCCGCCCGGCGCCGCTCGGCGTGGCGCGCTTGACGGTGGACGGCTTCACGGCCCGCGCCGGGCTGGTGCGGATCCGCTGGAGCCCGTGGTTCCGCGTGGTCGCGGGGACGGGCTGCGCCGCGCGCGACGCGGCCACCGGGCGCGTGCGGATCGCCAGTCGGGGCGTCGTGACCGTGCGCGCGCGGCTGGGCTTCGGGGGCCTGTTGCGTCGCACCCAGACGTGCCGCGGGCCCTCCTGAGCCCACGGTTACGTTCCGTTAGCGGGCCTGCACGGCGGCGGGGAGATCCCTACCATCGACGGGTCGCATGTCGTCCCGTCCCCGCCAGCTGCTCGTCCGCGTCCTCCCCAAGGGCCCCGCGGATCTGCTTCGCCAGTTCGTCTTCATGCTGGCGGCCTACGAGCTCTACCGGCTCGTGCGCGGCATGGTCGACGACCCCGCCGGGGCGACGGTCGCGTTCCAGAACGCCCGTGACCTGATCTCGGTCGAGCAGGCGCTCCACCTGTTCGTCGAGCCCGCGGTGCAGTCCTGGGCCGACCGGCTGCCGCTGGTCACCGACGTGTCGAGTTGGCTGTACATCAACGCGCAGACCAGCGTGACGCTCGGTGCCCTGGCGTACCTCTACCTGCGCCACAACCACTCCTTCTACTTCGTGCGGAACATGTTCGCGGTCGCGTGGGTGCTCGCACTCGTGGGCTACGGGCTGTTCCCGACGGCCCCGCCGCGGCTGTTCCCGGAGTGGGGCTTCTTCGACGCGGTCTCCTCGTTCACGGGGGTGAGCCACACGGACTCCGTGAGCGCGCTGTTCAACCCGTACGCCGCCGTCCCGTCGATGCACGTCTGCTTCTCGCTGATGATCGGCGTCCCGCTGTCGCGGCTGTGCCGCCACCGCGCCGTGCGCGTCTTCTGGGCGATCTACCCGCTGCTCGTGACCTTCGTGATCGTCACGACCGCGAACCACTTCCTCGCCGACGCCTTCCTCGGCGCGCTCACGGCCGGGATCGCCGCGCTGACGGCGCGGCGGCTCGGCCGGCTCCGACCCGGCGCCTGGGCGTTCTGGCCCGTCGGCCCCGCCGGCGCGTCGCCGGCGCGCACCCCCGTGCCCGCGCCGACCCCGGCCTGACGGCCGCGGGCCGGTACCGTCCCTGAGCGCATGGCCGAGCAGCCCACGTCCCAACGCAACCGCGAAGAGCGCCTCCAGGCGCGACAGGCGGCGCTCCGCGCTCCCATCGGCTCGGGCTCGCGCCGCTCGGAGATGCGCAACGCGCTGATCGAGTCGCGGCTCACGCCGAACGCGATCTCGCTGACCGGGCTCGTCGGCAACCTGATCGCGGCCTTCCTGGTCTACGAGCGCGAGTTCTTCCTCGCGGGCGTGGCCTTCGTCCTCGGCTCCGTGATGGACACGATGGACGGGCGCTACTCGCGGATGTCCGGAAAGGGCTCGCCGTTCGGTGCCTTCCTGGACTCCACGCTCGACCGCATGGAGGAGGGCATCGTCCTCACGGCCGTGGGGGGCTACTTCGCCGAGCGCGGCGACCAGCTCGCGGTCGCCGCGACGGTGGCCGCGGTCCTCTTCTCGCTGATGGTCTCCTACACCCGCGCCCGTGCCGAGGCGCTCGGCGTCGAGTGCAAGGTCGGGATCGCCTCCCGCGCCGTGCGGGTGGTCATCCTCTCGATCGGCCTGCTCTTCGCCGAAGGGCCCGGCGGCGTGGCGCTGCTCGAGCCGGCGATCTACGTGCTCGCCGGACTCGCCATCATCACCACCTTCCAGCGCATCTGGCACGTGCGCGGCGTGCTGCTCCGCGAGCTGCAGCCCGACCCCAGCTAGCTGCACACCGACCCCCCGCCGGCTGTAACCGCGGCCACGCTGCGGGGTCCTTCTCTCCGCTCCCTCGAACAGGAACGACTACCCATGGCTTCAAGCACCAACGGCACCAACGGCGCCCACCCCGTCAACGGCAACGGCGCTTCCAGCGCCGGCCGCTACCAACGCGACAAGGTCCGCGTCGCGATCATCGGCGTCGGCAACTGCGCCTCCGCCTTCGTCCAAGGCGTCCAGTACTACAAAGACGCCGACGCGACGAAGGACGTCCCCGGCCTCATGCACGTGGACCTCGGCGGCTACCACGTCTCCGACATCGAGTTCACCTGCGCCTTCGAGATCAACAAGAAGAAGGTCGGCAAGGACCTCGGCGAGGCCATCTGGGCCGACCCGAACAACACGATGAAGTTCGCGAAGGTGCCGAAGAAGCTCGGCGTGCCGGTCTACCGCGGCATGACCCACGACGGCCTCGGCAAGTACCTCAAGCAGCGCATCGAGAAGGCGCCGGGCGAGACCGCCGACATCGTGCAGATCCTCAAGGACACCCGCACCGACGTCGTCGTCTCCTACCTCCCCGTCGGCTCCGAGGACGCGACCAAGTGGTACGTCGAGCAGATCCTCGAGGCCGGCTGCGGCTTCGTGAACTGCATCCCCGTGTTCATCGCCCGCGAGCCCTACTGGGACAAGCGCTTCAAGAAGGCCGGGCTCCCGGTCGTCGGCGACGACATCAAGAGCCAGGTCGGCGCGACGATCGTGCACCGCACGCTGGCCCGCCTGTTCGCCGATCGCGGCGTGAAGCTGATGCGCACCTCGCAGCTGAACGTCGGCGGCAACATGGACTTCTTCAACATGCTCGAGCGCGAACGCCTGGAGTCCAAGAAGATCTCCAAGACCAACGCGGTCACCTCGATCATGGACCACGAGCTGCCGGCCGAGGACGTCCACGTCGGCCCCTCGGACTACGTGCCGTGGCTGACCGACCGCAAGTGGGCCCACATCCGCGCCGAGGGCCAGGCCTTCGGTGACGTACCGCTGAACGTCGAGCTCAAGCTCGAGGTCTGGGACTCG
>JBBQZE010000217.1:0-4949 GCA_038207985.1 Solirubrobacterales bacterium
GATGGGCGGCATGGTCGCCCAGCAGCTCGCCGCCCGCCACCCGGACCGCGTCCGGTCGCTGACCTCGATCATGTCCACCACCGGCAAGCGCTTCGTGGGCCAGCCCGCCCTGCGCATCCTGCCCATGCTCCTGCGGCCGCCGGCCACCGAGCGCTCCGAGGCGATCGACCGCGTCGTCGCGCTGTTCGGGCTGATCGGGTCGCCCGGCTTCGACCGCGACGAGGCCGCCACGCGCGAGCTGGCGGGCCGCTCCTTCGACCGCGAGACCGACCGCCGCGGCGCCGGCCGCCAGCTCGGCGCCATCGTCGTCTCGGGGGACCGCGAGGCCGACGTGCGCCGGATCACCACGCCGACGCTGGTCATCCACGGCACGCAGGACCGGATGGTCGGCGTGTCGGGCGGCCGGCGCACCGCCGCCGTCATCCCCGGCGCCCGCCTCGAGCTCATCGAGGGCATGGGCCACGACCTGCCCCAGGGCGCGTGGGCGCAGGTCGTCGCGCTGGTCGCCGGCCACGCCCATGCGGTCGATGCCGGTGTCGCACGGGCCCCCTCCGCGGTCGAGTAGCTCAGCGCAGCAAGAGCTCTTGGTCCCCGGCGACGACCACGTCGCCGGGGTGCAGCTGGCGGCCGCGCCGGTTCTCCGGCTCGCCGTTGACCGTCACCGCGCCGTCGGCCAGCAGCTGCTTGGCCTCACCGCCCGAGTCCGCGATCCCCGCGTACTGCAGCAGCTGGCCCAGGCGGATCATGTCGCCGCGGATCTGGAGCTCGCGCACCCGAGGATCATGACGCTCGACGGTGCGGAGATCGCATCGGCGGCTCCTTGACCGTCATGCGAACATGTGTTCGTGTCCAGCCAAGGCTCTGCCTACGCCCGCTTCCGCCGCGCCCTGCGCACGCAGAACCTGACGCTGATCCGCGCCGCCGCGGCCGAGCTGCCGCAGGTGCGCCTGGACGACGCCCTGCAGGTATGCGTTCTGCTGCGCGACCGCGAGCCGCAGCGCTACGAGGCGGCGGCGGTGCGGTGGATCGCCCGGTTCTGCGTGGAGCGCGTGGACGTCTCGCTCGAGGACGTCGACCACGCCACCCACGCTTTCGCGCTGCTGCGCCGGGGCGAGCCGGAGGAGGCGCTCACCGTGCTGCAGACGCTGTGCGCCGGGCCTTGACGGCCCGGCGCGGGAGGCACGAGGCGCTAGCGGTAGGAATGGATCTTGATGCTCGAGCCGACGTTGTCGGAGACCGCACCGCTGTTCGTCTGCACGTAGACCCGGAAGGAGCCGCCGCTGTTGACCTTGACCCGCAAGGCGTAGCGCGAGCGGTCGGACAGGTAGTGCCGTGCGACGGTGCCGGCCACCCGGAGCCAGCGGGTTCCGTGGAGCTTCTGCACCTCGACGTTCGCCCCGTCGCGGATCGGCGTGATCGACCCCGCGAAGCGCACGGTGCGGCCGCGCTTGACGCGGTGGGTGCTCACGGCGGTGCGGACCTTGACGGCCGCCAGGACGGTGACGATCGGGCTGGCGATGTCGGGCTTGCCGTTGACGGCCACGCGGAACTGGGTCGTGGTGTTCACGGCAAGGACAGCGAACGCGAAGTTGCCGTCCGCGTTGGTGACCTGCGGGTTGCCGAACGTCATGAAGCCGGTGGTGAACGGGAACGCGTTCTGCTGCAGGATCACCTGGCGGTTGGCGTGGTCCGAGCCCGACAGGGTGCCCACCAGCGCGGTCGGGCCGCCGAACGGCACCGGGTTCGGGGTCGCGGCGAGCGACAAGCCGAGCGGCTGCTTGGCCGTCTTGAAGGTGCGGTCGGCGCCCGGGATGGTGCCGGCGGAGCTCTTGGCCACGACGCGGTAGTGGTAGGTCGTGGTGGGTGCGAGGCCACCGATGACCGCGCTGGCCGCCTTGGCGGTCGTGCCGGCGCCGGCGGGGACCTCGGGCGTGACACCGCCGTAGGTCTTCGTCAGGCCGTACTGGAAGAAGGCGGTCGTGGCGGTGCCGCGTGGGTTGACCGAACCGGCGAGCTGCGCGCCGGAGAACGTGATCTTCGACACGCCCTGGGTGGTGGCGGCGGGCGGGCTCGCGGCGGGGGCTGCGGCCGGTGCGGCGGCCAGTGCGAAAACGGTCAGCGCGGGGGCCAGCAGGCGGGGACGGGACAGGGTCGGCATGCCGCCATTCTGCCCCACGGGGCGGCGGACCAACGTGAGCGTCTCGTGAGAGAGCTCAGGCGGCAGGGAGCTGCTGCACGGTCGACAGCACCGGTGCGAACAGGTCGCCGCGGTCGGCGATCCGCTGCACGACCTCCCCTGCGGTGAAGACGAGGTCCTCGGGGTGGCCCGACGCGGCGCAGGCGGCGACCTCGTCCCAGGTCACCGGCGTCGAGGCGGTCGGGCGCTCACGGGCCCGCAGCGAGTAGACGTTGACCGTCGTCTTGTGCTCGTCGTTCTGGCTCCATTCGACCAGGACCTTGCCCGCGCGCAGCGCCTTGGTCTGCCTGGAGACGACGAGCCCACCCTCCTCGCCCTCGAGCAGCTCGGCGACCGCCTTGGCAAAGGCCTTCGCGTGCGGCTCGGTCGCCCCGGGGTCGTTCAGCGGCACGTGGAGCTGGAGCCCCTTGGAGCCGCTCGTCTTCGCCCACAGCTCGAGCCCGAGGCCGCCGAGCACCGCCCGCAGGAGCTCGGCCACCCGGCAGCACTCGACGATGGTCGCCGGCGGGCCGGGGTCGAGGTCGAAGACCACCATGGTCGGGACCCCGGGGGCGGCGGCGCGGGCCATGGGCGTGTGCAGCTCGAGATCGGCGAGGTTCGAGAGCCAGGCGAGCGTCGGCCGGTCCTCGCAGAGGACGTAGTCGATGCCGCCGACGCGGGCGGTGCGCACCCACTCCGGGCGGTGGGACGGGGCGTTCTTCTCGTAGAAGAACTTGCCGTCCACGCCGTTGGGGTAGCGCTTGAGCGTCAGCGGCCGGCCCGCGAGGTGCGGGAGCAGCACCTCCGCGACGCGCTGGTAGTAGTCCAGGACGTCGGTCTTGGTGAAGCCGACCGCGGGATAGAGCACCTTGCGCGGGTTGCTCAGGCGCACGGGCACATCCTCGACGCGGAGCTCGGCCGCCTTGACGTCCTCGCGCACGACCTCGACCGCGGGCTTGTCGTCGCGCAGGCCCTTGTAGGACGGGTGGCGGAGTTGTCCGTCGGGCGTCCACTCGGTGAACTCGACTTCGGCCAGGTAGCGGGGCTCGACCCAGATCGCCTCCTTCGGCGGCTTGGGTCCCGTGCCCGTCAACGGGGAGTCCGGTCGCTCGAGCGGGCCCAGCAGCCCGGCGAGGCGGTCGAGTTCGCCCTGGGTGAAGCCCGTGCCGACGCGCCCGGCGAAGCGCAGGCCGTCGTCCTCGTGGACGCCCATGACGAGGGCGCCGATGCGGTCGCGACGCCGCCCGGCTCCCGGCAGCCACCCGCACACCACGAGCTCTTGACGCTGGACGAGCTTGACCTTGCGCCACCCCGTCGCCCGCTGGCCCGGGTCGTAGCTGCCGTCGAGACGCTTGGCCATGACGCCCTCGAGGCCCTCGGCCTTTGCCGCGGCGAGGACCTGCGAGCCGTGCCCGATGACGTGATCGGGGACGGTCCAGCGCGGCGCGTCGTCGAGCAGCTCGCGCAGCCGCGCCCGGCGCTCGGCGTAGGGCAGGTGGGTGAGCGGGTGGCCGTCGAGCCACAGCAGGTCGAAGACGACGTAGGACACGGGCGACGCCTTGGCCAGGCGGCGGGCCGCGCTGTCGGACGTGAGGTGCATCCGGCCCTGCAGCGCCGAGAAGCTCGGCGTGCCGTCGGGGCCGAACGCGACGACCTCGCCGTCGAGGATCGCGCGGTGGTGGCTCAGGGCCCTGTTGAACGGCCGCAACTCGGGGTAGCGGGCCGAGACCTCGTTCTGGTTGCGGGTGAACAGGCGCAGTGTGCCCGGCTCGGAGACCGCGATCGCGCGGATGCCGTCCCACTTGATCTCGTAGGCCCACGCCGGGTCGTCGTCGCGCGGCAGGTCGCCGGCCTTCGCGAGCATCGGCGCGATCCAGTCCGGCATCGGCTCCATCGCCGGGTCCGCCGGCTCGCCCATCAGGTGGACCATCCAGTCCTTCGGGTTCTCGCCCTTGTCGATGGGGAAGAGCGCGTAGGTCGCGTCGACGCGCTCGCCGCGGAGGTGGACCTCGATCTTCCGGTCCTCCCACTTGAGGACCTCGTAGGTCCCGTGGTCCCAGATCGTCATGGTGCCTGCGCCGTAGTTGCCCTCCGGGATCACGCCGTGGAAGTCGAGGTACTCGAGCGGGTGGTCCTCCGTGTGGATCGCGAGGTGGTTGCGCCCGGGCTCGACCGGCAGCGCGTTCGGCACCGCGAAGGAGACGAGCACGCCGTCGCGCTCGAGCCGCAGATCCCAGTGCAGCCGGGTCGCGTGGTGCTCCTGCACGACGAACCGCGGGACGGCGGGGTCGGGCACCGCCTTCCCACGCCGGGGCTCCGGCGTGTCGCCGAAGTCCCGCTTGGCGTCGTACTCAGCCAGCGGCTTCTTGGCGCGGGCCATCGGCTCCCCCTCCGAGCTCGCGCAGGGCACGGGCCGGGAGCCCGCCGACGAGCCAGCCGCCGGGGAACGTGCCGCCGTTGAGCACGGCGCCCGCGGCCACGACCGCACCTGGGCCGACCTGGGTGCCGCGCAGCAGCACGCAGTTCGCGCCGAGGGCCACGTTGCGCCCGACGGCGATCGGGGCGAGCTTCAGCGGCCGCTCCAGGACGGGGACATCGTCGTCGCCCGTCGGGTGGTCGGAGTCGATGAGCGACGTGCGCTCCCCGACGGCGCAGTGCGCGCCGATCACCACGCCGATGGTGGCGTGGACGCAGACGCCCCGGCTGAGCACGGTGCCCTCCCCCACCTCGAGGCTCGCCTTCGCCTTCAGGAGGACGAGGTCGCGCACGTGCA
>JBBQZE010000218.1:0-4925 GCA_038207985.1 Solirubrobacterales bacterium
CGACCGGTCCTCCGCGCGGCTGGAGCTGCATGCGATGGACATCCGCGCCGCCTCCCCGCCCGCCGCCGCGCCGGCGGTCGCGCCCCCCCGGGTGCTCGTCCTGGACACCGACGAGGCGGCGTTCGCCTGGTCTCCGGACAGCCGCAAGATCGCCGCCTCGGCCGGCGGCGCGCTGCGGCTCGTCGACGTCGCCTCGGGCTCGCGCAAGCTGCTGACCCGGAGCGTGGGGGACGACGTCGCGTTCTCGCCCAGCGGCCGGCGCCTGGCCTACCGCGTCAGCGTGGGCAATCGGGGCGAGACCCACGTGCGTGACCTCGCTTCGGGGAAGGACGTGAAGCTGCGGCTCTCGTTCTCGACCTTCTCGTGGGCGCCCCGGGCGGAGCGGCTGGCGGGCTGCTCGAGCCCGCATCGCCTATCGCTCGCGGAACCCGGTGGCCGCACCACCAAGGTGTCCGGCGGGCTCTGCAACCCGCTGTGGGGCACGAGCCCACAGCCCTGATGCCGGCCCATGGGCGGTCTCGGGTTCGAACCGAGGACCCCTCGCGTGTAAGGCGAGTGCTCTGACCAGCTGAGCTAACCGCCCGGCGGCGGGAGGGTAGCCGAGCACGGTTGCGATGATCGGAGCATGGACCTCGGGTTGTCGGGCAGGGTGGCACTGGTCTGCGGTGCCTCGGCGGGGCTCGGGCGGGCGATCGCCGCCGAACTCGTCGCGGAGGGCGCCCGGGTCGCGATCTCGTCGCGTTCGGCGGAGCGGATCGAGGCGGCGGCCGAGGAGGTGGGCGCGGCCGCGGGCCTGGTGTGGGACAGCACCGACGTCGACGGTGCCGCGCCGCTGCTCGACGCGGTCGCCGAGCGCCTCGGCGGGCCGGTGGAGGTGCTCGTCTGCAACACGGGCGGCCCGCCTGTCGGTCCACCGCTCGGCTTCGCCCGCGACGAGTGGGAGGACGCCTACCGGGCGCTCGTCCTCGCGCCGATGGCGCTGGTGGGCTCCGCGCTGCCAGGGATGCGCGAGCGCGGCTTCGGCCGCATCGTCAACGTCGCGTCCACGAGTGTCCGGGAGCCGATCGGCACCCTCATGCTGTCCAACAGTCACCGGGCCGCGATGGTGACCGCGTTCAAGACGCTCGCCCGTGACGTCGCCGCCGACGGCGTCACGCTCAACACGCTGCTGCCGGGCTCCTTCGCCACGGCGCGCATCCTGCACCAGGGCGGCACGCTCGCGGAGCTCCAGGCGCACGCGGCGAAGACGATCCCGGCGGGCCGGCTCGGCGAGCCGGAGGAGTTCGCCGCCGCCGCGGCGTTCCTGTGCTCGGCGCGCGCGAGCTACGTCACGGGCGAAGTGCTCGCGGTCGACGGCGCCAAGACGGCCTCCGTCTTCTAGACATCGCCGTCCAGACGGGCCATACACTTCGGCGTCGAGCGCCCCGTTCGTCTATCGGTCAGGACGCCGGCCTTTCACGCCGGTAAGGCGGGTTCGATTCCCGCACGGGGTACCTGCGCCTCCGCGCGCGCCTCTAGCTCAACTGGTAGAGCAACGGGCTTTTAACCCGTCAGATCAGGGTTCGAACCCCTGGGGGCGTACCTCCGGCCCGGACCCTCCTAGGGTTGCCGCGTGGCCGTCGGCGCGATCATCCCCGTCCACGGCTTCGCCCCGTACTTGGCCGAAGCGCTCGACGCGGTGCTGGCGGAGGCTCCCGACGCGGTCGTCGTCGTCGACGACGGCTCGAGCACCCCGCTCGCGCTGCATCCCGATCACCTCGCCGCGGGGGTCCGGCTCGTCCGCCGTGACGCTCCAGGCGGTCCCGCGCAGGCCCGGGCCGAGGGGGCCAGGCTGCTCGGTGACGACGTCGACGAGCTCGCGCTCTGCGACGCCGACGACGCCTGGGCACCTGGCCTGCTCGCCGCGCACCGTGCCGCGCTCGACGCGGCGCCCGACGCGGGCTGGGCGTTCGGTCGCGCGCTCGTCGTCGGCCCGGACGGCCGGGCGACCGGGGAGGTCTGGGCGCAGCCCGGCGCCGGCGCCCACGAGCCCGCTGCCTTCGCCCGCGAGCTCTACGCGGCCAACCCCGTGCCCACCTCGAGCGTCGTGCTCCGCCGCGCGGCGCTCGAGGCGGCCGGGGGCTTCCCGGGCCCTGTCCGGGTCGCGGAGGACTGGGAGCTCTGGCTGCGCCTGTCGCGCGCCGGGGCCCCGGCCCTGTGCGTTCCGGACGCCGTGGTGCGCTACCGCCGCCACCCCGAGGGCCTGACGACGGACGTGGCGCGCCTCGCCCGCGCGCAGCTTGCGCTCCACGCGGCGCACGCGGAGCTCGTGACCCCGGAGGAGCACGCCGCCGCCGAGGCCCGGGACCTCGCCGCCCTGGCCGACGGCCTCGTCCGCGCCGGCGATCCGCGGGGCGCGGCGGGAGCCTGGGCGCAGGTGGCGAGCCGGCGACCGCTCACCCGGGCCGAGCGCGTCAAGCGCGCGGCGCTCGCGATGCCGGGCGGCGCGCGGCTGCTCGGCCGCCGCACGGACGCCTACCGCTGACGGAGCCGGCGCAGCGGCCGGTTCGGCAGCAGACGCCCGAGCTCGAAGGCCCAGGTCGCCGGCCCGTCGAGCAGCCCGGCCGCTGCCCCGTCGAGGTCGCCTCGCAGCCCCGCCCACGCCCCGCCCGCGGCCCGCCACGCGCCCCAGCACAGCAGCCCGGGCCAGCGCCGCGCGGGCAGCGCGCCGGGCCAGCGCCGCGCGAGCCACGCGGCGCCCGTCCCGTGGCGCACCCGTTGGGCGAGGAGGCCGCCCACGCGCGCGCGCCCGTGGTGCACCGCGACCGCGCACGGGCGGCTCTCGATCCCCCAGCCCGCGTCACGCAGGCGCCAGCAGAGGTCGGCGTCGCCGCCGGAGCGCACACGGTCCTCAAAGCCGCCGACGGCCTCGAACGCCTCGCGGCGCACCGCCAGGTGGGCGGTCTGCGCGAACGCCCAGCGCCCGCGGGCCAGCAGCTTGTCCTGGTGCATCGCCCCGGTCGCCGCGGCGAAGCGCACAGCCGCGCCGGCGCCCGGCCCGGGTGGCGCGTCGACGACGGCGCCCGCCAAGGCGCCCACGCGCTCGGCCGGCGGCGGCGCGAAGAGCCCGTCGAGCAGCCCCGCCCGGGGCGTGACGTCCGCGTCGAGGAAGACGAGCCACGGCGCCGTCCCGCGGACCGCTCCGCGGTTGCGTGCGTGGTAGGAGGTGCGCACCCCCGCGGCCACGACGACGTCAGGGGCCGTCACACCGACCCCGCGGTTGTCCACCACGGTCAGCGTGTCTGCGGTCGTCAGCTCGAGCGTGGCGCGCATGCGGGCCAGCACCGCCCGCAGTACGGCGGCGTCCCGGGGCGCGACGGGGACCACGACGTCGACCGCCGGGCGCACCTCAGCGAGGGCTGAGCCGCAGGGGCAGGCCGCCGACGGGCGTGAGCGTGACCTGCTGCGCGACGCGGACCTCGTGCCCGGGCACACGCTCGACGGAGAAGCGCTCGAGGAGCCCGCGCGCGATGACGCCGATCTCCGCCTGCCCGAAGCGCATCCCGATGCACTTCCGCGAGCCGTCGCCGAACGGGACGTACGCGCCGTGCGGGATCTGCTCGCGCCGGCCGGGGGCGAAGCGTTGCGGGTCGAAGCGCTCGGGCTCCTCCCAGACGTCCGGCAGCCGGTGGCTGGCCCACGAGGAGTAGTTGACCGGGACCCCGCCGGGCACCCGCACGCCACACAGCTCGAAGGCGTCGATCGAGCGGCGCGGCCCGACCCAGGCGGGCGGGAAGAGCCGCAGCGTCTCGTCCACCGCGAGCTCGAGCTCGGCGGGGGAGCCGGCCGCGAGCCCGTCGACGACCCGCGCGGCGGCCACTGCGTCCCCGGCGAGCTCGTGGAACAGGAACGCGACGGTGGACGTCGTCGTGTCGTGGCCCGCGAACAAGAGGGTGATGACCTCGTCGCGGACGAGCTGGTCGGTGAGCCGCGCGCCGTCCTCGTCGTGGGCGGCGAGCAGCAGCCCCAGGAGGTCGTCACCGGGATCGGTGAGCGCGCGGCGCCGCTCGATCTCGCCGAAGATCACGCCGTCGAGCCGGGCGCGCGAAGCGAGCATCCTCCGCCACGGCGTGCGCGGCCCACGCAGCATCTGCACCGCGTAGTCGCGCGAGTAGAACGCGAGCGCCTGCTCGAACTCGGCGCCGGCGTCGACCTCGCGGGACCGGTCCGGGTCGAGGCCGAACAGCGCCCGCATCGCGATCCGCAGCGCGAGGTCGCGCGTCCACGCGTAGAGGTCGACGGTCCCCGGCCGCAGCGCGTCGAGCGCCCGCGCCGTCTCCTCCTCCATGACCCCGTGGGCAGCGCGGATGCGGTCTTGGTGGAAGGCCGGGAGCATGAGCTGGCGCGAGCGCCGGTGGAACGGGCCGTCGACCGTCAGCAGCCCGTCGCCGAGGAGCGGCAGCAGGTCGCTCATGTGCCCTTCCCGCCACGAGAAGTTCCGCGCGTTGGACACGAGCACGTGGTGGTTGGCCTCCGGACCCAGGACGAACACGACGTTCTGGTGGAAGACCCGCAGCGTGAAGACGGGGCCGAAGCGCGCGTAGGCGTCGAGCAGCTCGCCGAGCGGCTGGCGGATGAAGCGGAACGAGCGCGCCGGCGAGACCCGAGTGCGCCCGGGCGGGAACGGGACCGCCAGGCGCCGCTCGAGGCCGAGGTCGTGCGCCACCCGGACCAGCGGGTTCGTCGTGGCGGGCGGCGGCGGGCCGACGAGCGACATCCGGCCGCAGCCTACCCGGGCGATCCCGCCACCCCGGCCCGCCGCGCCGCCACCCCGGCGC
The DNA here is from genome assembly GCA_038207985.1 of Solirubrobacterales bacterium. GTDB lineage: Bacteria > Actinomycetota > Thermoleophilia > Solirubrobacterales > Solirubrobacteraceae > Paraconexibacter. The sequence goes on from JBBQZE010000218.1 coordinate 4,818, forward strand.
GACTCGCGGTATCGTGCACCGCGCAGCACGGGGGCGTAGCTCAGTTGGTTAGAGCGCCGGCCTGTCACGCCGGAGGTCGCGGGTTCGAGTCCCGTCGCTCCCGCTCCC
>JBBQZE010000219.1:0-4886 GCA_038207985.1 Solirubrobacterales bacterium
ATCGGCGCGGGCTACATCGGCCTCGAGATCGCCGAGGCCTTCGTCAAGCAGGGGCTGCGGACCACGCTGGTGGACGCCGCGGACCAGGTCTTCGGTGCGCTCGACCCCGACATGGCGGCGCTGGTGCAGGAGGCCGCCGAGGGGGAGGGCATCGACGTGCAGCTCGGCTGCTCGGTCGAAGAGGTGCTCCTCGACGCCGGCGGGCGCCCCCGCGCGGTGCGCACGAGCCGGGGCGAGGTCCCGGCCCGCCACGTCGTCGTCGCCACGGGAGTCCGGGCCGAGGTCGCCGTGGCCGAGGCGGCGGGCCTGGTGGTCGGCCCCTCGGGGGCGCTGGCGGTCGACGCGTCCCAGCGGGCCGCCGGGCACGACGGCGTGTGGGTCGCGGGCGACTGCTCCGAGGCGCACCACCGCCTGCTCGACCGCCCGGTGAACCTCCAGCTGGGCACCCACGCGAACAAGCAGGGCCGGATCGTGGGGGTGAACCTCACGGGCGGGGCGCTCGAGTTCCCCGGCGTGATCGGCACCGCGATCTCGCGCATCTGCGTGCGGGAGGTCGCCCGTACCGGGCTCGGGGAGTCCGAGGCCCGCGAGGCGGGCTTCGACGCGGTGGCCGAGACCGTCGAGACCGACACCCGCGCGGGGTACATGCCGGACGCCGGGAGGATGTGGGTCAAGCTCGTCGCCGAGCGGGGGACGGGACGGCTGCTCGGTGCCCAGGTCGTGGGGGAGGCCACGGCCGGCAAGCGCATCGACACGCTCGCCATGGCGATCTGGTGCGGCATGGACGTCGAGGCGCTCCAGTGGGTCGACCTCTCCTACGCGCCCCCGGTCTCCGGGACGCTGGACCCCGTGCTGGTCGCCGCCCGCGCGACCGCCAAGCTGGTCTGACGCGCTGTCTCAGCTCGCCGCGACGGAGGCTCGCACGGCCGACCGGCGACCCAGCTTCGGATCGCCTTCGCGCGGCTCGGCGACGACGGAGCGCAGCGCGACGACGACGGCCGGGTCGAACTGGCCGCCCGCGGCGGCGTCGAGCTCCGCCAGCGCGACGGTCAGCGGCAGCGCGCCGCGGTACGGGCGGTCGCTGACCATGGCGTGCCACGCGTCGGCCGCGGCGACGATGCGGGCCTCGAGCGGGATCGCTGCGCCTGCGCGGCCGTCGGGGTAGCCCGCACCGTCCCAGCGCTCGTGGTGGTGGCGCACGATCGCGGCGACGGGCGCGAGCTCGGGGACCGCGGCGACGAGCTGCTCGCCGTGCTCGGGGTGGCGCTGCACGAGCGCCCACTCCTCCGCGTCGAGGGCGCCGGGCTTGGTCAGGACGGTCGCCGGGACCCGCAGCTTGCCCACGTCGTGCAGCAGCCCCGCCAGCCGGCAGCGGAGCACCTGGTGGCTGGAGGCGTCGAGCCGCCGGGCCACGCGCGCGGCGAGCAGCGAGACCGCGACGAGGTGGTCGTCGGGCAGGCCCTCGACCGCCGCGGCCGCGCCGGCCATGGCGGTCGCGATGCGCAGCGAGTCCGAGCCCTCCTCGCCCGCCTCCTCGTCGGCGCGGTCCAGGGCCGCGGAGCGCACGCGGTTGCGCCCGGCGCGCTTGGCGGCGTACAGGTAGCGGTCGGCGACCACGAGCAGCTCGTCGAAGTCCCGGCCCGGGGGCGCGAAGGTGGCGCCGATCGACACGGTGAGGGGGAGCTCGACGTCGCCGACGCGGGCGGGCGCCTCGCTGACGCGCAGGCGGATCCGCTCCGCCAGGTCGACGAGGGCCGTCTCGTCGGCGACGCCGTGCAGCAGGAGCAGGAACTCCTCGCCGCCCATGCGGACGATGCGGTCGCGGCTGCGCAGCGCCTCACTCAGACGGGCGGCCATCACGACCAGCGCGGCGTCACCCGCGACGTGGCCGTAAAGGTCGTTGACCTGCTTGAAGCGGTCGACGTCGAGGCTCAGCACCCCGAGCGGCGCGTCGTCGAAGGCCGCCAGGAGCGCGGGCAGCGCGCGCCGGTTCGGCACGCCGGTCAGCTCGTCGGTGTGGGCCAGGCGGTGGGCGTCCACGCGGGCGGCCTCGAGCTCCTCGCGGGCCGCGTGGACGGCCGTCACGTCGAGGATGGAGCCGTCGAGGAAGCGGTGCTCGCCCTCGTGGCGCACCCGCCCGCGGTCGCGGACCCAGCGCGTGACGCCGTCGGCCCCCACCATGCGGTACTCGACGTCGAGGCGCCCGGAGGCGTACGCGGACGCGTGCGCGGCGTCGAAGACGTCGACGTCGGCCGGGTGGACGTACTGCGCCCAGATCGCCGTGCGCGCCTCGTCGACCGACATACCGAGGAAGCGCTCGCGGCAGGGTCCGGCGAAGATGAGCCGGTAGCGGTGATCGGGCAGGAACTCCCCCGTGTAGACGTACTCCTCGATCGCGCCCAGGATGCGGGCCAGCGTGGCGGTGGCCTCCGCATCGGGCAGCTCCCCCAGGGCAGGGACCAGCGAACGGGCCGCTGTCACGCCTCCGGGGGGTCGCATCCGATGGTCATCGGCACGTCGGGCCCGGACCTTTCGCGCGCAGCTCGGCTCTGCGCACCTTTCCGCTCGCGGTCTTCGGGAGCTCTGCGGCCCACTCGACGAGCCGCGGGTACTTGTAGGGCGCCGTGGTGGCCTTGACGTGTTCCTGGAGCTCACGCGCCAGGGCATCCGTCCCGGCCAGACCGTCCCGCAGGACGACGACCGCCCTGACCACGGATCCGCGGTCGGTGTCCGGCGCCGCGACGACCGCGGCCTCGGCGACCGCAGGGTGCGCGACAAGCGCGCTCTCCACCTCGAACGGCCCGATGCGGTAGCCGGCCGAGATGATCACGTCGTCCGTGCGGCCCTCGAAGAAGAAGAAGCCCTCGGCGTCCTGGTGGACCCGGTCGCCCGTGCGCCACGGCCCGGCGTCGGCCCGGGCACCGGTCACCGCGCCGTCGGCGCCGAGGTAGCCCAGGAAGAACGTCGGGATCGAGGCCGGATCGGCGACCAGCTCGCCGTCCTGCACCCACAGCCGCACCCCGGGCAGCGCGCGCCCCATCGAGCCCGGCCGGACCTCGCCGCCGGCCGGCACGCCGGTGAGCTGCCCCGTCTCCGTCTGGCCGTAGCCGTCGCGGATCGCCAGCCCCGTCGCCGCCTGCCACACCCGCAGCACCTCCGGGTTCAGCGCCTCGCCCGCCGCGACGAGGCCGCGAAGGGCGGGGAACCGACGCAGGCGCGCGCGCTTGGCGATCACCCGGTACTCCGTCGGCGCCATGCAGAGCACCGCGACCCGCTCGCGCTCGAGGACCTCCAACCGCTCGCGTGGGTCGAAGCGAGCGTCGTGCAGCAGGGCCACGGCACCGCGCAGCCACGGCGCCACGAAGACGTTGCGCGCGCTCTTGCTCCAGCCGCTGGCGGCGGTGCACCACACGAGCTCCCCCGCCGCCGGGGCGAGCCAGTGCTCGGCCTGGACGGCCTGGCCGCTGAGGTAGCGCTGGCCGTGCAGCACCGCCTTCGGCTCGCCCGCGGTCCCGCTCGTGAACGTCAGAAGGCACGGGTCGAGCTCCCCGAGCTCGGCGGGTGGCGCGACCGTCGGCCCGTCGAAGAGGCCGGGCTCGTCGAAGCACGTCGCGGCCACCCCGGCCGCCGCGAGGACGTCGCGGTTGCGCCCGTCGGCCAGCACGAGCGCCGGGCGGACCACCGCCACGCGCAGCGCGAGGTCCTTGGGGCGCAGCTGCTCCGTGCAGGGCAGCACGACCGCGCCCACGCGGAAGCAGGCGACCATCGCCACGACCCACTCCGGGCGGTTGCCGACGAGGGTCAGGACGACGTCGCCGCGGCCGACGCCCCGCTCCTGCAACCATCCGGCCAGGCGCGCGGAGGCGTCGGCGACCTCCCCGAAGGTCCACTCGCGGCGCCTACCGTCGCGGGCGAGCTCCACCAGGGCCGTCCGCGCCGGGTCGGCGGCGTCGACGACGTCGGCGGCGAAGTTCCCCATCGCGGCCATCCTGCCAGCAGGAGCCATGCTTGAGCGACGCCCCGGTACCCTCCGTACTCCTGAGAGAACGCACCCCAGCCCGCCCTTGGCAGGAGACGAACCATGGCCGTGAGCCCCGCCCCGCAGCTCGACGACATCACCGAGGACCAGCGCGAGATCATCGCGATGGTGCGGCAGTTCACCGACGAGCAGATCCTGCCGAACGCGGAGAAGTACGACCACGAGGACTCCTATCCGGAGCCGATCGTCGAGCAGATGAAGGAGCTCGGCCTCTTCGGGATCACGATCCCGGAGGAGTACGGCGGCCTCGGGCTCGACCTGACGACCTACACGATGATCGTCGAGGAGCTCGCCCGCGGCTGGGTCTCGATCTCCGGCGTCATCAACACCCACTTCATCGGCATCTACCTCCTGCTGAAGTTCGGCACCGAGGAGCAGCAGCAGCGCTACCTGCCGAAGATGGCCACGGGCGAGATGCGCGCCGCGTTCTCGATGTCCGAACCCGAGCTCGGCTCAGACGTCCAGGCGATCAAGACCTCCGCGACGAAGACCGCCGACGGCGACTACGAGATCAACGGCCAGAAGATGTGGGTCACCAACGGTCTGATGAGCTCGCTGGTCTTCGTCCTCGTCAAGACGGACCCGACGAACGAGAAGCGCCACCAGGCCATGACCTGCTTCATCGCCGAGAAGGAGTCCGGCGTGGGCGAGAACACCGGCGACTACAAGGGCCTGAACGTCCCGCCGAAGCTCAAGAAGATGGGCTACAAGGGCGTCGAGTCCACCGAGCTCGTGTTCGACGGCTACCGCTGCCCGGCCGAGAACATCCTCGGCGGCGAGGACGCCGGCCTGAACAAGGGCTTTCCCCAGATGATGGACGCGCTGGAGGTCGGGCGCGTGAACGTCG
>JBBQZE010000220.1:0-4864 GCA_038207985.1 Solirubrobacterales bacterium
ACTCGGCGGCGGCCACGGACCCACGGTAGCCGGGCGCGTGCGGCGCGCGTGGGGTTCAGGGCTCCACCGTGGAGCCCTCCTGCCCACGCCTGGGTCAGCGACCGCCGACGGTGGCTCGCGCGCTGTCCGCGCAGGCCACCAGCAGCGCGTCGGGCGCCACGCGGAAGAGCGCGGCGTCGCCCTCCGGGCCGCGCTGGACGCCCACCCCGATGCGGTCCAGGTGCATGGCCCCGAGGAGCTGCGTCCACAGCAGGTTGGCGGCGAGCTCGGGATCGGCCGCGGCGGTGAACGCGCCGGCCCGACCGCCCGCCCGCACGACGTCGGCCAGCGTCCCGAGGCAGCGGGCCATGCCGTCGCCGAGCTCCTGCCAGACCTCTTCGGAGAGCACGGCCTGCAGCTCGGACGACGGGCGCCGCATCAGGCCGATCTGGCCGTCGAGGAACGCCGGGTAGCGCCGGCAGAAGCCGACGTAGGCCTCCACACAGCACTCGAGCTGCTCCGCCGGCTCGGGTGCGGAGGCCACCGCGAGCTCGAGACCCCCGGCCAGCTCGGCCAGGTACCCCGCGACGGTCAGGACGACGAGCTCCTCCTTCGTGGCGAACTCGCGATAGATGAGCCCCCGGGCGATGCCGACGGTCTTCGCGATCTCCTCCACGGGCGCCTCGGCGACGCCGCGCTCGTCGAAGAGCGCCCGGCACGCGGCGACGAGCTGGCGCCGGCGGGCCTGGCGCAAGGCGGGGGACGGGGCGGGCACGTCCCTGCAACACTACCGTCCACACCCCGGTGTTGACAGCCGTTCTCAACCGTTCTACGTTTGCTCGGCGGGCGCGGTTGCGCCAGGGTCCCAGGGTCAGAAGGAGTCAGATGGTCGAGAAGGCAGCTCAACCCAAGGTCCCCGCGCTGCGCAGGCGCATCCTGCAGGTCGCCAAGACGATGACGACGCCGCTGCTGCCCGACGACTACCTCGGGCTGCTGAACCCGCGCTGGTCGACTCGGGAGGCCACCGGAACCATCGTGCGCGTCACCCCGGAGACCGACGGCGCGTCGACCGTCGTCATCAAGCCGAGCCACGAGTGGGCGGGCCACGCGCCGGGCCAGTACCTCCGCATCGGCGCGGAGATCGACGGCGTCCGCCAGTGGCGCGCTTACTCGATCACCTCCGACCCGGAGCACCCGGAGGGCCTGGTCTCGATCACGATCAAGCTCGTCGAGGACGGCCTGATGTCCCCCTGGTTCCTCAAGCAGGCCAAGCCGGGGACCATCGTCTTCCTCGGCGAGGTCGAGGGGACCTTCCAGCTGCCCGACCCGCTGCCGGAGAAGATCCTGTCGATCTCCGCCGGCTCGGGCATCACCCCGGTGATGTCGATGCAGCGCGAGCTCGACCGCCGCGACCACATGGTCGACGTGATCCACATCCACTCGGCCCGCAAGCCCGAGCTGTTCATCTTCGGCGACATGTTCCGCGAGCTGCAGGGCCGCCGCCCGGGCTACAAGCTGCACGAGCGGATCACCAGCGAGCAGGGGCGCATCACCCCCGACGAGCTCGACGAGCTCGTGCCGGACTGGCGCGAGCGTCACACGTTCCTCTCCGGCCCCCGGGAGATGATCGACGCCTTCGAGGAGCACTACCTCGAGCACGGCGCGGACGAGACCGTGCTGCACGTCGAGCGCTTCCAGCCCGTCATCGGCGACGGCAAGGCCGACGTCGGCTCCGGGGGCACCGTCACCTTCCGCGTCCAGGACAAGAAGGCCGAGTGCGGCGTCGGCGTCTCCATCCTGGTCGGCGGCGAGGAGGCCGGCGCGCTGCTGCCCTACGGCTGCCGCATGGGCATCTGCCACACCTGCGTCGGGAAGCTGAAGAGCGGCCAGGTGCGCGACCTGCGCTCCGGTGAGCTCTCCGGCGACGTCGGCACCACCATCCGCACCTGCGTCAACGCCCCCGAGGGCGATATCGAGATCGAGCTCTGATGAGACGTCGCCGTACGGGCGAGCTCGCGAGCCCGGGAGGAGAAACCCCATGACCGCCACACCCACTGACCATCCGCTCCACCGCCTCAGCGCAGAGGAGATCGACGAGATCGGCAAGACCTTCCAGCAGATCGGTGACGAGGTCCGCGCGGACCTCGGCGATCGCGACGCGGTCTACATCCGCTCGCTGGTCGAGTTCCACCGGCGCCTTGCCGCGCTCTCACGGATCGTGCTCATGGCCTCGCGCTACCCGCCGGCGTGGGTGCTCGGGACCACGGGCCTGTCCGTGGCCAAGATCCTCGAGAACATGGAGATCGGGCACAACATCCTCCACGGCCAGTGGGACTGGATGAACGACCCGAACATCCACTCCTCCACGTGGGACTGGGACACCGCCTCGACCTCCGTGTCGTGGAAGCACTCCCACAACTACCTTCACCACACCTACACGAACGTCGTCGGCCTCGACAAGGACGTCGGCTACGAGATCATGCGGGTGGACCCGAAGCAGAAGTGGGAGCCGCGCTTCCTCGCGCAGCCCGTCGTCAACGTGCTGCTCATGCTGCTCTTCGAGTGGGGCGTCGCGTTCCACGACCTCGACCTCGAGGCGATCAAGAAGGGCGAGAAGGACAAGAAGGTCCTCATGGAGGAGCTCAAGGGGATGGGCGAGAAGGCGCGCCGGCAGATCGTCAAGGACTACGTCGTCTTCCCGGCGCTCTCCGGTCGCAAGGGCTTCAAGCGCACGCTGCAGGCGAACGTCACGGCGAACCTCGTGCGCAACGTCTGGTCCAACGCGATCATCTTCTGCGGGCACTTCCCCGACCAGGCCTACACGTTCACCCAGGACGAAGCGGCCGACGAGAGCCAGGGCGCGTGGTACGTCCGCCAGCTGCTCGGCGCCGCGAACATCGAGGGCTCGGACACGTTCCACCTGATGAGCGGCAACCTGAGCTACCAGGTCGAGCACCACCTCTACCCCGACATGCCGAGCTCCCGCTACAAGGAGATCGCGCCGAAGGTCAAGGCGGTCTGCGAGCAGTACGGGCTGCCGTACAACACGGGCCCGTTCGGCAAGCAGTGGCTGATGGTGCAGCGCACGATCCTGCGCCTGGCCTTCCCGGGCGGCAAGGTGCGCCCGAAGGCGCCGCCCTACCACGCGCCGCCGAAGGTCGAGAAGCACAAGCCGACCGTCCCGACCCCGAGCGGGCCGGTCCCGGCCTTCCCGTAGGGGCTGGCGCTCCGGCGCTCCGACGACTTGCCACCCGGGGGCTACCTTGCCCCGGGTGGCAGAGTTCCGCGATGACCCCCGCGCCCCGGCCGAGAAGGTCGTGGCGGGCTCGCTGATCGATCACACCGGCGTCGGCAAGCCGCTCTCGGAGCGGACGCTGCAGCGCGAGCGGACGGTCGAGAGCTACCTCCGCGGGGAGGCGATCCCGCGCTACATGCAGCGCGCCGCGGAGATCGAGCGCGGTGTCCGGGACCTGCGGCGCCGGCTTGCCGCGACCCACTCGCGCACGCGGACGGAGCACCCCGACCCGGCGGCCTTCGCAGCCGCCTGGGCCGAGCGTGTCGCGCGCTGGGACGTCGCGGCGCTCAACGAGCTCGTCCGCCAGCACAACCAGTGGTACCCGATCGAGCGCGACCTGCCGATGGACCCGCGCACCGGCGACTACGTGCTCGTGCACGGGCGCTCGCACGTGCGCGAGCCCATCACCCCGGAGTGGATCCTCGCGCGCTTCCCGGCCTGAGGGCGCTCAGGCGCCGACGGTGCGGCGGAACAGCACGAAGCAGACGACGGCGATGACCGCCGACAGCAGCGGGAGGCCGGCGCCCACCACGCCGACGACCGCCAGCACGATGCCGATCGCGGCGATCGCACCGAAGACGCCGCCGGCGACGACCAGCTGATAGGCGCGGTTCTCACGCGCTTTGCGCGAGACGCGGCGGCCGGAACGGGGCTCGAGGTTGCTCACGCGGGCATCGTCGCACGACGCGGCGCGGCGGGACGGTCGCCCAGGGCGTAGGCCGCGAGACCGACCACGGCCGCGACGGTCGCCACGGCGCCCCAGGGCCCGAGCGTTCCCGCGACCAGGTGGGAGACCACGAAGGCCGCGAGGTAGAGCCCGACCAGCGAGGCGGCGGTGGGCGTCCCGGCCCGCTCGCGCCAGCGCAGCGCGCACCAGCCGGCGCCCGCGACCAGGACGAGCCCGCCGAGGGGCCGGACGCCGGTGGCCTGCGCCACCCCGAAGCCGAGCGCGAGCGAGCCGGCGGCCACGGGCCAGGTGGGAAACGTGCGCATGGCTCTCAGGCTAGGACCCGGTGGGGGCGGGGGTGTGAGGCATACGGGTCCACGTTGGAACGCTGAGGCGCGCACCCCCCACACCTCTGGGCGCGGGCCGGCGTCAGGCGGGCGGCAGCAGCCCGTGCGGGAGCGGTGCGCCGTGGCGCGCGGCCTCCGACGCGAGCTCCGCGCGGGGAACGAGCGGGACGCCAAGGTCCGCGGCGACCACCTCGACGGCGCGGCGGCGCTCCGGCTCGTTGCGCGGGGGGTGCGACAGCGCCTCGATGCGGGCGTGGGCGGCGCGCAGGCCGTCGCGGTGCGCCTCCAGGCGGCCCCACACGGTCACGACGCCCTCGGTCCACAGCCACTCGCCGTAGTACGCCTGCACGCCGGGACGGTGGTAGGCGTAGACCCCGCACTGGCAGCTCGGATCCGGTGACGCATGGGGTTCGGCGAGCCAGCCGACGCCTTTGAACAACGTGCGGTTGGCGGGCCAGCACGCGGCGTGCATCGTGCGCCCGTCCCAGCGGCAGGGGATGTACGGGCTCATCAGGCGCCCGCCCACCAGGCGCCAGGCGCGGAAGCCCACGACGGGTTCGATCAGGTCCGGCGCTG
>JBBQZE010000221.1:0-4863 GCA_038207985.1 Solirubrobacterales bacterium
CGGCGCCGCCGCCGGTCGAGGAGATCGCGATCGACTGATGGACGTGTTCTCGCTCGTGGTGCTCGTGCTGAGCTTCGCGTCGATCGCGGTGCTCGGCTACGTCCAGTTCCGCGGCCCGGGCGGCCACCAGGACGAGGACGACCAGCGCGCGTTCTTCGACGAGCACGGGCGCTGGCCCGACGAGCCCGAGGATGCCGCCGTCCGGCGTCCCGGCGGCTACGGCGGCGTCGACGACCTCCCCGGCCGCGACCGCTGAGGCGCTAGGTCACGCGGCGCGGGGTCGGGTCGACGCGCTCGTGGTCGCCCGCGGTGACGAGCGCACGGGTCCGCGCGAGCGCGTCCCACACGTCGCCGAACGACGTCGTCAGCGCCGGCAGCCCGAGGCGCAGCACGTCGGGCGCCCGGAAGTCCGGAAGCACGTCCGCCTGCTCGATGAGCGCGCGGCAGATCCGCCATGCGTCGGGGTGGTGCAGCGCCACATGGGCGCCGCGGCGAGCCGGATCGCGCGGGGTGCCGAGCGAGAAGCCGAGCGATGCCAGCCAGGCGTCGTGCAGCGCGATCGCGTACGCCGTCAGCGCGCGCCCCTTCGCGGCGACCGCGGCCATCCCGGCCTCCTCGAGCAGCGCGACGCCTGGCTCGACGGCGGCGAGCGCGACGACCGGCGGGGTGCCGGCCAGGAAGCGCCCGACGCCCTCCTGCGGCGCGTAGCGCGGCCCCATCGCGAACTGGTCGGCCGCTCCGAACCACCCCGGGATCGGCGAGGTGAGCTCTTCCGCCAGACCGGAGCGAACCCACAGGAAGGCGGGCGCTCCCGGCCCTCCGTGGAGGTACTTGTAGGTGCAGCCGACGGCGAGGTCCGCCCCCGCTCCCGGCAGGTCGAGCTCGATGCTGCCGACGGCGTGCGACACGTCCCACAGCACGAGCGCGCCCGCGTCGTGCGCGGCCGCGGAGACCGCGGGCAGGTCGGCCAAGACGCCCGAGCGGTACTGGACGGCGGAGAAGACGACCAACGCGACCTCACGCCCGGCGCAGGCGCGCCGCACGGCCTCGGCCTCCGGGGCGCAGTGGACCACCTCGCGCCCCAGCGCCGCCAGGACGTAGCGGTCCGTGGGGAACTCCTCGGCGTCGCACACGACTACGCCGGGGCGGCCGGAGAGCGCCGCGCCGGACAGCTTGAAGAGGTTGACGGTGACCGAGTCGCAGACGAGCGTCTCCCCCGGGCCCGCGCCCAGGAGCGCCGCGCCGAGCCGGTCCCCCAAGCGCGCCGGCCAGGTGATCCACTCCTCCCAGCCCGCGACGAGGCGCGTGCCCCACGTCCCGGTGAGCGCCTGCAGGGCGTCGGGTGTCGCGAGCGGGAGGCGCCCGAGCGAGTTGCCGTCGACGTAGACGAGCCCGGGATCCCCGGGGGCGAAGCGGGCGCGGAAGTCGGCCAGCGGGTCGGCGGCGTCGAGCGCCCGGGCGCCCTCGCGCGTCAGGTCGTGAAGCGCTCCAGCCACCGGGTCACCTCCGCCCACGCGCCGCTGCCGGGGTCGATGTGCTCCATGTGGCCGTCGCCGGGGCGGACCACGAGCGTCACCTCATCGCCCGCGGCGCGCGCCGCCTCGGCCATCCTGCGGCTCATCGACGCCGGGACGACGTCGTCGGCCTCTCCGTGGACGAGCAGCAGCGGCACCCCCGTGGGCAGCCGCCCGGCGGGGGACGCGAGGCCGTAGGCCGCCGGCGCGTCGCGGGGCGCCCCGCCGCAGAAGCGCTCGACCACCCGGCCGTCGAGGCCCGCACGCGCGGCCTGGGCGAGGTCGCCGACCGCGGCCTGCCCGACCGCTCCCGCCAGGCGGACCCGGCCGGGTCCGCCGTCCGCGCGGGGCCCGGCGACCCACAGCGCCAGGTGGCCGCCCGCGGAGTGCCCGACGGCCACGACCCGCGCGAGGTCGAGCGGGGCTTCGACGTCCGCGAGGTGGTCGAGCGCCCGTCCCACGTCCTCGAGCGTCCAGGGAACCCCGCCGCCGCCACCCCGCCAGCGGCCGAGGCGGCGGTACTCGACGTTGACGTTCGCCCATCCGCGAGCGGCCAGGTCGGCGCACAGTCCGCCCATGAGGTCGCGGCGGTAGCGGGCACGCCAGAAGCCGCCGTGCAGCACGAAGGCGACGGGGAACGGTCCGGCGCCCGGCGGCAGCTCGAGGTCCATGACGTGCTGGCGGTGGGGGCCGTAGCGGAGGGTCGACACGGGCGGCGGGATCCTCGCACGCCCGGCGTAGACTCAACCGAGCGCATGACCGAGACCCCCGGCGACCGCATCCGCAAGCTCCTGCTCCGCGCGGACAACACGCTCAAGAACCACGTCGCGGGCGGCAGCGAGCTCGCCCGCGTGGCCCGCGCGCGAACCACGCTGGAGGAGGCGCGGGAGATCGCGCGGGACCCGGACGTGCCCGCCGCGGTGCGCGACCTCGTCGAACGCCGCCTCGACGGCCTGACCGCGCTCGAGGGCGTCGCGGACGAGTCCGCGGGCGCCGCCTGATCCGCGTGGGGCGGCTGCGCGCTGCGTGGGGCGGCCTGGGGAGCGAGCAGCGCACCGCGCTGGTGGCCGCGCTGGTCCTGCTCGGCACGATGCTGCTGCCCTGGTACTCGAAGTCGGTCGATGCGGTCGTCCGCGGCCAGCTCGCCTCGCAGTCCTCGGGCAAGCTCGCGATCACCGTGTTCTCCTGGGTCGAGGCGGCCATCTTCCTCGTCGCCGTCAGCGTCGCGGCGCTCCTGCTGGCCCGGGGCGAGCGGCGCGCGTTCCACCTGCCGGGGGGCGACGGGCTCGTCGTCGCCGCGGGCGGCGCCTGGGCGACCTTCCTCGTCTTCTACCGCTTCGTGGACAAGCCCTCGGGCGGGGGGAGCGGGAGCTTCCGCGTCGAGTACGGGCTGTCGTGGGGCATCTTCTTCGGCCTGCTGGCGGCACTCGGCCTGCTGGTGTCCGGGCTGCGCCTGCGCGGCGCCCACGTGGTCGAGCCGCGCCTCCCGGTCGACCCGTCGGCGCGCGGCCGCCGCGCACCGGCCCCCGGCCCCGCGCTCGCCGACCCGGGGATCGCCGAGCGCCGGCGCGAGCGCGAGCAGCACCGTGCGGAGCGACCCCGCCCGGAGCACGACGCGGCGGCGACGGTCGTCCAGCCGCGGCCGCCCGCGGCCGACGAGCCGACCACGTACGACCCGCCGCAGCTGCCCTTCGATCAGGAGCCGTTGTAGACCTGGCCGGGGAGCTTCGGGTCCTCGGGCCGCGGGTCGAACGAGCTGCCGTTCTGGAAGTCGAGGAAGGCGAGCAGCACCATCGCCGCGGTGGCCAGGAAGAGCACCGCGATGCCGACGCCGACGAGGCGGTTGGACTTCGCGATGTGGCCCGTCAGGGCCATCACCAGGCCGAAAGCCATGAGGCCGACGACCGGGGCTGCGGGGATCTCGCCCGCGGCGAGCACGGCGGCGGCGATCATCTGGGGCGAGAATGCCACAGCGATAGCCTGTCCCGCTCCATGCCCGTCTCCCCCGCCTCCGCCGCAGACGTCTCCTCGGGCCTGCGAGCCACGGGCTACCTCCCCGGCGAGGCGACCGCGCTGGTCAGCTTCTTGGCAGAGCGCCTCGGCAAGCCGATCCTGGTCTAGGGCCCGGCCGGCGTCGGCAAGACGGAGCTGGCCAAGGCCCTCGCGAAGTACCTCGAGCGCCCGCTCGTGCGCCTGCAGTGCTACGAGGGCCTCGACGAGGCCAAGGCGCTGTACGAGTGGAACTACCGCAAGCAGCTCCTGCGCATCCAGACCGAGGCGACCGATGCGGGCTGGGAGCACGTCCAGGACGACATCTTCGGCGAGGAGTTCCTGCTGACGCGCCCCCTCCTCGCGGCGATCGCCTCCGAGGAGCCGGTCGTCCTGCTGATCGACGAGATCGACAAGACCGACCAGGAGTTCGAGGCGATGCTCCTCGAGCTGCTTTCCGACTTCCAGATCTCGATCCCGGAGCTCGGGACCATCGAGAGCACGACCCACCCCGTCGTGCTGCTGACGTCGAACAACTCACGTGAGCTCACCGAAGCGCTGAAGCGCCGCTGCCTGTACCTCTGGCTCGACTACCCGGCGCTCGAGCACGAGCTGGAGATCGTCAAGCTCCACACGCCCGAGCTGCCCGACGTCGTGGCCCGCAAGCTCGTCGAGCTCGTCGCGCTCATCCGCGACCTCGACCTGAAGAAGCCGCCGTCGATCGCCGAGTCGATCGACTGGGCGCGCGCGCTGCTGCTCCTGGGCGCGCAGGACATCGACGCGGACACGTTCCGCGCGACGATGTCGGTCATCGTCAAGCACCGCACCGACCTCGACATCGTGCTCGAGCGGGTCGGGGCGAAGCTTGTCGTCGGCCAGCCCGTCGGCTGACGGCGATGGCCCCGGCGGCCAAGCCAGACCCGCGGCGGGCCGCGCTCTACGGCAGCCAGGCGGCGGGGACGGGCCCGCAGGGCATCGCCGCGCGCATCCTCGAGTTCGGCGAGGAGCTGCGCGGCGAGGGCGTCGCGGTCGGCACGAGCGAGCTGCTCGACGCGTTCGCGGCACTCGGCCTCGTGTCCTGGACGGAGAAGGCGGACTTCCGCGAGGCGCTCGCCGCGACGCTGGCCAAGTCGCCCGAGGCGCGCCACACCTTCGAGCTCGTCTTCGAGCGCTTCTTCTTCCGCGCGGCGGAGCTCGCCGCGCTGACCGAGGGGGTCTCCGAGCACGCCGACGGCGATCCCGCCGGCGGCGAGGACGGCGAGGCGGGCGGCGACCCGGACGGCCCCGGCGAGCTCGACATGGACCTGATCCGCCAATTGGTGGCCGAGGCCCTGCGCGACGGCGAGCAGGCCCGCATGCG
>JBBQZE010000222.1:0-4849 GCA_038207985.1 Solirubrobacterales bacterium
TCCCGCACATGACCGTGGCCGAGAACGTCGCCTACGCGCTCCGGGTCCGCGGGGAGAGCAAGCGCGAGCGCAAGCGGGCCGCCGCCGAAGCGCTCGAGCTCGTGCGCCTGCCCGACGTCGGCGACCGCAAGCCCGCGCAGCTCTCCGGCGGGCAGCGCCAACGCGTCGCCCTGGCCCGGGCGATCGCCGCGCGGCCGCGGGTCCTTCTGCTCGACGAGCCGCTCGGCGCCCTGGATCTCAAGCTCCGCCTGGAGATGCAGCGCGAGCTCAAGGCGATCCAGCGCGACGTCGGCATCACGTTCGTCTACGTCACCCACGACCAGGACGAGGCGCTGTCGATGAGCGACCGGCTGGCCGTGTTCCACGACGGGCGCCTCGCGCAGGTCGGCACGCCGGCCGAGGTCTACGAGCACCCGGCAAGCGCGTTCGTCGCCGGGTTCGTGGGCACGTCGAACCTGCTCGAGCGTGCGGGCCGGCGGCTCACGATCCGCCCCGAGAAGATCACCCTGCTGGCCCCGGGGGAGGCCGCGGACGGTCTCCACGTCGAGCGCGGGATCGTGCGCGAAACGCACTACACCGGCCTGGCGACCCGCTTCGAGGTCGTGCTCGAGGCGGGCGGCGAGCTCGTCGTGACCCGGCAGAACCTCGAGACGTCCCACGACGAGGGGCACGACCTGCGCGGCCGTGCCGTCGCCGTGGCCTGGCGCGACGAGCACGCCGTCGTCATCGCAGAGACCGCCGAGATGGCGACCACCACCCCACCCACTGGAACCGGAGAGCAGCCATGATGCGCACCCTTGCAGCGGCCACCGCCGCTTGCCTCACCCTGGTCGGCGTCGCCGCATGCGGCGGGAGCGGCTCGACCTCGACGACGAAGAAGGCGGCGGCGGGCTTCACGGTGCCGGATCGCGCCACGAAGGCCGCGATCGGCAAGACGGAGGGCAAGCTCGACCTCGTCGCCTGGGCGGGCTACGCGGAGGACGGCTCCAACGACAAGACCGTCGACTGGGTGACGCCCTTCCAGAAGGACACGGGCTGCCAGGTGACGACCAAGACCGCGGCCACCTCCGACGAGATGGTCACGCTGATGCGCACCGGACGCTACGACGGTGTCTCTGCCTCGGGGAACGCCTCGGTCAAGCTGATCGCCGGCGGCAACGTCGTGCCGATCGACACGAAGCTCCTCAAGAACTGGGCCGACCTCGACCCGATCGTGAAGATGCGGGACTACAACTCGGCCGCCAAGCAGATGTACGGTGCGCCCCACGGCTACGGGGCCAACCTCATCATGTGGCGCACGGACAAGGTCACACCGGCGCCCACGAGCTGGAGCGCGGTCTTCGACCCGGCCCAGGCGGCCAAGTACAAGGGCAAGCTCACGGGCTACGACGACCCGATCTACATCGCCGAGGCGGCGCTGTATCTCTCCAACACGAAGCCGGAGCTCGGCATCAAGAACCCGTATGAGCTCGACCAGAAGCAGTTCGACGCGGCGGTGGCCCTGCTCAAGGAGAACCGCAAGCTCGTCGGCCAGTACTGGTCGGACTACACCAAGGAGCAGGCGGCCTTCACCCAGGGCGATTCCGAGATCGGGACGACGTGGCAGGTCATCGCGAACCTGCTGGACGCCGACAAGGTCCCGGTCAAGACGGTTCTGCCGTCCGAGGGGTCCACCGGCTGGTCGGATACCTGGATGCTCTCCGACAAGGCCGCGCACCCGAACTGCATGGTCGCCTGGATGAACTGGATGGAGACGCCGAAGGTCCAGGCGCAGGTGGCTGAGTGGTTCGGCGAGGCGCCGGCCAACCCCAAGGCCTGCGCGCAGACCTCCGACAAGGGCTTCTGCGACACCTACCACGTGGGCGATGCCGCCTACTACGACCGGGTGAAGTTCTGGGCCACGCCCACCCGCAACTGCCGTGACGGGCGCGGCAACGTGTGCGTGGACTACACGAAGTGGGTCAAGGCCTGGACGGAGATCAAGGGGTAGTGCCCGGACCGGGGCGCCGGCGCGGCCTTCGCGTCGGCGCGTTGCTGGCGGCCCCCGTGGGGTGGCTCGGGGTCGTCTATCTCGGCTCCCTCGCGGTGCTGCTGGTCGCCGCGTTCTGGTCGCTGGACGAGTTCAGCGGGGTGGTGGTGCGCGGCGTCAGCTTCGGCAACTTCGACCAGATCGTCTCCGAGCCCGTGTATCGCACGATCGTGCTGCGGACACTGTCGATCGCCGCGCTGGTCACCGTCACCGACATCGTGATCGCGTTCCCGATTGCGTTCACGATGGCCTTCCTCGTCTCGCCGCGGACGCGCACGGCCTTAGCGGTCGCGGTGCTGGTGCCGCTGTGGGCGAGCTATCTCGTGAAGGTCTACGCCTGGCGCACGATGTTCGCCACCGACGGCGTGCTCAACTGGCTCGGCGACCCGTTCGGGGTGAGCGTCCCGGACTCGGGGTATCTGCGGGTCTGGATCGTCCTGAGCTACCTGTGGCTGCCGTACATGATCCTCCCGGTCTACGCCGGGCTCGAGCGGCTGCCCGCGTCGCTCCTCGACGCATCCGGCGACCTCGGCGCGCGGCCCTGGCGCACGCTGCGCAGCGTCGTGCTGCCGTCGATCGTCCCGGCCGTCGCGGCCGGCTCGATCTTCACGTTCTCGCTCAGCCTCGGCGACTACATCACGCCCGGCCTGGTCTCCTCGACGCAGTTCATCGGGAACGTCGTCTTCGCGAACGTCGGTATCGCCGACAACCTGCCGCTGGCCGCCGCGTTCGCGACGGTGCCGGTCGTGATCATGCTCGTCTACCTCGCCGGGGCCCGCCGGGCCGGCGCCTTCGAGGCGTTGTAGATGCAGGTCCCGAAGCCGGTCGCCTGGTTTCTGAAGGCGTGTACCGGCCTCACGCTGGTGTTCCTCTACGCGCCGATCGTGGTCGTGACGATCTACGCGTTCAACCGCACGCGGGTCCAGAGCTGGCCGCCCAAGGGGCTGACGCTGCACTGGTTCTCGGTCGCGCTGGACAACACCGGCGCGCGGGACGCCCTCTGGGCGAGCGTGCGCGTCGGCTTGGGCGCCACGGCCATCGCACTGCTGCTCGGCTCGTTGGCGGCGTACGCGCTGGCGCGCTACGACTTCTTCGGCAAGGGCGCGTTCTCGCTGTTGGTGATCCTGCCGATCGCGCTGCCCGGTGTCGTCACCGGGATCGCCTTGAACGCGACCTTCACCCAGGTGCTCGGTGTGGGGCTGGCGCTGTGGACCGTCGTCGTGGCGCACGCGACGTTCTGCATCGTGTTGGTGTTCAACAACGTCGTCGCCCGGCTGCGACGCACCTCGGTGAGCCTCGAAGAGGCGGCGGGGGACCTCGGGGCGAGCCCGTGGCAGGGCTTCCGGCAGGTGACGTTCCCGCAGATGCGCTCCGCGCTCGTCGCCGGCGGCCTGCTCGCGTTCGCCCTCTCCTTCGACGAGGTCATCGTGACCACGTTCACCGCGGGGAGCGCGCGGACGCTGCCGATCTGGATCCTCGACAACCTCTCGCGACCGCGCAACCTGCCGGTGGTCAACGTCGTGGCCGTCGTGGTGATCGTGCTTTCGCTCGTCCCGGTGTCGCTGGCGCAACGCCTGTCGCGCGACCCGGTACGCAGCGCGGGCGTCCCCCGCTGACGCGAGGGACGCCCGGCGGGGCGGCTACTTCGCCGCGGAGTAGCGCTCGGCGACCTTGTCCCAGGCCACCACGTCCCACCACGCCTTGAGGTAGGCGGGGCGCTTGTTCTGGTACTGCAGGTAGTAGGCGTGCTCCCAGACGTCGTTGCCGAGCAGCGGCTCCTTGCCGTCGAGGACCGGGGAGTCCTGGTTCGGCGTCGAGGTGATCGCGAGCTCGCCGCCATCGAGCACGAGCCAGGCCCAGCCCGAACCGAACTGGGCGACGCCGGCCGCCTCGAACTGCTCCTTGAAGGCGTCGAAGCTCCCGAACTTCGCGGTGATCGCCTCGCCGAGCTCGCCGCTCGGCTCGCCGCCGCCGTCCGGGCTCATCGCCTCCCAGAAGAGCGAGTGGTTGTAGTGGCCGCCGCCGTTGTTGCGGAACGGGCCCTGCTTGTCGGCGGGCAAGGAGGAGAGGTTCTCCAGGACCTCGCGCACGTCCTTGCCGTCGAACTCGGTGCCCTCGAGGGCGGCGTTCGCCTTGTCGACGTAGGCCTGGTGGTGCTTGTCGTGGTGGAACTCCATCGTCGCCTTGTCGACGGTGGGCTCGAGCGCGTCGTGCGCGTAGGGAAGGGCGGGGACCTCGTAGGCCATTGCAGCGTCTCCTGTCGGTAGGGGGCTCGTCCAACGTATACCCACCTCGCGGGTAGCCTTGGCCGCTCATGCGCCTGTCCCAGCTCCTGTTGCCCACCGAGCGCGAGCCGCCCGCAGACGCGGAGGCGCTGTCGCACAAGCTCATGGTCCGCGCGGGGCTGGTCCGGCAGGTCGGCGCGGGGTTGTGGACGTGGCTGCCGGCGGGCTGGCGTGTCCACCAGAAAGTCGTTCAGCACATCCGCGAGGAGATGGACGGCATCGGCGCGCAGGAGCTCCTCATGCCGACGCTCACCCCGGCCGAGCTGTGGAAGCGCTCCGGGCGCTACGAGTCCGTCGGGGACGAGCTCTTCCGCTTCAAGGACCGCAAGCGCGCCGACATGATCCTGGCGATGAGCCACGAGGAGACGCTGACCTTCCACGTGTCGCAGGTCGTGCGCTCCTACCGCCAGCTGCCGATGCAGCTCTACCACTTCCAGAACAAGGGCCGAGACGAGGCGCGGCCGCGCGCGGGGCTGCTGCGCACCCGCGAGTTCATCATGAAGGACGCCTACTCGTTCGACCGCGACCTCGAGGG
>JBBQZE010000223.1:0-4845 GCA_038207985.1 Solirubrobacterales bacterium
CGGGGCTCGCGGCGCATGGCCACCTCACCGCCCGGTGGAAGCTCGAGGGTGACGCACGTCCCGCCCTCGGGACCGGCCGCGACCTCCAGCCGGCCCGAGGCCAGCACCGCCCGCTCGCGCATCCCGATGATGCCGTAGCCCTCGCCCGGCGCTCCGTCGGGTCCGCGGCCGTCGTCGGTGACCGTGAGTCGCAGCCCCCCGGACTCCAGGCGGGCGGTCACCACGACCGAGCGCGCGCCGGCGTGCCTGACGACGTTCGTCAGCGCCTCTTGGGCGACCCGGTAGGCGACCGTCTCGATGTCCGGCTCCAAGCGGACGTCGCCGAGTTCGATCCGGACCTCCGAGCGCAGGCCGGCACCGCCCGCCACGCGCGTCACGAGCGTCCGCAACGCGGGCGCGAGGCCGAGCTCGTCGAGGGCGGCCGGACGGAGGTCCGCGATGATCGCCCGCAGGCCAGCGATGTCGTCGTCGAGCTGCGCCGCCGCCGTCTCGAGCATGTCGCGAGCCGGGACGGCGTCGGCCCTCAGCGCCCCGGCCAGCGACAGCTTGAGCAGGGCGAGGCGCTGCAGGGTCTCGTCGTGGAGCTCGCGCGCCCAGCGCCGCCGCTCGGACTCCGCCGCCGCGATCGTGTCCCGCAGCCGGTGCGCCTCGACGCTGCGCGCCGTCGCGACGGCCGTCGCGGCGCTCGCGGCGAACGCCTCGAGGGCGCGCTGGTCCTCGTCGTCGAAGCCCCCGGGCTCGCCGGCGTGGTCGAAGGCCATGAGCACGCCGTGTCCGTCCCCGCGATGGACCAGCGGAACGATGAGGGCGCTTTCGACCTGGGACATGCCGTACTCCGCCGGGTTGACCTGCAGCTGCTGGGCCTGGGCGATGCGGACCGACCGCGCGCCGTCGAGCGCCCGCCCGGCGGTCGACGTGGCCAGCGGCAAGCTGGCGTCGTGGGGCACGTCGACGTCGCCGGCGACCGCGGCGATGCGCAGCTCGTCGCCGTGGCGCAGCCAGATGAGCAGCGCGTCGGCACCGACCAGGGCCCGCGCGCGGGTGACGATCAGCTCGAGGATGCGGGGCAGGTCGGTGTCGGAGCCGACGGCGGTCGCGATCTCCATCGAGACCTTTCGGGCGTGGAGGGCGCGCTCGAGCTCGTGACCCCGAGCGGTCGCCTGACCGAGGAGCCGGGCGTTGTCGATCGCGACGGCGGCCCATTCGGTGAGGACCGCGACCGTGTCGAGGTCGGCGTCGTCGAAGTCGGCGCCGTCCGCGCGCTCGGTCAGGTAGAGGTTCCCCCACACCTCGCCACGGATGATGATCGGGGCGCCGAGGAAGCTTGCCATCGGCGGATGCCCCGGAGGGAAGCCGTAGCTGCTCGGGTGCTCGGCGACGTCGTGCAGGCGGATCGGCGTGGGCTCGGAGATCAGCAGGCCGAGGACGCCCCGGCCGCGGGGCAGCGCGCCGATCGCCACGCGAGCCTCCTCGTCGAGGCCCGCGGTGAGGAACTGCGCGAGCTCGTCGTGGCGCTCGTCGAGGACGCCGACCGCCGCGTAGCGCGCACCGGTCAGCTCGCGCGCCGTCTCGAGAATCCGGTCCAGCAGGGTCGCGAGGTCGAGCTCCGACGTGAGCGCGCGACCGAGCGCCAGCAGCCGTTCGAGCCGGGCAACTTGATCTGGATCAGCGCTTCTGGAATACGGCACCCAGAGCCATCCTACGCGCCGCCGTTAGGATCCAACCTTGTCTTCGATTCGCATCGTCCTCGCGGACGACCACCCCGTCGTACGCGGCGGCCTCCGGCACCTCCTGGCGGCCGAGGGGGACCGCATCGAGGTCGTCTCCGAAGTCGGCGACGTGGACGCCGCGCTGCGCGCTGTGCTGGGGCACAAGCCCGACGTCCTCGTGCTCGACCTAAACATGCCGGGCACGCTCACGTCGCTGGACGCGCTGCCCGAGGTCCGCAGCCGCTGCGCGACGACGGCAACGGTGGTCCTGACCATGCAGGAGGACCCGGAGTACGCGCGCCGGGCGCTGCGGGCCGGCGCGCTGGGCTACGTCCTCAAGGACGCGGCCGACGCCGAGCTCGTGGAGGCGATCCGCCGCGCCGCCGCCGGCCAGGCGTTCTTGAACCCGGCGCTCGGGGCGCACCTCGCGGCGACGCCGGAGAGCACGCCGGGACCCCCTGACGACCTCTCCCCGCGCGAGGCGGAGGTGCTGCGCCTGATCGCGCTCGGACATACCAACGCCGAGATCGGCGAGCAGCTGTGCCTCTCGGTGCGCACCGTCGAGACGCACCGGTCGCACGTCCAGCAGAAGCTCGGCCGCACCACCCGCGCCGAGCTCGTCCGCTACGCGCTTGACCACGGGCTGCTCGCGGATGGCTGAGCGCCGGTCGCGGTGTGCGAGGGCGGGCGGTGCTGACCCGGCGTTCAGACCCCTGCCAGATCAGCATCCGCCGTCCGCCGTAGGCTGAAGGCTTGCGCACCCCCCTGCCCACGGACCCGTCGACGTTCGCGATCGGGTTCGATCCCCGGGACCGGGCGCGGCTCCACGAGCTGTGGGACGAGGTCATCGACTCGCTGCGCTGGGCCGAGGGCCCGATGGTCGCCCGCTTCGAGCAGGCATGGAGCGATGCCCACGACGGGATCGGCGCCGTCGCCACGGCGAGCTGGACCGGTGGCGCCCTCGCGGCGCTCGAATGGGCGCAGGTCCGCGGCCGCACTGTCGTCGTGCCGTCGAACACCTTCATGGCAACCCCGCTGGCCGTGCTGGCCGCCGGAGGTCGCCCGGTCTTCGGCGACTGCCGCCGCGACGACCTCTGCCTCTCCTTCGAGGAGGTCGAGCGCCTCGTCGACGAGCACGACCCGGCGGCGGTCTTCCTCGTGCACATCGGCGGCCACATCGCCTTCGACGTCCAGCGCATCGCCGACCTCTGCCAGGCCCGCGGCATCGCCCTGCTCGAGGACTGCGCGCACGCGCACGGGGCGCACTGGAACGGGCGGGCCGCCGGCAGCTGGGGCGACGCCGGCATCTACTCGTTCTACGCGACGAAGACGATCTCCACCGGCGAGGGCGGCGTGCTCGTGTCGCGCGACCCCGAGCTGCTGGCCTTCGCCCGGGCGTTTCGCAACTACGGCAAGCCGGATCATGTGGTCCACGGCCTGAACTTCCGCATGAGCGACTTCACCGCCGCCCTCGGCGTCGTGCAGGTCGAGCGGCTCGCCGAGATCGTGTCCTGGAAGAACGACTACGCCCGGCGCGAGCTCGACGCGCGCCACGCCGGTCGCCTGCAGCTCCCGGACGGGATGGTCTCCGGCCTGTACAAGTACGTCACCTTCGATCCGATCGAGCGCTCGACGGGCAAGGTCTACGACCAGCCGTGCCACCGCACCATGGGCACCGGCGACGAGCTTCCCAACACCGACTGGGTCGCCCAGAACCACTGGTGCGTCCCGCTCTACTACCGCCCGGAGGCATCCGCATGAAGGTTCTCGTGACCGGAGGGGCCGGGTTCATCGGCTCGCACGTCGTCGACCGGCTGCTCGCCGAGGGCCACGAGCCGCGCATCTTCGACGTGCGGCCGTCCCCGTATCCCGAGCACGCCGACGTGGACGTGGTCGTCGGCGACCTGCTCGACGCCGAGCAGGTGCTCGCGGCCGCGCAAGGCTGCGACGCCATCGCGCACCTCGCCGCGTCGGCAGACGTCGGCATCGTGGCCGAGGCCCCCCGGGAGGCCGAGGCGCTCAACTGCCGCGGGACCCTCAACGTCCTCGAGGCGGCACGGGCGACCGGCGCGCGCGTCCTCTACGCCTCGACGATCTGGGCCTACTCCGACGTCGTCGCCGACGAGGTCGACGAGGACACCGGGCTGGCGCTTCCGAGCCACTTCTACACCGCCACGAAGGTCGCGGGCGAGATGTACTGCAAGTCCTACGGGGAGCTGTACGACGTCGACGCGACGATCCTGCGCTTCGGCATCCCCTACGGCCCGCGCGCACGACCGGCTGCGGTCCTGCCGATCTTCGTCGCCAAGGCGCTGGCCGGCGAGGCGCTGACGATCGCCGGCGACGGGGCGCAGACGCGCCGCTTCGTCTACGTCGAGGACCTCGCCGGCGGCGTCGTGGCCGCCCTGCGGCCCGAGGCCGCGGGGCGCGTGTACAACCTGGTCGGCGACGAGGACACGTCGGTGCGCGAGATCGCGGACGCCGTCGGGCGGGCCGTCGGCGCGGTCGAGGTCGTCCACACCCCCGGTCGCTCCGGGGACTTCGCCGGCGCCCGCGTCTCGGGCGCTCGCGCCGCGACCGAGCTCGGCTGGCAGGCGAGCACGCCCTTCGCGACCGGGGTCCAGCGGTACGTCGACTGGGTGCAGTCAGAGGTCCCGGCCCTCAGCCCCGTGCCGGCCTTCTCGGCGCCGGTGGTCGCCTGGCGCACGGCAGCCGTCGTCGGCGCCCGCGCCCTGGCGCTGCTCGCCACCGCGATCTTCACCGTGCTGGGCTACCTCGAGGTCATCCAGGCCGCGGGCGTCACGGACGCCGACGCCGCGACGGTGGCCGTCGTGACCGGCGTCGCCGTGGCGTGCACCGTCGCGGCGGAGCGGATCGTCGGCGCCGCGAGCTGGGGCGTGGGCGCGATTCTGCTCGTCCCGCTCGTGCTCCCGTCCGTGGCCCACGCGTTCCACGTCAGCCGCCTCGACGTCCCGCTGCTCGTGCTGGGCGCGGCCGGCGCCGGGCTCGTGCTGGCGCTCGTGGGCATCGGCGGACGTGCCGTCCGCGCGGGCGTGCTCGCGACGCGGACGACCTGACGCCTTCGTCAGACGGCGACGGCGCGGAGTCCGCGGGCGCCGAGCCCGTCGAGCAGCCT
>JBBQZE010000224.1:0-4823 GCA_038207985.1 Solirubrobacterales bacterium
GCCCCGTTCGCCGGGGCGGCCCGTAGCGGTCCTCGAGCGTGGCCTTATGCCCCTCCCCGTCGATGCTGATCACCCCGTCATCGCCTGCTACAGCGGGCCTGACAGCGCGTCGGCCGTCCAGCTCGGGGCGCTGCTGGCCGCCGCGGTCGGGCAGCCGCTGATGGTGGCCTCCGCCTATCGTTACGAGCCCCTGCCGTTGAGCCCGAGCGCCGTCGAGACGCCGGGGAACGAGTGGCGCTTCGACGCCGCGCAGGCGCGGGTCGAGCGCGCCGGGCACCTGGTCGGTGCGGGCGTCGAATGCCGGGAGCGCGTGCTCCCCGCCGAGGGCGTCCCGGAGGCGCTCGTCGATCTCGCGCGCGAGATCGACGCGTGCGCGCTGGTGCTCGGCCGCGACCTCGACGGCAGCGTCACGCGCTCGGTGCTGCAGCACGCGCCCTGCCCGCTGGCCATCTCGCCGTTCAGCGTCCCGGTCCCCGAGGAGGAGCCGTTGCGCAGGATCGGCGTCGCCTACGACGGGTCCCCAGCGGCACGCTTCGCGCTGGCGGCGGCCATGCACGTCGCCGGCGAGCCCGACGCGCAGGTCCTGGTGATCGCGATCGGCCCCGGCAGCGAGCAGGCGCAGGATGACGCCGACGCCGCTGTGGTCGCGGGGCCCGGGCACGTCGCGGTCAGCGTCCTTCGGCGGCAAGGCGACCCGGGCGATCTCCTGGTCGAGGCCAGCGACGGGCTCGACCTCCTGCTGTGCGGGTCGCACGGACGCGGACGGTTGCTCTCGGCGGTCTTCGGCAGCGTGTCCGCCCGCCTTCTCGAGGCGGCGCACTGCCCGCTGCTGATCGTCCCCCCGCTGATCCGGCGTCGCCCGGCGGCGCCGCTCGGCCTGACGACCGCCGCGGGCTGAGGACTCGCCGGCCATGTGACACTGCGCGTATGACCGACGAACACGACAACCACCCCGACCGTCACGGCGCCGCCGCGTACGCCGAGGAGCGCCACCTTTCCGGCGACGAGACGTTCATGGACGCGCGCCGCCCGTCACCGGTGCACGACGACGGTCATCACCGCGTCCCGCCGTCCCCGGACGACGAGTTCGCACGGCCGGCGAGCGCAATCGAGCCACCGTCGGTGCCCGACGGGACGTTCGTCAAGGTCGCGGAGAACGGGCATCCGCTGGATCGCGCCTGCGAGGTCGCTGTCTACCTCCAGGACTATCACCGTTCGAGCTCCAAGATCGGGCGCTTCGGCAAGATCGTCGGCATCGACGAAGCAGGCGGCGAGTACCTCGTCATGCTCGACAACTTCGAGTGCCTCGCGGTCCCGATGCGGCGGGTGGAATGGCGGAAGGTCGCCACGTGACCCGCACCGCCGGCGGCTACGGCGGCGTGCGGCGCGCGCTGCTCGGCAGCGTCTCGCGCTACGTGGTCCACCACACGGCCTGCCGCGTGCTGGCGGTGCCCCGTGGCATCCACCCCGACCTCGCCGCGAGCCCCACGGCGGTCGGCGCCGAGGCGCACTAGAGCGATGGTGTTTCCCACGGCACTGGTCGGCATCGACGGCGGCCCCGGCGGGCGTGACGCGCTCACGCTTGCCCGCCAGCTGGCGGGCAGCACGGTGCTCGCCCACCTGCACCAGCTTGACCGCGACGCGCCGGCGCAGGCGCTCGCGCTGCTGCGGGCGGAGGCCGAGCGAGCCGGGCTCCACGGCGACGAGGTCGCGCTGGCTGAGCTGAACGGCTGGCCCGGCGACGGACTGCGGGAGCTCGCGGCCCGGCGTGAGACCCCGTTGATCGTCGTCGGCTCCTCGCGGCGCCGCGGCCTCGGCCGCCTCGTCCACGGCGACGATGTGCGGGCCACGCTGCGCGCGGCCGAGACGGCGGTCGCCGTCGCGCCCGCGGGCTGGAGCGACGGCGCGCGTCCGCTGCGGCGCATCGGCGTCGGCTGGACGGGCGACCCGGCCTCCGAGGCGGCGCTCTCGCTCGCGACGTCGCTGGCCGACGGCGCGCCGGTGCGCGCCGTCGAGGCGGTCGTCCTCCCGACGCCGACGCCCGGCATGCGTGGCCTCGACGCCGTCGCGGCAGCCTGGTACCCCGGCACGCAGGAGGACGTCGAGCGGGCACAGGAGCGCCTCGATGCCCGGGGCCTGGACGGCCGCGCGACGGCGGGCTTCGGCGTGCCTGTGCTCGAGGACTTCGCCCAGGAGCTCGACCTGCTGGTCATCGGCCACGTGCCGCGCGGGGTGCTGTTTCGCTGGCTGGTCGGCAGCACCGCCGACGGACTGGTCCGGACGCTCAGTTGCCCGCTGCTCGTCGCGGCGCCGGTAGCCCCCGGCCCCGGTGACCGGCGCCAGGCCGAAGACACAGCCAGCCGCTAGCCCGAGCCACTGGCCTCAGAGAACCCCAAGGAGCCCCCGACGTAGTACGTGGCCTGCAGCAGCATCACCACTGCTCACCCCAGCGAGGCGACCAGCACCGCCTTGATGGTGTGCAGCCGGTTCTCCGCCTGGTCGAAGACCACGCTGGCCGGGGAGCGGAAGACCGCATCGGTCACTTCGAGCCCGTCGTGCATCCCGGTCGCCTCGGCCATGGCGGCGCCGATCGTCGTGCCGCTGTCGTGGAAAGCGGGCAGGCAGTGCATGAACTTCGCGCGCGGGTTCCCGGTGGCGGCCATCAGCGCGGCGTTCACCTGGAAGGGCGCGAGCAGCCGCGCGCGTTCCGCCCAGACCTCGGGCGCCTCACCCATCGAGACCCACACGTCGGTGTGCACGAAGTCGACTCCGGCAACCCCTTCCGCGACGTCGCTCGTCACCGTGATGGTTGCCCCGGAGCCGACCGCCAGCTCTCGTGCTTGCGCGATCACGTCCTCGGGCGGGCGGAGCTCCGCCGGTGTCACGAGCCGCACGTCGCTGCCCATGATGGCTCCGGTGATCAGCAGCGAGCGCCCCATGTTGTAGCGCCCGTCACCGACGAACGCGTAGGCGAGCCCGTCGTACGGCTTGCGCGACTTCTCGTGCATCGTGAGGAAGTCGGCGAGCATCTGCGTCGGATGCCACTCGTTCGTGAGCCCGTTGAACACCGGGACACCGGCGTGCCGCGCGAGCTCCTCGACGTGCTCCTGGCCGGAGCCGCGGTACTCGATACCGTCGAACATCCGGCCGAGTACGGCCCCGGTGTCGGCGACCGACTCCTTGTGCCCCATCTGCGACCCCGACGGGTCGAGGTAGGTGACGTGCGCGCCCTGGTCGTGGGCGGCGACCTCGAACGCGCACCGAGTGCGCGTCGAGCTCTTCTCGAAGATCAGCGCGATCTCCTTGCCGCTCAGCCGCGCGACCTCGTTCCCCGCGTACTTCGCGGTCTTCAGCGCCGCGGCGAGATCGAGGAGGAACTCGAGCTCCCCGCGCGTGAAGTCGACCTCCTTCAGGAAGGAGCGGTTGCGCAGATTCCGCATTCAGGCGTCCCGCACGATCGGGCAGGTCATGCAGTGCGAGCCACCGCGGCCGCGGCCGAGCTCGGCACCGTCGATCGGGAGCACCTCGATTCCCGCCTCCTCGAGCCGCGCGTTCGTGTCGACGTTGCGGTCGTAGCCGACGACCACTCCGGGCTCGAGACAGACGACGTTGTTGCCGTCGTTCCACTGCTCGCGGGCCATCTCCGAGGCGTCGCCGCCCGTGCGGATCACGCGCATGTCGTCGATCTCGAGCGCGTGCTCGAGCGCCGCGATCACGTTCCCGTCGAAGCGCTCGACGTGCGGCAGCTCATCGTCTCCCGGCGTGAGCGTCCAGATCCGTACGTCGTCGTTCACGACGGGCGGGTAGAGCGTGACGGCGTCGCGGTCGACCATCGTCAGGACGGTGTCGAGGTGCATGTAGGAACGCGAGGGCGGGAGCTGGACGGCGAGCACGAGCCGCGCGGCGTCCTCCGCGAACAGCTTGCGGGCGAGGAGCCCGACCGACTGCGGCGTGGTCCGCTCCCCCATCCCGATCAGCACCACCCCACGGCCGAGGACGTGGATGTCGCCGCCCTCCAGGGTCGCCGGCTGGTGGTCGAGGTCGTCCGCCCCGTAGTAGACGGGGAACGTGGCGGCGGTGAACAGCGGGTGGAAGCGGTACACGGCCTGGCAGTGCAGCTGCTCGCGGCGCCGCGCCGCCTTGGCCATCGGGTTGATGGTCACCCCGCCGTACACCCAGGCCGAGCTGTCCCGGGGGAACAGGGTGTTGGGCAGCGGCGCGAGCACCAGGTCGTCGAGTCCGAGGGTCTCCCAGCGCAGGCTGTGCACCGGCAGCGGGGAGAGGTCGGCGCGGGTCACCCCACCCACCAGCAGCTCGGCGAGCGCGGGGGCGTCCAGCTTCTCGAGCATCTCGCGCAGGGACTGGGCCAGCGTGGGCCCCACGCGCTCCGGGGTGCACACCCGGTCCAGCACGAACGCCCGCGCTTCCGGCAGGGCGACCGTCTCCGCGAGGAGGGTGTCGGCGTGGTGGACGGTCACGCCCTGGCTGCGCAGCACCTCCGCGAAGGCGTCGTGCTCCTCACGGGCCTTGGACGCCCAGAGGACGTCGTCGAAGAGCAGCTCCCGGCAGTTGCCGGGGGTGAGCCGGCTCAGCTCCAGCCCGGGGCGGTGGACGACGGCCTGCCGCAGCCGGCCGACCTCCGAGTGGACTCCGAGCGCGGCACCCTGGTTCATGGCCCCAGCCTCGACGCCGGAGTGCTTGCGGGGCAGGGCCGGAGGTCCCCACCCAGGACGGGCACGAGGTCCCCTGCCGGACCTGCCCCGCTGCGGCGACGGCGGAACCACCGGGCCAGCTCGTCGGCCCCCCACACCAGCACCGGGAAG
>JBBQZE010000225.1:0-4807 GCA_038207985.1 Solirubrobacterales bacterium
CTCGACGCGGCGGTCGGCGACCTGCGCGTCGCGCTGCGCGCGCGCACGGGCGCGGCCACGACGTTCGGGTACGGCCCGCGCTTCCTGCATTCGACGGGGCAGCTCCACAAGGGCGGGCCCGCCACCGGGCGCTTCCTCCAGCTCCTGCATCCCGTCGCCGAGGACGTGTCGATCCCCGGCGCCACCTACGGGTTCGAGGCGCTGAAGGAGGCGCAGGCCACGGGCGACCTGCGCACCCTCCGCGCGCACGACCTTCCGGCGGAGCGCGTGACGCTCCAAGGCGACCCCGTCGCCGCAGTCCGCTCGCTCACCGACACAATCAAGGGGAACAGGCCATGAACCGCAGTCTCAGGACGTCTTGCTCCACTGCCATGACCCAGGGGGCCTAGATGGCGCAGATCGGCTTCGTCGGCCTCGGCAAGATGGGCGGCAACATGGTCGCCCGCATCACGCGCGACTCCGACCACGAGGTGGTGGTGACCGATCTCGACATGGAGGCGGTGGAGAAGGCCGTCGGGATCGGCGCCGAGTCCGCGCAGGACCTGAAGGACATGGTTTCGAAGTTGAGCGCCCCCAGGACGGTCTGGATCATGGTGCCGGCCGGCAAGCCGACCCAGGACACCGTCGAGCAGCTCGCGGGGCTCCTCGAGGCCGGTGACGCGATCGTCGACGGCGGCAACTCGAAGTGGACCGACGACATCGCCCGCGCGAAGGTGCTGGCCGAGAAGGACGTCGGCTACGTCGACGTCGGCACCAGCGGCGGCGTGTGGGGGCTCGAGGTCGGCTACTGCATGATGGTCGGCGGACCCGACGACGCGGTGGAGCGCCTCGCGCCCTTCCTCGACGTGCTCGCGCCGCACCCCACCAAGGAGCACGGGCCGGGCTGGGGCCACATGGGCCCGACGGGCGCGGGCCACTTCGTGAAGATGGTCCACAACGGCATCGAGTACGGGATGATGCAGGCCTACGCCGAGGGCTTCGACATCTTCGACAAGAGCCCGTTCGAGCTCGACAACGCGAAGATCAGCCACCTCTGGATGCAGGGCTCGGTGATCCGCTCCTGGCTCTGCGAACTCGCGGCGATCGCCTTCGAGCAGGAGGGCAACAAGCTGGACGAACTCTCCGCCTACACCGAGGACTCCGGCGAGGGCCGCTGGACGATCGAGGCCGCGATGGCCACCGACGTGCCGACCCCCGTGCTCACGAGCGCGCTCAACGCACGCTTCTACACGCGCGGCAACGGCGACTTCACCGGCCGCGTGCTCTCGGCCCTGCGCCACCAGTTCGGCGGCCACGCGACCCAGAAGCACGCGGACGGCTAGCGGATGTCCGACGCCCCGCCGAACCCGCTCACCGAGGGCCTCGAGCGCCTTCCGGTCCACCCCACCTCGCTGGTCATCTTCGGCGGGTCCGGGGACCTCGCCCGGCGCAAGCTGCTGCCGGCGCTCTACAACCTCGCCCACGAGGGGGCGCTGCCCGAGCGCTTCCAGTTGATCGGCGTCTCGCGCTCCGCGGTGCCGGACGAGGAGTTCCGCAAGCAGGCCCACGCGGCGGTGGCCGAGTTCTCGCGGCGCGAGCCGGATCCGAAGGTGCTCGAGGCGCTCTTCGCGGAGGCGCGGTACGTCTCTGGCTCGTTCGACGACGACACGATGTATCCCCGGCTGGCCGAGGCGCTCGACGGCTTCGACGCGGCCGCGGGCCAGAAGCTCAACCGGGCGTTCTACCTCTCGACGGCGCCGGAGTTCTTCCCCGTGATCATCGATGCGCTCGGGCGCCACGGGCTCGCGCACAGCGACGGGGCCGAGGTCAAGGCGATCATCGAGAAGCCGTTCGGCACGACGCTCGCCGAGGCGAAGGACCTCAACAAGAAGGTGCTCGCGGTCTTCGCCGAGTCCCAGGTCTTCCGCATCGACCACTACCTGGGCAAGGAGACCGTCCAGAACATGCTGGCGTTCCGCTTCGCCAACGGCATGTTCGAGCCGTTGTGGAACCGGAACTTCATCGCCAACGTGCAGATCACCGCCGCCGAGGACATCAGCATCGGCTCGCGGGCGGGCTACTACGACCACGCCGGCGCCCTGCGCGACCTGATGCAGAACCACATGATGCAACTGCTCTGCCTGCTGTGCATGGAGCCGCCCGTCGACTTCTCCGCCGACGAGGTGCGCAACGAGAAGGTCAAGGTGCTGCACGCCATCTCGCCACCCGAGCCCGACTGCACCGTCCGCGCGCAGTACGCCTCGGGGATCGTCGCCGGCAAGGAGGTGCCGGGATACCTCGAGGAGGACGGTGTCCCCGACGACTCCAACACGGAGACCTTCGCCGCCATGCGCCTGATGGTGCAGAACTGGCGCTGGGCCGGCGTGCCGTTCTACCTGCGGACGGGCAAGCGGTTGTCGCGCAAGGTGACGGAGATCGCCGTGACGCTGAAGCCGGTGCCGCACCAGGCCTTCGACCACGAAGGTCCGGCCGGCGTCCACCCCAACCAGCTCATCTTCACCGTGCAGCCCAACGAGGGCGTGACGATGAAGCTCGGCGCGAAGATCCCGGGGACGCGGATGCGGGTGCGCGACGTGAGCATGGAGTTCCTCTACGGCACGACGTTCCTGTCGCAGTCGCCCGAGGCCTACGAGAAGCTGATCATGGACGCGATGCGGGGCGACGCGACGCTCTTCACCCGCAACGACGAAGTCGAGGCGCAGTGGCGGATCATGGACCCGGTCGTCAAGCGCTGGACGGGTGAGCCCGGCCCGCTGCCGCAGTACGAGGCGGGCGCGGCGGGGCCCGCGGAGATCGAGTCGCTGCTGATAAACGGCGACGAGTGGCGGGCCATTTGAGCCCCGCGACCGTCGCGAAGACCGACCTGGTCTGGACCGCGCAGGACACGACGCCGTCGGCGATCGAAGCGGCCCTGCGCTCCCTGCTGACCCAGGCGCGCCAGCAGTCGGCCTCCTACGTGCCGGCGCGGGCGCTGAACCTGGTGTGCGTGGTCGACCGCGAGTACGCCGGCGAGGTCGCCAACCGCCTGCGCGGCGTCGGGCGCTACCACGCCTCCCGCACCGTCGTCTGCTCCATCTCCCCCGGGCGCACGACGCTCGACGCGACGGCGACGATCGCCGCGCCCGCGGAGACGACGGCCGGCGTCCACACCCCGACGCTCGAAACCGTGGTCATCGAGATGGGGCCGGCGCACCTGAACCACCTCGAGACGATCGTCGACCCGCTCGTGGTGACGGACATCTCGACGGTCGTGTGGTCGCCCCATGGCCACTCGGACGCGCTCGACGCGCTGCTCGGCCTCGCCCAGGTCGTCCTCGTCGATTCGGTGGACGAGCCCGAGCCGGCCGACGCGTTCCTGCGGCTGCGCGAGCTGATGGAGCGCTCCTACGTCGTCGACCTCGCGTGGCTGCGCAGCACCCCGTGGCGGGAGCGCATCGCGGCGACGTTCGATCCGGTGAAGCTCCGTGGTGACCTGCGCCTGATCTCCGAGGTGACCGTCCGCCACCACCCGGACTCCGCCAGCGCCGGGCTGCTCTACGTCGGCTGGCTGGCGTCCCGTCTGGGCTGGAAGCTCGAGCGCCTGCGCGAGCACGGCGACGGCGCGCGGACGGGCCGCGCCCATACCCGCCGGCAGGACGTCGCGGTGCGCCTCGAGCCCGACCGCACGATGCCGGTCCGGGGGCTGGCGGGCGTCGAGATCGCGTCGGCCAGCGGGCGCTGGCTGCGTTTCGACCGCGGCGCGGGCGGGCTGCACGCGCGCTACCGCGGGGCCAAGCAGACCGAGCGTGACTGGACGGTCCTCGGCGCCTCGCGCGGCGAGGGCGGGATCCTCGGCGAGGGCATCCGTCAGGCGCTGCTGCGCGACCACACCTACCGGCCGGCGCTGCTGGCCGCGCAGGAGCTCGTGTAGCCGTGGAGCTGCTGCGCCACTCCGACGCGGACGGCTGCGCGCGCCGTGCCGCCGCACTGCTCGCCGACCCCGACCTGGTGCACCTCGCGCTGGCCGGCGGCTCGACGCCGAAGACCGCCTACGAGCTGCTCGGCGGCCTGCGCTCCGACTGGTCCAGCGTGCACCTCTGGTACGGCGACGAGCGCTGCGTGCCCGCCGACGACGAGGACTCGAACCACCACATGGCGTCGCGCGCGCTCGACGCGCCCGGCGCGACATGGCACCGGATCCCCGGCGAGCTCGGGGCCGAGGCCGCGGCCGCCGCCTACGCCGCGGAGCTGACCGGCGTGACGCTCGACGTCGCCCTCCTGGGCCTCGGGGAGGACGGGCACACCGCGTCGCTGTTCCCGCACAACCCGGGGGTGCTCACCGAGGGGGTCGCGGTCGGCGTGCACGACGCGCCGAAGCCGCCGCCGGACCGGGTGTCGCTGACGCTCGGGACGCTCAACGCCGCGGAGCGGATCGTGCTGCTCGTCGCGGGGGCGGGCAAGGCCGACGCGCTCGCCAAGGTGCTGGCGGGGCCGGACCCCGCGGTACCCGCCTCGCTGCTCGATCGCGACCGGCTGACGGTCATCGCGGACGCCGCGGCGCTCGGCGAGGGCTGACCCACCCCTTGGAGCTCTGGCTCATCCGCCACGCCGAGACGGCGTGGAGCCGGGATGGACGTCATACGGGCCGCACCGACGTCCCCCTCACCGAGGCCGGACGCACGCACGCCGCCGGCCTCCGGACCACGCTGGCCGAGCACGACTTCGCCCGGGTGCTGACGTCCCCGCTGTCGCGTGCCCGGGAGACCGCGGAGCTCGCGGGCCTCGGTGGCCGCGCCGAGCCCCGGGACGCCCTGCTCGAGTACGACTA
>JBBQZE010000226.1:0-4775 GCA_038207985.1 Solirubrobacterales bacterium
GGCGCACACCCCGGAGGCGATGGAGGTCGTCCGGGGCGCCCGGACGCGGATGGCCCGCAAGCCGAGCTCGCTCTCCCGCGAGCTCCTGCGCAACTTCCCGAAGGGCAGGACCCGCCGGAACCGCCGCCGCAAGAAGGGCGCGGGCTCGAGCGAGGACGCGGTCGCCACGGTCCGCACGGGGCGCGCCACGATCGACACCGCCGCGTTGTTGGCCGCGCAGGCGGCCGACGCCGAGGCGCGGGAGTCCCGCGATCGCGCCCGCGCCGAGCAGTCCGCGGGCGACAAGGCGCGCGCCGCCGGCGCCACGGACGCCGAGGTCCTCGCGGCGATCGCGGCCGCCGCCTCCGCGCTGCGGCAGTCCGTCGGGGAGGTGCCAACCGGGCGCTCACGCCGCGCCCGTGCCCGACGCTCGCGCCGTGCGGCCGCGGCGGCCGCGGCAGCGCGCGCCGTCGGCGGCGAGCCCGCGGTCAACGGCGCCCACGCGGCCGCCGAGGCGGCAGCCGCATCGCCCGAGCGGGCGGGCGCCGAAGATGCGCCCGCGACGGTCGCCACCGGGTCCGCTCGCACGAAGGCGCTCGCGAAGCGCAAGCCGGCCACGAAGCCAGCTCCGGGCAAGGCCTCCGCGAAGCCGTCCACCGCGGCCAAGGCCGCCCCGAAGCGAAAGCCCGCGACGAAGGCGCCGGCGAAGCCCGCGCCGGCCAAGGGCGCGGCGGGCGGCGACGCCCCGGCCAAGGCCAAGCGCGCCTCCCGCGCCAAGCCGAAGGACGCCGCGCCCGAGCCCGACGCGGGCTGAGGCCGCGCCGCCGCCGGGTCCCCGAGGGCCGGCCGGCATCGAGACGTCAGCCCACCTGCAGGTGGACCTCACCGGCGTCCAGCAGCGCCTCGCCGCCGCCGTGCAACGCGACCCGCAGTCGTCCCTCGCCGTCGACGCCCGCGGCGGTCCCCTCGCCCCCGGCCCAGGCGACGCCACGCCCGAGGAGCGCGTCGCGCGCCCGCCAGCGATCGAGGAGCTCGTCGACGGGGAGGGCGAGGGCCGTCCGGAGCTCCGCCAGCACCCGGGCGAGCACCTCCGGGATGTCCTGTGGCGTGCGCCCGAGGCCCGTGGCCCGCTCCGCGAGCTCGGGGGGCAGGTCGCCGGGCCCGATCGCCACGTTCACGCCGATCCCCAGCACCGCCCAGCCCTCCTGCGGCCGCCCTTCGGCGAGGATCCCGGCCACCTTGCGACCCTCGAGCTGCACGTCGTTGGGCCACTTCACGCGCGCAGGGTCGCCGCAGGCCGTGGCCACCGCGACAGCGGCGGCGAGCGGGAGCAGCGGGTGGCCGTCGCGCAGGACCAGCGACAGCAGGAGCGCGCGGCCGGCGGGCGCGCTCCAGGCTCGTCCCTGGCGCCCGCGGCCAGCCGACTGCTCCTCTGCGGTGACGAGCGTCCCGTGCGGGGCGCCCGCGGCGGCAAGCTCCCGCGCGCGGTCGTTGGTCGAGGTGGTCGCGCGCAGGTGGAGGTGCGGCGTGCCGAGGCGCCCGCTCACGCGGGCGTGATGCGCAGCTCGTCGTCCAGCGCGAGGTCGAACGTCTCCTGGGCCGAGCCGCGGTTGACCGCCAGCGCGAGCGTCCGGTAGGCGTCCTCGTAGAGCAGGAGCTCGCCGGCGGGGACGTCCGCGAACGTGGTCGAGTAGACGGCGGTGCGGTCGTTGACGCCCACGGAGCGGCCGAGCTTGAGCCCCGCCACGGTCAGCTCCTCGTGCTCCACGTCGAGCGTCACGTTGCCGAAGCGGTCGAAGGCGATCGCGTGCGCGACGAGCCCGTCGGGCTCCACCTGGGCGAGTGGCATGTGCAGCACGGCGACCTCGTCGGCGTCCAGCGGGTCCCCGGCCTCGACCAGAGGCGCGCCGGCCGCCAGCGCCGCCGCGACCGGGGCGAACAGGTCACGCCCGTGGAAGGTGGCGGAGACGGGCTCCAGGCGGTGGATCGACCGCGAGACGTCCACGGCCTCCACGGCGCCGCCGAAGCGCTGGATGGCGAGGGACAGCAGCCCGTTGTCCGGACCCACGAGCAGGCGGTCCTCCTCGGCGGTGCGCACCGCGACGGCGCGGCGCTCCGTCCCGACGTCGGGGTCGACGACCGCGAGGTGCACGCCCGCCGGGACGTAGGGCAGCGCCCGCCGCAGGAGCAGGGCGCCCGTGCGGATGTCATGCCGCGGCACCCCGTGGGAGAGGTCGATCACGCGGGACTCGGGCGCGAGGCTCGCCATCACCCCGTGACAGACGCCGACGAAGTCGTCCGAGAGGCCGTAGTCGGAGAGGAACGAGATCGGCCGGGTCACGGCCGGAGTCTATTCCCGGGCGCCACGAGGGTAAGCGCCTGCCATGACCCGTGCAGCCACGCTCGAGACGCCTTCCCCCGATTCCCCCTCCGGGCTGCCGGACGAGGAGCCCGAGGCGACGCCGCTCGGCGTCCCGGAGGACGCGCCCGAGCCCGCCCCGGGAGAGGAGTCGATGCCAGGCATCGTCACCGACGGCGACCCGCCGGACGCCGGCTAGGCAGGCTGCGCGCGGCTGGCGGCGTCTGCGACGAGCGCGGCGACGACCCCGTCGGGGGTGTGCTCCGCGGCTTCCACGTCCGGCTCGCGGCCGAGCGCACGCAGCGCGTCGCTGCTCACCGGGCC
Source organism: Solirubrobacterales bacterium (assembly GCA_038207985.1). Lineage (GTDB taxonomy): Bacteria > Actinomycetota > Thermoleophilia > Solirubrobacterales > Solirubrobacteraceae > Paraconexibacter. The sequence continues at coordinate 2,663 of JBBQZE010000226.1, forward strand.
GATGGAGACGATCCGCGGGCCGGCGAGGGGGCCTGCGGCGTCGTGGAAGTACCGGGCACTCGACGCGCTCGTGAACAGCGCGTAGTCCGCGCCGAGCGCTGCGACGCGGGCGTCCGGGGCAAGCGGCTCGGCGACCGTGCGGTAGAGCGGCAGGACGTCGACCTCGGCGCCCTGGGCGCGCAGGCCGTCCGGCAGGACGTCGCGGGCCTCCTGCGCGCGGGGGACGAGGACCCGCCGCCACGGGCCGCGCGCGGTGAGCTCCTCGAGGACCGCTTCGGAGATCGAGCGCTCGGGCACCACGTCGGCGGCGATGCCGTGACGGCGCAGCTCGGCTGCCGTTCCCGGGCCGATCGCCGCGATGGTGGCCCCCGCGAGCGCGCGCGCATCCCGCAGCTGGGCGAACAGCTGCTGCACGGCGTTGACGGACGTGAACACGATGAGGTCGTACCCCGCGAGCTCGCCTACCGCGACATCGGATAGCGGTTCGATGCGGATCGCCGGGGCCTCGACGACGTCGGCGCCGAGCGCCCGAAGCGTCGCCGCGATGCCGCTGGCCTGGGCGCGTGCGCGGGTCACCGCCACCGAGAGGCCGCCGAGCGGCCGCGCCTGGTCGAGCCAGCCCAATTCGTCGTGGAGCGCGGCAACGCCCCCGACGACGGTGATCGCCGGCGCGGTGATCCTGGCGTCACTGACCCGCTTTGCGATGTCACCGAGGGTGCCGCGCACCGACCGCTGCCCGGGAGCCGTCCCGCGCATCACCACTGCCGCGGGCTCGTCGGCGGCGCGCCCGCCGGCGACGAGCTGCTCCGCGATGCGGGCGAGCCCACGGACGCCCATGTAGAAGCAGAGCGTCCCCGGGAAGGCCGCCAGCGCCGGCCAGTCGAGCAGCGTCTCGGGCTTGCCCGGGTCCTCGTGGCCGGTCACGAAGGCGACCGCCGAGGTCACGCCGCGCTGGGTGACGGGGATGCCCGCGTACGCCGGCGCGGCGATCCCGCTCGTCACGGCGGGGACGACCTCCCAGGGGATTCCGGCGGCGACGCACGCGAGCGCCTCCTCGCCGCCGCGGCCGAAGACGAACGGGTCGCCGCCCTTGAGCCGGACGACCTGCTTGCCCTCGCGGGCGCGGTCGAGCAGCAGCGCGGTCGTGACGTCCTGGGGCACCTGCGCGCCGCCGCCGATCTTGCCGACGTCGACGAGCTCCGCGTCCGGCCGGGCCCCCTCCAGCGCGCTGGCGGGGATCAGCTTGTCGTAGAGGACGACGTCGGCGCGGGCGACGAGCTCGACGGCCCGGACCGTCATCAGCCCGGGGTCGCCCGGCCCGGCGCCGACCAGGAAGACCTTGCCGGTCCCCGTGGGCGCGCTCATCGGCCGAGCACCCGGTCGGCGCCCGCGCTGCGCAGGCGCTCGGCGAGCTCGTGGCCCAGCGCCTCGGGGCCCTCGGCGGCATCCGCCACGACGAGCTCGTCCTGCAGCCAGGCCGAGCCGTCCGGGGCGCCCACCCAGCCGCGCAGCAGCGTGCCGTCCCAGTGCGCAGCGACCGGGGTGTCGCAGTCCGCGTCGAGCGCCGCGACGACGGCACGCTCGGCGAGCAGCGCCTCCCACGTGGGGGGATGGGTGAGCCCCGGCACCTCGGTCCCGGCACGGCCCTGCAGCACGATGGTCCCCTGCCCGGCGGCGGGCACCAGGTCGAGCACCTGATCGACCTCGGCCCCGCGCCCGAGCCGCTTGAGCCCGGCGACCGCGAGCACGATCCCGTCGTACTCCCCGTCGGCGAGCTTGCGCAGGCGCGTGTCGACGTTGCCGCGCACTTCCACGACCTCGATCCCGGGCGAGAGAGCCCGCAGCTGGGCGGTGCGCCGCGGCGACGACGTCCCCACCCTGGGCCCGAGGCGCCCGACGAGCGCGTCGCGCGGGTCCTCACGCACGGGGGTGGCAACGAGCTGGAGCCCGTCCGGCAACGCGCTCGGCACGTCCTTGGCCGAGTGCACGGCGAGGTCGATGCGCTCGTCGAGCAGGGCGGACTCGAGCTCCTTGACCCACTTCTGCTTGTCGGGAACCGCGCGGTCGCGGTCGCCCGTGGTGGTGATCTCGACGACCTCGGTCTCGTGCCCGA
>JBBQZE010000227.1:0-4770 GCA_038207985.1 Solirubrobacterales bacterium
ATGACCGGAAGACAGCGCGTGCTGGCGACCTCGCACAAAGCACGCGCCCGCGGTGCCGCGGAAATCGTGATGCGCTGTCCGACGCACGGGGAGCTGCCTCATCGCATCGACGCTCGCGGCACCTACCGGTGCCCGCAGTGCAGCTCGACTCGCGTCGCCCAGCACCGCCGGAGCGTCAAGGAGCAGCTCGTGGCCGAAGCCGGTGGTGCATGTCGGCTCTGCGGCTACTCACGTTGCGTCCGCGCGCTGTCGTTCCACCACGTCGACCCAACGTCCAAGTGCTTCGGGCTCGCGCTGGCGGGCGTGTCGCGCTCGCTGGCGAAGGCGCGGGTGGAGGCGGCGAAGTGCGTCTTGCTGTGCGCGAACTGCCACATGGAGGTCGAGAACGGGCTGCGCACGGTAGAGTGACGCGAGCGATCGGGGGTAGCTCAATGGCAGAGTTCCTGACTGTTAATCAGGCGGTTGTGGGTTCGAGTCCCACCCCCCGAGTTTTCCTTGCCGCCATCGCCTCACCGCGCGCGAGGCTCACCGGTCGCATACGTCTCCAGTATCTCGGCAGCGCGCGACCCTGCGGGATGCTCCCGCGCCCAGGCCGCCAGCTCTCGCGCCTTGGCCGCCAACGCCGGCTCGGAGAGCGCCCGCTCGACCGCCAGGCGGATCGCTCGAGGGCCGACGAGCCGCCGCGGGATCCGGACCCCCGCGCCGGCCCACGCCAGCCGCGCCGCGTTCTCGTTCATGTCGCCCGCGGCAGGGGCCGCCACGACCACGGTGCCGCTGGTCAGCGCGCGCAGCACCGTGCCGTGGCCCGCGTGGCAGACGACCGCGGCGCAATGGGGCATCGTGCGGGAGTAGGAGACCCAGTCGACCAGCCGCGTGTTCGCCGGCACCTCGGCGGCCGGGATGAGGCGGCGCCGGTTTGTCGTCGCGAGCACTCGGCACGGCGCGCCGGCCAGGCCGTCGAGCGCCGCGCGCAGCAGGTGGTGCTCCGGGTCCTGCGACGTCGAGGGGGCGACGAGGACGAGCGGGCCGTCGCCCGTCGGCAGCTCGACGTCCTCGGTCGGCGGCTCCCACTGCAGGGGCCCGACGGCGTGGGTGCCTGGCAGCCCGCCGCCCGGTCGCGGGTACTCGAGCTGGGGGAACGTCCCGACGAGCACGAGGCCGCGCGAGATCCCGCCGTGGACGTATGACAACGCGGGGAGCCCGAGCTGCTCCCGAGCGGCGTTCAACTCCGCCCGCCCGAGCTCGAGGCCCTTGCGCAGGATCGGGTCGAAGCGCGTCCAGGCGGCACGGCCGAGTGCGGTGCGGGGCAGCCGCGCGCCGATCGAGTACGGGGCGAAGCCCGGGCCCGGTCGCGGATCGACGTGGGGGATGAGCGTCGCGGCCCGGACGCCCTCCAGCTCGGCGGCGAGCGCGGGGGCGAGCGTGAGGATGTCGGCGACCACGACGTCCGGTGCCCAGTCGCGGACCAGTGGCCGCGTGTCCCGCGCCGCCCGCACGACCGCCTCGTAGGGCGACAGCGGCCGCCCGAGCGTCGGGAACACCGGGTACTCCGGCGCCGCGGCGAACGTGATGCCCTCGGCCTCGACGGGTGCTCGCCAGCGCTCCCACGTCTGCACGCACACGTCGTGGCCGCGACCGCGCAGCGCGACCGCGAGCGCGATCGTCGGGAACGCGTGGCCCGGATCGCCGAAGGCGCCGAGCAGGACCCTCAAGCCGTTGCGCCGGCCGATGCCAGAGTCGCGCGCCCGCAGCGAACCACCTCGCGCGCTGCGCCCACGCGCCTGTCCGGCATCAACCGGCGAGCTCGGCGACCAGCCGCAGCTGCTCGAGGCGCTCGTCCTTCGTGAAGGCCACGGGGGAGACCCCGAGGGTGCCGACGCCCGCCTCGCGGTAGGCGGCGATCCGCTCGCGGACGTGCTCCTTGGGCCCGCACAGCGAGATGGCGTCGATCAGCTCGTCCGGGATCGCCGCGGCGGCCTCGTCCTTCTTGCCGTCGAGGTAGAGGTCCTGGACCTCCTTGGCCGCGGCCTCGTAGCCGTAGCGCTGGACGAGCTGGTTGTAGAAGTTCTTGTCGCGGGAGCCCATCCCGCCGATGTAGAGCCCGAGGAAGGGACGCATCAGGTCGCGCGCCTTCTCGCGGTCGTCAGACACGTAGACCTGCACCTGCGGCGCGATGTCGACGTCGTCGATCGTCTTGCCGCCGCCGGCCCGCTCGACGCCGGTGAGCACCTCGTCGCGGATGACCGCCACGTGCTCGGGGGAGAAGAGCGTCGGGATGATCCCGTCGGCGATCTCGGCGGCCAGCTGCGTGTTCTTCGGCCCGATCGCCGCGATGTAGATCGGGATGCGCTCCTGCACGGTGCCGATCGTGAGCTTGAGCGCCTTGCCCGGCCCGTCGGGCAGCGGCAGGACGAGCGTCTCGCCCGCGAAGGAGACCCGCTCGCGGGCCAGCGCCATGCGGACGACCGCGACGTACTCGCGCGTGCGGGCGAGCTGCTTGGCGAAGCGGACTCCGTGCCAGCCCTCGCTGACCTGCGGGCCGCTCGAGCCGATGCCGAGGATGAAGCGGCCCTCGGAGAGCTGGTCGAGCGTCGCAGCGGTCATCGCCGTCATGCCGGCCGAACGGCCGGGCATCTGGAAGATCGCGGAGCCGAGACGGATCGTCGAGGTCTGCCCGGCCAGCCAGCCGAGGATCGTCGCCGCGTCCGAGCCGTAGGCCTCGGCGGTCCACACGGAGTCGTAGCCGAGGCGCTCGGCCTCCTGGACGACCTCCAGCTGGTCCGAGCTGGTGAGGCCGAGGCCCCAGTAGCCGAGGTGGACTCCGAGCTTCATGCAACCGACCTTTCAAGGGGAGGAGAGGGGCGTAGGATGTCGGCAACCCTATGTCACGGACCCGTTCGACCATCGACGACCTCCGCCTGGTGATCGACTGCCTGCCGGTCCGAACGCGTGAGGCCATGCTCGACGGCATCCGCTCGAACGACATCATCGTCGGCGCGTACTCCGACCGGGTCGGCGGCATCTGCCCGATGCTCGCCGCCCACCGCTGCGGGGGCCGCACGAGCTTCGTGTCCTTCGCCCGGGCCTGGGACGCCTTCACCGGCGTCAAGCGGGCACGCCGGGCGACCGACCGGGAGCTCCGGATCCTCGAGAACCACCTCGTCGCCTCGCTGGCCTCCGAGGCCGGCCGCACGGACCTCGGAGCGGCCATCGCGTCGCACCAGGCCTCCACGCGGGAGCGCCGGACGCGCGAGGCGGCCGCGACGGGCGGCTGGGCCTTCCTGCGCGAGCGCCGCGACCGCGCCGACGCCCAGCGGGCGCTGGAGCGCGCCGAAGCCGAGGGCGAGCTCGTCTAGGCGCGCGAGCGCTCCGCCCGGCACGACCCCGCAACCGGGGTGACCCGCCCCCCGGACCACCTAGGATCCGCGGCCATGCCGCCGCGCCGCTCCGCCGCCTTCCTGCTGACCGCCGCGGCCGTTTGCCTGGCGGCGGCAGGCGCCTCCGGGTGCGGCGGGTCGGACGCCACCACCGCCGCCGCCCCGGCGCCTGCGGCTCCGGTCGCGCAGGCCTTCCCCGAGGGGAAGACCCTGGCCGACCTCGACGGGACCTTGCCCGAGGGCCCGATCCTCGCTCCGTCGGTCTCGCTGCTGGAGAAGGGTCGCAACCGCTTCGGCTTCGCCCTGTTCGACGCGGCGCGCAAGCAGATCTCCGGCGCGCAGGTCGCCCTCTACGTCGCCAAGCCCGACGGCACCGGCGTCCGGGGTCCGTTCCTCGCCCGCGCGGAATCGCTCGCGGTCAAGAGCGCCTTCGTCTCGAAGACCACCTCGCAGGACCCCGACGCCGCGAAGTCCGTCTACGTCGCTGACGTGCCGTTCTCCCGCAACGGCAAGTCGGCCGTCGTCGCGCTCGTGCGCTTGGACGGGCGCCTCATGCGCACCAGCGCCCAGGGGGTCCAGGTCGGCTCCAAAGGAGCCACGCCGCCCGGGCCCGGCGACCGGGCCATTCCGATCACGACCGCGACGGTGGCCTCCGTCGGCGGCGACGTGTCGAAGATCGACACCCGCGTCCCACCGGCCCCCGAGCTGCTCAAGGACAACTTCCGCGACGTGCTCGGCAAGAAGCCGACCGTGCTCCAGTTCGCCACGCCCCAGCTCTGCACGAGCCGGGTCTGCGGCCCGGTGGTCGACGTCGCCCTCCAGGTGAACTCCGAGGTCGGCGATTCCGTCTCGTTCATCCACCAGGAGGTCTACGTGGACAACGACGTCAACAAGGGCATCCAGCGCCAGCTCGCCGCCTGGCACCTCGCCTCGGAGCCCTGGACCTTCGTGATCGATCGCAAGGGGATCGTCCGCTCCCGCTTCGAGGGCGCACTGTCGGCCACGGAGCTCGAGCGGGCCGTCGCCGCGGTCCGCTGAGCGCCCGCGGGTAGCCTGCGCTCGCGCGCGCCGGTAGCTCAGTGGTAGAGCAGCGGGCTCATAACCTGTCAGACCCTGGTTCGAATCCAGGCCGGCGCATGGGGAAACGCCTGGAAATGTGCAAGTTTTGCGCTGGCTGGCCTTGGCGGCTTGCAACATGTTCCCAAATGTTGTTCCCTGGCGGGCATGGAACAGGCTCGGCGCGCCACTGGTCATCTCGTTCTCGAGGACCGAAAGGACGGGCGTCGCTGGGTCGCCGTCGTGCGCTTTGGCGCGGCCGGACGCACGCGCAAGGTCCTCGGACCGGCATGGGCCAGAGACAGTGGCCGGCGCGGGCCGCGAGGCGCGGTCGTCT
>JBBQZE010000228.1:0-4763 GCA_038207985.1 Solirubrobacterales bacterium
GGGGTGGACCCCCTGGCACTCCGCACTGCACCGCCCTCTGGCGTGAGCGGGCTTCCGACAGTCCCCAGGGTTGCCCCAGCAGTCGGCCGACCGCCGGGGCCCGAATCGACCTCCCGCGCCGCTCTCACCGGCGCAGACCAGTCTTCAAGCAGCTACGACGCTGGGCCGCCGGTGTCGTCCACCGCGTCGGACCCGGTCCTCTCATTGCTGAATACCACTGCACCGCTCTGGCTCCCCGCAATCTCGAGCTCTGTCAGGCGAGGCGCTTCCCAGGTCGGCTTGCCACCATCGACACGCCGCGTCTGGATCTCGTTCTCGGTCAGGGTGGGTACGTCGTGCTGGTCGCTCATGCAGTCCTCCGTGGCGTGGGCAGGTCGAAGGCTCGAAAAATCACGGCCTACAATTCTGGGCGACGCTACCACAAGCGCAGGCGGGAATCGAACGGCTCTCGATGCGGACCACGCGGCCCGGGGGCTTGCAGGTCAGAGCCGCCGCAGAAACCCCTCGCGCACGAGCCGCCGGACCAAAACGAGGCGGCCCGGGCCGTCGAGCGCTCCCGGCAGCTCCGCCGCGGTGAACTCACCGCTTGCTGTGTGGGCTCCCGCCAAGGCGTCGCGCGCGTGCGCGGGGAATCGGACTTCCTTGCCCTCGAACCGCAGGACCGCCTCCGTGTCGCTCGCTTCGAGGTCCGCGATCACGGTCGAACGCCGGACGAGGGGATCGCCGAGTCCGAGCTTGTCGAGGTCCCGGACCTGCGCGATCTGGTCGTCGAGCACCGGCTGAAGACTGTCGAGCAGGCGGCGCCGGGCGCGCTTGGCCACCTGCTCCGGCTCCAGGCGAGCAGTGAGGCGCTCGACGAGATCGGCCGGCAGCGCGCCGTCGGCGCCGACCGACCGGCGGAACTCGACATCGTCCTCACACTCCCTGAGGGCGGCCTTCAGCGCATCCAGGCGCGTCGCGACGTACATCCCGACGGTGAGGTGCAGGGAGTCTCCCTCCTCCGCGGTCGCGTCGTGCGGACAGCCGCGCGGGACGTAGAGCGTGTCCCCGGGCTCGAGCACCACTTCGGTGACCGGCGCACCGGCGTCATCCACACCGTGCTTCCACGTCTGATGCTTCAGCGGCAGCTCCACGAGCGGTTCGTAGAGCCGCCAGCGCTTGCGTCCTGCGACCTGGAGGATGAAGACGTCGTGCGTGTCGTGATGCACGTTGAAGCCCGTCGCCGTAGCGGGGGTCCAGTAGGCGTTCGCTTGAACGCCGCACCCGAGCGACGACGCGAGGCCACGGCAGTACACCGCCGCGGGATGCCAGGTGAGCTGGAGGGCGTTGAGGATGATCGTCGCGCCCGCGGCGTACTCCTCGACCACGCGATCGACGCGCGCCAGGCCGGTAAAGCTGCTCCCGGTCAGCTCGTGGTCGCGGGTGTAGCTGACGGCAGGGATCGGCGCCCCGTCCCTGACCAGACGGATCGCCGGCGTACGGATGGCGGTCTGGCAGACGATCCGTTCAACGTCGGCGAGCGACAAGATCTTCTCGAATCGGCCTGGGTCGTTCCGCGAGACGACCAGGGGCTTACGCTCCCAGTGCTCCTCGAAGAACGCCTCCGGCGCGACCGGCCCGAGCGTCAGCTCGAGCTCGCTCCCCGGGGGGGCGACAGGCGGACTGGTCGATTGCGTCGAGGCCATACGGCGCGGGAGTCTAACCCGACGCGCAGCTCGATCCTCGGGGCTACCGGAAGCGGCCCGGCCGCACCCGGGCCTCGCGGAGGTCGTCGATCAGAGCCAGGCTCGCTGCGCGGCCACCGGGCACGGCTAGCCCGAGGCGATCGACGAGCCATCCGAGCCGCGCCGTCGCCGCCTCGACCCCGCCGCTCCGACGGACGACCACGGCGAAACGGCGCCAGTCGACCGCACCGGAGGCAACGATCGCAGCGGCGTCCGCGACCCATTGGAAGGAGCTGGCCGACCGCTCCCGCCCCTCGGTCAGCAACGCTACGGCGAGGCTTTCCCCCGCCGTGAGCGTCTCGAGGCCGGCTCCGACGGAGTCCTGCGAGATCCACTGGCCGATGCCGGCCCCGAGAAGCTCTCGGTGCAGTCTCAGAGGGAGCCCCGTGTCGTGGACGACCCGGCGTCTCTGGCGCCGGAACCCGGCTCGGCGCGCGACGTGGCGCGACCCTCTGGGAGCGGTGACCAGCAGCTCGATGTCGTGCGCGTGACGCAGTGCACGGTCTGCGTAGAAGCACGCACCGACCGCTCCGCCCCGGACGACGATGTGGCGAACCTGCGCCTGGGACAGCTCGTGAGTGAGGCGCCGCAGGACCTCGTCATAGGCGCGGGCCCGCAGCGTCTCCGTCAGGTGCGCGCTGCGGAGCAGGGTCGCAGCGTCAACGGGGACGGGGAAACCCTCCCGCCTCGACGTGTCGTAGAGCAGCGGCAGGAGCGGGCGGGCGACGTCGGCGTCCTCGCCCAGGGCCCGACGGACATCGCCGACCCGTGAGGACCATCTGTCCCAAGCGCTCCGGGCGGCGGAACCCTGGGCGCACGCGGCGATGAGCAGGTCTGCCGTCCGGTCGTCCGGGAGCAGCGCGGGCCCGGTCACTCGGCGGCCGTCGCGCCTGAGTGGAACGGGTACTGGTCGACCTGGCCGCCCGCAGCGCGGCGGCGATCGAGCGAGGCCTTGAGGATCCGCAGGTACTCGGCGCGGCTCGCGTCACCGAGGGCAGCGCTGCGGTTCGCGTCGTGCAGCCGGCGGCGGACGAGAACGTCCGGCAGCAACTCGGTCACCATCCCTGCTTCCGCGGCGCGCATGAACCAGTCGCGGTCGTTGCCGTGGCGCAGCGACGTGTCGAAGACGCCGACGGTGGCGAACGCGCCGCGGCGGGCGAGCATGGTCACGCTCGTGTAGCCCGGCAGCGCAGCGCCCTCTTGGTCGCCGCGGAAGTTGCGCAGGTGTGCGAAGGCCACGTCCAACTCCGGGCGCCTCCGGAACCGGGTGAGCTGGCGCTCGAGCTTGTCCTGGTGCCACAGGTCGTCGGCGTCGACGAAGGCCACGAACTCCCCCGATGCCGCGGAGAGCCCGAGGTTGCGAGCAGCCGCGTGGCCGGCGTTGTCCTGATGGAGGTAGACCACCTGCGAACCCCGGCTGCGAGCGATTCGTGCGGTGCCGTCGGTCGACCCGTCGTCGGCCACGATGACCTCGATCGGACGGTGGGTCTGATCGAAGACGCTGTCGAGGGTCTCGTCGAGGTAGCGCTCGCCGTTGAAGACACCGATGACGCAGCTGACCAAGGAAGGAGTCACGGAAGCCCGGTCTCGAGCAGCCCCGTCAAGGCGGGGCCGACCGCGTGCCTCGGGCCCATCTCGAGGACGAGGACTGGGACCGCGGCGACGAGGTCGCGGAGGGCCCGCAGCACGGCCGCCGCCGGGACCGCTCGTCTGAGGATCGTGCTCGGCGCTAGCGCGCGGAGCGCTTCGGCCGGGGCGCAGCGCCTCAGGACGACATCGTCGCGGCCGGTGATCCGGGGCAGCACGACGGCGGCTACCGCTGCGCTGCCGCTCTCGTGCCCTGTGCCGCCCGCGACCACCGACTTCGCTCCCTCGCCGGGTGCGGCAATGCTCGCGGTCCTGTAGACCCGGTGCACCACGAGCCGCCGGCCGGCGCGCTCCAGGCCGACGCAGTCGTCGCCCAGGAAGTCGAGCCCTTCGCCGGCGCCGGCCAGCGCGGCCGTGGACTTGCCTGCGCCGCTGGGACCCCCGATCAGCAGGGCCCGCTCGCCGCGCGCGACCGCTCCTGCGTGCACGAGATACACCCCCCGGTCCGCGAGGGCGACGGACAGCGGCAGCTGGAGCGGCTTCGCGCGCTGCCAGGCCGGCAACGTGCCGTCCACCGCGAGCAGCGCCTCGATCGTGCCTGTCGACCGGTCGAGACGCGACACGCAGTCGGCGTGCACGTGCACGACGACCTGGCCCGTCTCGTGGACGAGACCGGCGTGGGTGACGGAAGCGAGGTCGAGCTCGGCGGCGACCCGGTCGTCGAGCACCGCGCCGGCGATCCGAAGCTCGGGTGCTCCGACGGCGATCACGTCGACGAACGCCTCCGCGAGAAGCGGCCCGACGGTGGTGTCCGCCACGAGCGCGGCCGCCGTCCCGGCGATGGCCACGTCCCGCTGAGGCAGTGCGGCGACGGCGAGCGCCCTGCTCGTGCACTCGGAGATGGTGTCGCCGAGCGTCGTCGCGAGCATCGGGCGTGGTGGCGATCAGCCGCCGGCGGCCGGCCAGGCGAGGCCGCTGACGCCGGGCGCGGGGGGGTCGAGCGCGAGGAGCTCCTGCATGTCGGTGTACTTTTCGAGAGTTGGCGTGGCGTAGGCGGCGGAGGCGCCGAGTGCGGGTGCGGCGCCTGGCTCGGTCGCGTCGCTCGCGACGACAAGGCCTTCGGCGACAAGCTCCGCGGCGAAACGCTCGATGTCGGGAGCGAGATCAGTCGCGGGCGTGCCGAAGTGCGCACTGAGCGCCAACGACGCCTCAGCGACGGTGCAGCCGGAGACCAGCTGCGCCCACACTGCCTCGCCCGAGCCGCGGCAGCTGTAGTACGAGCCGGTGCCCAGGTGGACGATCAGCGCTTCGCCGTCGAGGGTCTCGGAGACGACTTCGGGTGCGTTGAGACGGTAGCGCGCTTCCAGCTTCCAACCTCCGGCGAGCCGCCCGCTGCGAACGGGCGCTGGAGTCCGCTACTGCGTTTCGCGGACTCCAGCATCGTAGCCGACA
>JBBQZE010000229.1:0-4763 GCA_038207985.1 Solirubrobacterales bacterium
ACGTCGAGCTTGACCAGGTCGGAGGGCCGCATCCCGATCGGGTCGTAGTCGAGGCTCGCGTAGCCCTTCGTCCGCGACTTGAGCTGGTCGAAGAAGTCCAGGACGATCTCGGCGAGCGGCAGGACGTACTCCAGCTGCACGCGGTCGGCGGAGAGGTAGTGCATGCCGGCGTGCTCGCCACGCTTCTCCTGGCACAGCTCCATGATCGTCCCGACGTACTCCTTCGGGGTCAGGATGCTCGCCTTGACCATCGGCTCGCGGACCTCGGCGACCGAGGCGGGATCGGGGAAGTCCGACGGGTTGTGGACGTCCATCTCGCTGCCGTCGGTGCGGGTGACCTCGAAGCCCACCGACGGCATCGTCGCCATGAGGTCGAGGTCGTACTCGCGCTCGAGGCGCTCGCGCACGATGTCCATGTGCAGCAGCCCGAGGAAGCCGCAGCGGAAGCCGAAGCCCAGCGCGTCGGAGGTCTCGGGCTCCCAGAAGAGCGCCGCGTCGTTCAACGAGAGCTTCTCGAGCGCGTCGCGCATGTCCGGGTAGCGGTCGGTGTCCAGCGGGAAGAGCCCGCAGAAGACCATCGGCTTGACCTCGCGGTAGCCCGGGAGCGCCTCGGTCGCGCCGTTGCGCTTCAACGTCAGCGTGTCGCCGACCCGGAGCCTGGTGACGTCCTTGATCCCCGTGATCAGGTAGCCGACCTCGCCCGGGGTGAGCGTCGCGACTGGCGTCATCGCCGGGGTGAAGAACCCGATGTCGTCGATCTCGGCCTCGGTGCCGGCGGCCATGGCGCGGATCGCGTCGCCCTTGGCGAACGTCCCGTCGACGACGCGGATGTAGGCGATGACGCCGCGGTACTGGTCGAACTCGGAGTCGAAGATGACCGCGCGCGGCGGGGCGTCCGGATCGCCGTGGGGCGGCGGGACCTTCTGCACGAGCTCCTCGAGGACCTCGTCGACCCCCATCCCGGTCTTGCCCGAGATGCGCTTGATCTCGTCGGCGTCGACGCCGAGCAGCTCCGAGACCTCCTCGGCGACGCGCTCGGGCTCGGCGCCCGGCAGGTCGAGCTTGTTCAGGCACGGGATCAGCTCGAGCCCGGCGTCGACCGCCAGGTAGGTGTTGGCGAGGGTCTGGGCCTCGACGCCCTGGGAGGCGTCGACGACCAGCAGGGCCCCCTCGCACGCGGCGAGGCTCCGGGAGACCTCGTAGGTGAAGTCCACGTGGCCCGGGGTGTCGATGAGGTGGAACTGGTAGGTCTCGCCGTCCACCTTGGAGGTGTAGAAGACCCTGACCGCCTGGCTCTTGATCGTGATCCCGCGCTCGCGCTCGAGCTCCATCGAGTCCAGGAGCTGCTCGCGCATCTGCCTGGGGTCGACCGTCTGCGTCATCTCCAGGATGCGGTCGGCCAGCGTCGACTTCCCGTGGTCGATGTGGGCGATGATGGAGAAGTTGCGGATGCGGCTCTGGTCGACGGCCATGCGTCGCCACAGCGTATTGGCCGCCCTGGCGTCAGCCCGGCGTCGCCGGCGCGCCCACGACGTCCTCGTCGAGCGCGACGCCGTCGCGTCCCCGGGCCTTGACGGCGTAGAGCGCGCGGTCCGCCCGGGCGAGCACGCTGACCTCGCCCTCGCCGGGGCCTGCCGCCGCCGCGCCGACCGACACGCTCAGGTCGATCTCGGAAGCGCGGACGGCCTCGTGCAGGCGCTGGGCGACCGTGACCGCACCGGCCCCGTCGACGCCGGGAAGGAGCGCCGCGAACTCGTCCCCGCCGATGCGGTAGAGGGCGTCACCGCTGCGCAGCGCCCCGGCGAGCGCCTCGGCGGTCTCCCGCAGGGCCCGGTCGCCTTCCAGGTGCCCGTGGGCGTCGTTGTAGGCCTTGAAGGCGTCGATGTCGACGACCAGCACGCCAATGTCGCCGCTCTCCCGCGCCTCGACGAGCTCGGCGTGGAAGGTGGCGTGGTGCCCCAGCCCGGTCAGCGCGTCCGTCGCCGCCTGGGTGCGCAGCGCGCTAACGGACGCCGCGGTGCGCAGGCAGGCCGACGCCTGCGCGGCGAGCAGCTCGAGGAGCTCGCAGTGCTCCGTGCTGAGGCCGACGGCGCTCTCCCCCGCGACGAGCAGGACGCGGTCCGGGCCGGCGGGCAGCACGGCCAGCGAGCCCGCCCCGCGCTCGCGGAGCGCAGCGACGCCCGCGTTCTCGCCCGCCGCCCCCACCCCGGAGACGGTGTAGGCCGAGCAGTCCGAGGCGACGAGCGCTGTGACCGCGTCGAGGGCGGCGCGCGGCGTGGTGCTCAGGACCCGCTCCAGCGGGCCGTGCGCGCGGCACGGCGTGAACGGCTCCCGCTCCGAGGACCGCGAGAGCAGCATCGCGGAGGTCAGCGGCGTGATGTCTACGGCGGCCGCCACGACGGCGCGCTCGATGCCCGCCGTGTCGAACTGCGTGGCCAGGACGATCGCGTGGCGCACGAGGCGCTGGGAGGCCGACTCCGGAGCCGGGCCGCCGAGCGCCTCGATCCGCGCGGACAGGGCGGCCGCGGTGGCCTCGACGACGACGATGTCGGCGTCGGTCAGCGGACGCGACGCCTCGACGTTGACCGCGCCGACGGTGCGGTCGCCGTAGGAGATCGGGAAGCAGGCCTCGGCGACGATGCCGTCGGTGACCTGGAGGTAGTGGGGGTCCGCCGGGACGTCGCGCACCACGATCGGCTCGCCGGTCGCATAGGTGCGGCCGATGACACCGGTCCAGGGAGGCAGCCCGTCGAGGAGCTGGCGGTAGCCGTCGAGCGCCTGGCAGCGCAGCCTTCCGCCGCGCTCGAGGTAGACGCTCGGACGCAGCTGGGGCCGCGCGAGGTGGTCCACGGCGGCCTGCGACGCCGCGCGGACGTCCGCCGCGCGCGCAAGGGAGTCCGCTAGGGCGTCCTGCTGCATCCCCCGGATCATCGGCATCGGTGCCGGAACCTGGAGCGGTGCAGGGCGCCGCTAGGCGATCTGGCGCGGGGCTAGCCCCCGCGGCGACCGGCCGTACGGGCCCTGACGAAGCGCTCGATCTGCTCGGCCTCCTCGACCCGGAGGAGCAGCGTGACGCCCGCGTAGGCGACGAGCGAAACCGTCGCGGCGCCGCCGACGGCGACCAGCTCCGCGGGGAACGTGGCGCCCAGGAGCCGCTGCAGCCCGTCGTGCACGAACCACGCCATGGCACCCATGAACACCGAGGCGGCCGCGATCCGCAGCAGGATGGCGAGCGTCTTCGGTCCCTCGAGGTCGCCGCCGAGCAGGCTCCGCAGCACCGCGTACTGGCCGAGCGTCATCCCCAGGCTGGCCACGGCGGTCCCGATCACGACGCCCGCGATGCCGAAGGGCCGGTAGAGCGCGAGCGACACCACGGCGTTCAGGGCGAGGTTCCCTCCCGCCAGCGCCGTCGGCAGCCACGGGCGCTGCAGCGAGAAGAACGTGCGCGTGAGCAGGAGGTTCGCGCCGGCGAAGGGCAGCGAGAACGAGAACCAGAACAGCGCGAGGGCGACGGTGTCCGTCGAGGCGGCGTCGAACGAGCCGCGCTGGTAGACGAGCCGGATGATCGGGTCGGCCAGCACCGCCGAGAAGACGGCCGCCGGGACGAGCAGCAGGAAGATCTGCCGCAGGCCGGTGGACATCGTCGCCCGCAGCCCGTCGAAGTCCTTGCGGGCGGCGAGGCGGGAGAGCGTCGGGAACAGCACCGTCGCGACCGCCACCGAGAACATGCCCTGGGGCAGCATGTAGACCCGGAAGGCGGCGTCGATCGCGGTCGGCGTCTGGTCGGAGATCAGCGCACCGATCACCGAGTTGATGAGCAGGTCGAAGTTGATGATCCCGAGGCCGATCGTCACCGGGAGCATCAAGGCGAAGACCCGCCGCACCAGCGGGTCGCGGACGTCGAAGGCCGCGACCACGCGGAAGTCGATCCGCCGCAGCACCGGCAGGGCGACCGCGAGCTGCAGGACCGTGCCGACCAGGACGCCGATCGCGTAGGCGTAGATGCGGTTGTCCCCGCTGAAGGCGCCGTGCAGCGCGATCAGCGCGCCGATGATCACGCCGTTCCACAGCAGCGGGGCGAGCGCCGGCACCGAGAAGTGCCCGTAGGCGTTGAGGATCCCCACCACGAGGCCGTTGACGCCGAGCAGGACGACGATCGGGAACATCACCCGCGACAGGCCGACGGTGAGGTGCACGAGGTCCTGGTCGAACTTGTCCCCCGGGAGGAAGAGCGGCATGACGACGCCGGCCCCGAGGATGAACAGCGCGGTGATCGCCCCGAGCGCAGCGAGGATGATCAGCAGCAGGGTCGACGCGAGGCGCATGGCGTCGGTCCGGCGGTCCTCCTCGAGCAGCTCGGTGAAGATCGGGACGAAGGCCGCCGACAGCGCGGCGTCGGCGAACAGGCCACGCACCAGGTTGGGCACCTGGAAGGCGATGGTGAAGGCCGAGGCGGGGCCGGTGATGCCGAAGTAGCTGCGCGCGACGACCTCCCGCACCAGGCCCGCGATCCGCGACAGGCCGGTCGCCACGGAGAAGATCGCGGTGTTGCGGGCGACGCCGCCGCCGCGCCCGGAACGCCCGGGTGCCCCGCCCATTCCCTCAGCCGCGGCTGCTGCCCCCGGGTCGTCCCCGGAGGACGGGGCTGCGGAGGGGACGGCCGACACGGGGGCGCATCCTACGCTGGCGACCGGCACCCCCGGGCCCTAGGACGGCGCGGACCGCCGCCGGGCCGCCCCGCGGGGGGGCGCCGGGAGCCGCTA
>JBBQZE010000230.1:0-4651 GCA_038207985.1 Solirubrobacterales bacterium
GTGAGCACCGAGCAGTACGAGGCGCCGGCAATCCTGGGGACCTACTACACCGATGAGCTGATCAGCGATGCGGTCGACTGCTTCGTCTACGGGCCATCGGATGCAGCGCTGAAGGATGACATCCGCCCGGTCGACCAGCCCTTGGCCAAGCTCGAGCGGATCAGCACCCGTCCCTGAGCTCGTCAGGGAGCGCGGGCGCCGCCGTGGCCCGTTCCAGGACCAGCAGGCCGCCAAGGTCCCGGAGATCACCGTCGGCCGCCAGCGCGCCTGACGCAAGGCGGGTTGCCGACAGCTCAGAACGCGACTATGTTGAGGCTCCTGCGTGGGACGATCAGAGGAGGACCGATGACGAGTGTGAGCACCGAGCAGTACGAGGCGCCGGCAATCCTGGGGACCTACTACACCGCTGAGCTGATCAGCGATGCGGTCGACTGCTTCGTCTACCCGTCGGACGCTGCGCTGAAGGATGACATCCGCCCCGTCGACCAGCCCTTGGCCAAGCTCGAGCAGATCAGCACTCGCCCCTGAGCACGGCGGCTGCGCCCTGCGGGGTGCGCCGGAACGAGCTGATGCAAAGCGGGTTGCCGACAGCCCGGAACGCGACTATGTTGAGGCTTCTGCGTGGGACCGATCCGAAGAGGACCTATGACAAGCGTGAGCACCGAGCAGTACGAGGCGCCGGCAATCCTGGGGACCTACTACACCGCTGAGCTGATCAGCGATGCGGTCGACTGCATCTCCCTGTACAACTCGGACGCAGCGTTGAAGGATGACATCCGCCCGCTCGACCAGCCCTTGGCCAAGCTCGAGCAGATCAGCACTCGTCCCTGAGCTCGTCCACGGTTGAGCGGCTGCGCTCGTTGCGCGGGGTGACGTGGCGCTGGAAGCCGGGGGTGTTCCGTCGGGCGAGACGGACTCCTCCCATCGGCGTCGTGGCCCAGGACGTCGAGAAGGTGTTTCCCGAGCTCGTCACCACCGACCGGCGTGGCTACAAGCAGGTGTACTACGCCGGCCTGATCGCGCCGCTCCTCGAAGCGGTGAAAGAGCTCGACGAGCGGCTCAGCCTGGTCGAGGCCCGGCTCGAGACCCCAACGGACGACGACAGCTCCGCGCCCGATGCGTGAGCCCGTCGACACGATCGCCGACTCCGATCGTCTGCTGCCATGCCGAGGGGTGACGCGTGAGCAAGTAGGAGCTGAGGGGATCCTGCACGACGAGAACGGTCGTCAGATCCACGTGCTCAACGCATCGGCCACCCGGGTGTGGGACCTGTGCGTCGATCGTCCTACGGTCAGCGCTCTGATCGCCTCGCTTGCGCAGACCTACGCGCTGCCGGCCGAAGCGGTACGGGACGACGTCCTGGCGATCGTCAGCGAGTTCCGCGCGCGGGGCCTGCTCGAGCCCTCGGCGCGAGTGCGGGCCGAAAGCCCGTGACGACGTGACGAGCGTCCCCGTGCTGCGGGGCCCGCTGCGACAGCTCGGCTACGACATCTGCGGGGTCCCGCTCGTGGTGGAGACGACCCTTCCCGAGGTCCGCGGTCACATCGAGATGACCTACGCGGCGTTCGAGACGGACACGCCGACCGCCGTCGAGCCCGAAGTCGTGTGCGTGGAAAGGCGATCCCGAGGCGTCGTTCTCACCGCGTCCGACGGGACCGAGGAGACCTTCGAGGATGAGCACGCCGCGGCGCTGGCGGCGCTCACCCGGGTCTCCCACCTCGTCGTCGACCGGCTGGCGGCCGCCGGGACCCTGATCGTGCACGCCGGCGCCGTAGCCCGATCCGGCCGGGCGATGATCATGGGCGGAACGAGCGGGAGCGGAAAGTCCACGCTTGCGCTGGGACTGGCCGGTCGCGGCCTCGGCCTGTTGTCCGACGAGTTCGCGCTGATCCCCCCGCAGGGAACGCACGTGCTCCCCTACCGCCGCAGCGTCCACGTGCGACCGGGCACCCCGGAGCTGATACCTGCGCTCGCGTTCCTCCACGAGGTGCCGCAGGTCCAGCTCGGTGGCGGAATCACCTGGTCGGTCACCCCGCAGGAACTCGAGCAGGCAATACCGGGTTGCCTCGGTGGCCCGGCGCCGCTGACCCATGTCCTGCTGCTCGAGCCGCCCGCCCCGGATCAGCCCGGCCCGCAGCTCACCCCGGTGCCCCCCGCCGTCGCCGTCGTCGAGCTCGCCCACGGAACGCCCGCCGCCCGGGACGACCTCGGCTATGTCCTGCGTCGGTTGGGTGGCCTGCTCGCGAACGTGTCCTGTGCTCGTCTGCATCGAGGGGACCTCGACGAGACGCTCGACCTGGTGATGTCGTGGATCGATGAGGACTGAGACCGTGCCTTCCGCTCTCGCCGGCGCCCGCCGCGGCCTGTTCGAGATCTACCGCAAGGAGCGCCGGCAGGAGTGGATCCAGGCTTCCGGGCAGAGCATGCGCCCCCTGATCCGCTCCGGCTCCTGGATGCTCGTCGACTTCGGTGCCCTTCCCCGAGGCGTGGGGGACGTCGTCGTCTTCGCCCGGGGCGAGACGATCGTCGCCCACCGCGTCGTCGGCCGCCTCCGCCCGCACGACGCCGCGACGCTGATGACCAAAGGCGACGCCCGACTGACCTTCGACCCACCGCTGGCACGAAGTGACGTCATCGGGGTCGTCCGAGCCCTTCGCCGCGACCAGAGCTCCAGGGCCCGATCGATCGGGTGCAGAGGCGGGAGCGCGGTGCTGGCCGGGACGGCATCGCAGGCGATCGGGCGCATCGTCGGCCGGCTCCACGTGCTCGGTCCTCGCCGCTGAGGCGCGTCGCCGGCCGAGAGGCGGCCCGGTGGCTCCACGGTTCCGTCGGACGGCTAGCCTCCGGCGTCCATGAGACTTGCCTTGACCTCACGCACCTCGCGAAGCGTCTTCGTCGCCATCGCGACGACGACGGCGCTGGGAGTGGCGAGCGCTCCCGCCGGCGCCAGCGACACCTCGTTCCGGAAGGTCGTCGCGTCGCAAGAGCGGACGGTCAAGCCCGTCGCCGCTGCCTTCCCCGATGCGACGCTGGACGTGGCGTCGGCCGTGGGGCGGGAGCGGGCGGTGTCCGCCAGCGACGACCTCACGTCGGCGCTTCGACGGCTGCGGAAGGCGACGGCCAAGCAGCAGGCGACGACCGCCCGGCTTCGGAGCGCCCGAAAGCAGTACCTGCGCGCTGCGCAGGATGCCCTCGACGGGCTCGCGGCGTTCGACCGCGGAATCGCGGCGTTCGATCCCGCGGCCCCGTCCAAGGGCGTCTCGGCGCTGAAGGCCGCCCGGGCTCGGATCGCCGCGGCGTTCGCGAAGCGAGCGCATGAGACGAGGACGATCGGCGTCGCGCGGAAGGCCTGAGGAACCCCCTCGACGGACGGCTCCGCCCGGCGGACGCGGGGGCCGTCACGTTGACCCAGCCCTGGTGGCAGCGCGGGGCGATCTACCAGATCTACCCGCGCTCGTTCGCCGACTAGGGCGGCGACGGGATCGGCGACCTGCCCGGCGTCCTGGGCAAGCTCGACCACCTCGTGGACCTGGGCGTCCAGGCGCTGTGGCTCTCCCCGTTCTACCCGTCGCCGATGAAGGACTTCGGCTACGACGTCGCCGACTACTGCGGCGTCGACAGGCTCTTCGGGACGCTCGACGACTTCGACGCGCTGGTCGCCGCTGCCCACGCCCGCGGGCTGAAGCTCGTCGTCGACTGGGTCCCCAACCACACCTCCGATCAGCACCCGTGGTTCTCCGACCCCGGCCGCGCGCACTTCTACGTCCGCCGCGAGGATCCGCCGAATCACTGGCGCACGCAGTTCACCCACGACGGGCCCGCCTGGTCGCGCGACCCCGAGCGCGGCGACGTCTACCTGCACTCCTTCCTGCCGGCCCAGCCCGATCTGAACTGGGACGAGCCCGAGGTCCGCGAGGCGATGCACGCCACGCTGCGCTTCTGGCTGGACCGCGGCGTCGACGGGTTCCGCATCGACGTCGTCTACCGGCTGGGCAAGGACCCGGCGCTCGGCGAGAACGAGCCGGGGCGCCGCCACGATCAGGACTGGCCGTCGATCCACCCGCGTTTGCGGGCGATCCGCGCGGTGCTCGAGGAGTTCGGCGACGAGAGGATGGCGGTCGGCGAGATCTACCTGAGCACGCAGTCGGACATCGCGCGCTACGTGGCCGGTGGCCAGGAGCTGCACATGGCCCACAACTTCTTCCTGCTGGAGGCGCAGTGGTCGGCGGCCGCCTACCGCGAGGTCATCGGCGAGTGGCTCGAGCTGCTCGGCGAGCACGGCTGGGCGGCGTGGTGCCTGGGCAACCACGACCACCCGCGGCTGGCCACGCGCCTCGGGCCGGCCCGCGCCCGCGCCGCGGCGGTGCTGCTCGTGACCCTGCGGGGCACGCCGTTCGTCTTCCAGGGCGACGAGCTCGGCCTGCAGGACGTCCCGATCCCGACCGACCGCGTCGTCGACGTCGACGGCCGCGACCCCGAACGCGCACCGATCCCTTGGACGCCAGGCCCGGGCGCCGGCTTCACCACCGGCGAGCCGTGGCTGCCGATCACCCCGGACGCCGACCGCGTCAACGCCGCCGTGCAGGCCGGCGATCCGGACTCGATGCTGTCCCTCTACCGCCGCCTGCTCGGCCTCCGCGCCGCCGAGCCG
>JBBQZE010000231.1:0-4636 GCA_038207985.1 Solirubrobacterales bacterium
GGGCGCCGTGACCGCGGCGACGCGGGCCTCTGGCGCTGCGCTCACCAGCGGCGCCCCGCAGGACACGGCCGTGCCGCCGCCCATCGCCGCGCCTGTGCCCACCGCCGCCCCCGCGGTCCCGGCGCCCGCCGCCCAGGTCACGGCGACCGCGAGAACCGTGGTCCCGGCGACCACGGGCGGCCTCGCCGCCCCGAAGGGCTGAGCCGTGCACCTGGTCGACCGCCGGATCGGCCTGCTGTTCGCGGTCTTCCTCGGCCTGCTGTCCTTCGCCTTCGCCCGGGCGCTGTACCTCGGCACCATCAAGGGCGGGAACCTCGCGCGCGCGGCCAACGTGCAGCAGGTCGCCACCGAGGTGGTGCCGCCCGCGCGCGGCTCGATCCTCGACCGCCGCGGCGAGGAGCTCGCGGTCTCCGAGCCCGCCAGCGACATCTCGGTCACGCCGTACCTCGTGAAGGACCCGGTTCGCGCCGCCGAGCGCCTCGCGCCGCTGCTGGGACGCCCCGTCCCGGCGCTGACGACGGCGATCGCGCGCCGTGACACGGGCTTCGTGTACCTCAAGCGCGGCGTCCCGGCGCCGCGGGCCGAGAAGGTCCGCCGCCTGCACATCGCCGGGATAGCGCTCTCGCCCTCGGAGAACCGCCAGTATCCGCGGCGCTGGCTGGCCGCGCAGGTCCTCGGCCTCGTGGGCACCGACGACCAGGGCCTGAGCGGCATCGAGCTCTCCCGCGACGGCCAGCTCACAGGCACGTCCGGGCTGCGGCGCTCGGTCCGGGACGCGCTCGGGACCACCATCGGCGTCCGCGACGTCAAGACCGGGCGCCCCGGGCAGGACATCACGCTCACCCTCGACGCGCAGATCCAGGACCGCACCGAGACGGTGCTGCACGAACTCGGCGCGAAGTACGCACCCCAGCACGCCAGCGCGGTGGTGCTCGACCCGCGCACCAACGAGGTGCTCGCGATGGCGAACTGGCCGCAGGTCGACGCGAACCGCCCGCAGGGCGCGCCGGCGGCCGCGCAGCGCAACCTCGCCACGAACTTCACCTACGAGCCCGGCTCGACCTTCAAGGCCTTCACGATCGCGGGCGCCCTGCAGGACCACACGGTCACCCCCGACCAGTCGTTCACGCTGCAGCCGCAGATCCTGGTCGCCGACCGGACGATCCACGACGCCGAGGCCCGCGGGACCGAGGTCATGACGACCCGCCAGATCCTCGCCAAGTCGTCGAACGTCGGCGCCATCACCATCGGTGCGGAGATGGGCAAGGTCCGCTTCGACGCCTGGGCGCGGCGCTTCGGCTTCGGCTCCCGGACCGGCGTCGACCTCCCCGGCGAGGAGCGCGGCCTGCTGCTCCCCGTCTCGAAGTACTCCGGCTCCACCATGGGCAACCTGCCGATCGGCCAGGGCCAGCTCGTGACCCAGATGCAGATCTCGACGGCCTACGCGGCGCTGGCCAACGGCGGCGTGCTGCGCCCGGCGCGCATCGTCAAGGCCGTGGGCGGCGTGCCGGTCCCGATGCCGAAGGGCAAGCGCGTCGTCTCGCGCCAGACGGCCAAGGACCTGCGCGAGATGCTCGAGGGCGTCTTCGCCGCCGGCGGCACCGCGAGCGAGGTCTCCATCCCCGGCTACACCCTGGCGGGCAAGACCGGCACGGCGAACAAGTTCGACACCAAGGTCGGCGCGTACTCCACGTCGCGCTACGTCGCCTCCTTCGTCGGCTTCGCCCCGGCCAAGGACCCGCGGCTGCTGGTGTCGGTGATGGTCGACGAGCCGCAGGGGCAGATCTACGGCGGTCAGGTCGCGGCGCCGGCGTTCGGGAAGATCGCCTCGTTCGCGCTGCCCTACCTGAAGATCGCGCCCCGCTGAGAACGCCGGAGCCGCGCCGGGGCGCGCCGGGGCGCGCCGTAGACTCGCCCGCCATGACCCTGCGCGAGCTCTTCGGGCCGGCGCAGCCCGCCGTGCCCATCACGGCCTTGGCCTTCGACGACCGCCTGGTGGGACCGGGAACCGCGTTCTTCTGCGTGCCCGGCTTCACGCGCGACGGCCACGACTTCGCCGGGGCGGCCGTCGAGCGCGGGGCCAGCGCGCTGGTGGTGCAACGGCCGCTGGACGACCCCCGGCTCGCCGGGGTGCCGCAGGTGCTGGTCGCCGATGTGCGCGCGGCGATGGCGCCCGCGGCCGCGGCGCTGCACGGCGACCCGACGGCACGGCTCGTGACCGCCGGGATCACGGGGACCAACGGCAAGACCACCACCGCCTACTTGCTCCGCGCGCTGCTGGAGGCGGGCGGCCACCGCACCGGCCTGCTCGGGACGGTCTCCAGCGTGGTGGGTGGGGTGGAGGAGCCCACGCAGCGCACGACCCCCGAGGCGATCGACCTGCAGCGCGCGTTCGCGGCGATGCTCGAGGCGGGCGACACCCACTGCGTCATGGAGGTCTCCTCGCACGCCCTCGAGCTGCGCCGGGCCGACGCCATCCACTGGGCCGTGGCGGTCTGGACGAACCTCTCGCAGGACCACCTCGACTTCCACGACGACATGGACGCCTACTTCGCGGCCAAGCGACGCCTCTTCGAAGCCGCCGAGGGCCCGCGGGTCGTGAACGTGGACGACGCGCACGGGCGCGAGCTCGTGGCGGCCTTCCCCGACGCGGTGACCGTCGGTCTCGGCGAGGGGGCGCAGCTGCGGGCGACGGAGGTCTCCTTCGGGCTGAGCGGCTCGGACTTCACGCTGGACGGCCGGCGGCTGCGCGTCGGGCTCCCGGGGCGTTTCAACGTCCTCAACGCGCTCGGGGCGATCGCCGCGGCGCGTGTGCTCGGCGTGGCGGACGACACCATCGCCGGCGCGCTGCCCACCGCGGGCCGGGTGCCGGGGCGCTTCGAGCCCGTGGACGAGGGGCAGCCGTTCGCGGTGCTCGTCGACTACGCACACACGCCGGACGGTCTGGAGAACGTCCTGCGCGCGGCGCGGGAGCTCGCGGGCGACGGACGCGTGCACGTGGTCTTCGGGGCGGGGGGCGACCGCGATCGCGGCAAGCGCCCGCGGATGGGCGCGGCGGCCGCCGCGCTCGCCGACGTGGTCGTGGTCACGAGCGACAACCCGCGCTCCGAGGACCCCGAGGCGATCGTGGCCGAGGTCCTCGCCGGCGCGGGCCCCGGCGCGACGGCGACGGTCGACCGCCGCGACGCGATCACCCAAGCGGTCGGCGCGGCCCGCCCCGGGGACGTCGTCGTCGTGGCGGGCAAGGGCCATGAGCAGGGCCAGGAGTTCGCCGGCGGTCGACAGGAGCCCTTCGACGACGTGGCCGTCGCCCGCGACGCGCTCCGCGCCCTCGGGGTCGCCTGATGCGTCGCTGGTCCGCCGCGGACGTCGCGGCCGCCGCGGGCGCCCGCGACGTCCCGGCGCCGGGCGCGCCCCCGGCCGCCGCCGTCGAAGGGCCCGGGCGGGTGGTGATCGACTCCCGGGAGGCCGGGCCCGGCGACCTCTTCGCCGGCTTGCCCGGGGAGCGCGTGGACGGCGGCACGTTCGCGCCCGCCGTGCTGGCCCAGGGTGCCTGGGGCGTCCTGGTGGCGCCGGAGCACGCGGACGCCGCCGCGACGGTCGCGCCCGCGGGCGCGACCGTGCTCGCCGCGGACGACCCGCTCGCGGCGCTGCAGCAGCTCGCGACCGCGTGGCGCCGGGCCCTCGGGGCGCAGGTGATCGGCATCACCGGGTCCACCGGCAAGACCTCGACGAAGGACGTGCTGGCGGCGATGCTCGCGCCGCACCGCCGGGTCGTGGCGACCCACCAGAACCTGAACACCGAGATCGGCCTCCCGCTCACGGTGCTCGGCGCTCCGGAGGGCACGGAGGTGCTCGTCCTGGAGATGGCCATGCGCGGCGCCGGGCAGATCGCCGAGCTCGCGCGCATCGCCGAGCCCGACGTCGGGGTGATCACGAACGTCGGCCCCGTGCACGTCGAGCAGCTCGGCTCGGTGGAAGCGGTCGCCGCCGCGAAGGCGGAGCTGCTCGCCGGCCTGGCGCCGGGAGCCACCGCGGTGCTGCCGGCGGGCGAGGCGCTGCTCGCGCCGCACCTGCGCGCGGACGTGCGCACCGTCACGTTCGGCCCCGGCGGGGACGTCACCGACGCCGACCTCATCGGGCTCGAGCTGCCGTTCGTCTCGGCGCACATGCGCCTGAACGCCCAGGCGGCGCTGGCCGCCGCGCGGGCCGTCGGGGTCGAACCGGGAGGTCGCGTTGAGGTCGCCCTCAGCGCGATGCGCGGGCAGGTCCGGCACCTCGCGGGCGACGTCACCGTCGTGGAGGACTGCTACAACGCCAACCCGATGTCGATGCGCGCCGCCCTGGACGACCTGCAGCGCTCGGCACCGGGTCGGCGGGTCGCCGTCCTCGGGGACATGCTCGAGCTCGGGGAGCAGGAGCAGGCGCTGCACCGCGCCGCCGGCGAGCAGGCGCGCGCTGCGGGCGTCGACTTGCTGGTCACGGTCGGGCCGCGCGCGGCCGCGATGCGCGGCGACCACGCCACCGCGTCGGCCGCCGAGGCCGCCGCGCTGGTTCCCGGCCTGCTGGCGCCGGGCGACACGGTGCTGGTCAAGGCCTCCCGGGGCGTCGGCCTGGAAGCGGTCGTCGAAGCCCT
>JBBQZE010000232.1:0-4590 GCA_038207985.1 Solirubrobacterales bacterium
GGCGGCAGCGGCCACGGCCACGACCGGGCCGTGGCGCCCAGCGCGTTCCCGCCGCCGGTGGCGCCGGTGGACGAGTTCGTCAAGCGCACGCTCGACGACGAGGACGAGCGCATCGAGGTCGGCGTGGCGATCGTCGGCGGCGGTACCGCCGGCCTCGCCTGCGCCACCCGCCTGCTGCAGCTCCTCGCCGACGACCCGGAGACGATGGAGCGACTCGGCGAGGTCCCCGTCGCGGTCATCGAGAAGGCCAAGACCTGCGGCGGGCACAACCTGTCCGGCGCGGTCATGCGGCCCGGTCCGCTCGAGGAGCTGCTGCCGGACATGACCCGCGAGGACTGGCGCAAGGCCGGCTTCGCGTTCGGCGAGGTCGAGAAGGAGGGCGTCTACATGCTGCCCTCCTCCAAGACCTCGGTGCGGATCCCCACGCCGCCGCCGTTCAAGAACCACGGTGCCGAGGTCATCTCCGTCGCCGCGCTGTGCCGCCACATGGCCGCCGCAGCCGAGGAGGCCGGCGCCTACATCCTCACGGAGACCGCCGCCACCGAGCTGCTGGTCACCGACGGGCGCGTCCAGGGCATCCGCTCGGGCGACAAGGGTCGCGGCAAGCAGGGCGAGGAGCTCGGCAACTTCGAGCCGGGCGCGGACATCACCGCCAAGACGACCGTGCTCGCCGAGGGCTGCTGGGGGCACCTGACCGGCGCCGCCATCCGCGAGTTCGACCTCGCCGACGGCCGCGAACCCCAGAACTGGGAGCTCGGCGTCAAGGAGATCTGGAAGGTCGCCAAGCCGCTGGACCGGGTGATCCACACGATCGGCCCCTGGCCCCTGAAGCTCAACACGAAGTACCACCACACGGGCGGCTCGTGGATCTACCCCATGAAGAACGAGAAGACCGGCGAGGACCTGGTCTCCATCGGCTTCGTGGTCGACCTCGACTACGCCGACGCCACGACGTCGGCCCACGACCTGCTGCAGGAGTTCAAGCTCCACCCGCTCGTCCGCCAGATCCTCGAGGGCGGCGAGCGCGTCGGCTGGGGCGCCAAGGCGCTGCCGGGCGGCGGCTACTGGTCGATGCCGAAGCTCTCGATGCCGGGCGCGCTGCTCGTGGGGGACTCGGGCGGGATGGTCAACACGACCGCGCTCAAGGGCCTGCACTACGCGATCAAGGCCGGCATGATCGCCGCGGAGAACATCTACTCCTCGCTCAAGCGCGGCGAGACGAGCCTCGAGAAGTACGAGCAGGACATCGACGAGTCGCTGGTCGGCAAGGAGCTGTGGGAGGTCCGCAACACCCGCCAGCCGCTGGCGCAGAAGGGCCTCATCAAGGGCGGCCCGCTGACCAACGTCCTGATCGCGACCAAGGGGAAGTTCCCCGCCGGCCGCATCTCGATGAAGGCCTCCGACGAGACGCCGATGTTCATCGGCAACTCGAAGGACAGCTACCCCAAGCCGGACGGCAAGTACACGTTCGACAAGCTCTCGTCGGTCTTCATCACGGGCAACCAGACCCGCGACGACGCCCCGAACCACATCCGGGTGCAGAAGGACGTCCCGCGCGTGATCGCGGAGTCGTGGAAGTGGATGTGCCCGGCGGGGGTCTACGAGATCTCCGACGAGCAGACCGCGGCGACGGAGGAGACCCCCGAGGCCCACGTCGACGTGATCGTCAACTACACGAACTGCGTGCAGTGCGGGGCGATCACCGCCAAGGGCGGGCGCCTCACGACGCCCGAGGGCGGCGACGGGCCGCTGTACCAGCTCACCTAGCCCGGGCCCGGCGCAGTCGACAACCTGCGCCGGGGCCGCAACCATGGGTGGTCTCGCCGGTTCCGACCGGGGCCCCCATGCGCCGAATCGCCCTCACCGTCACCGTCCTCGCCCTCACCGCCGCGTCTCCCGGCGCCGCCCGCGCGCAGGCACCGGAGGTGCCCGAGCTCGGCGCCGAGCTCACCGCCTGCGTGACCGGCGCCGACGCGGCGTCGCGCTCGGCGACCTTCCGCGGCTCGATGGCCGCGGTCGAGGGCTCCTCGGTGCTCGCGATGCGGTTCGACCTCGAGCGGCGCAGCGGCAGGACGTGGAAGCGGGTGGCCGCACGCACCCTGGGGCGCTACGAGCGCTCCGCGCCGGGCGCGGCCGGCTTCGTCTACGACAAGCGGGTGACGAGGCTCGCGGCTCCCGCCCTCTACCGCGCCACCGTGCGCTTCCGCTGGTACAAGCCCTCAGGGAGGCTGCTCAAGGAGGTCAAGCGCCGGAGCGCGGCCTGTCGCGAACCCGAGCGGCGCCCCGATCTCGCGCCCGTGGGGATCACGCCGGGGGCGGCCGTCGCGGACGGGCAGGCGAGCTACGCCGTCGACGTCCGCAACGACGGGCTGTCGGCCGTCCTGCGGCCCTTCCGCGTCGAGCTGAGGGTTGACGGCGTCGCGCTGACGCCGCAGTCCCTGCCGGGCCTGGGGGCCGGGCAGACCACGACGGTGCTGTTCTTCGGCCCGGCGTGCCGCCCCGGGCAGACCCTGCGGGCCACGGTGGACGGGGCCGGCGTGGTCGCCGAGCGGGACGAGGACGACAACGCGCTGGAGCAGCGCTGCGTCGCCGGCTGAGCGCTGCCCGCCGGCGTCCCGGGGACCCCTGCCCCAGGCGCTTCGGCGCTATCGTGGACGCAGCCATGAAGACTGAAATCCACCCGAAGTACGAAGAGGCGCAGGTCACGTGCACCTGCGGCAACCAGTTCACCACCCGCTCGACGCAGGGCACGATCAACGTCGAGATCTGCTCGAACTGCCACCCGTTCTACACGGGTCGCCAGAAGCTCGTCGACACCGGCGGTCGCGTGGAGCGCTTCAAGCGCCGCGCGGCGCGCAAGAACGGCTAGCCGACCCACCACGTGGGTCGCGACGCCCCCGTCGGCGGCCAGGCTGTCCTCGAAGGCGTGATGATGCGGGGCGTGGGCAGCTGGGCCGTCGCGGTCCGGACGCCCACGCCCGAGCAGCTCGCCGCCACCGGCGGCAGCGGCCTCGAGCGCGACCAGGAGCCGGAAGGCCCGATCCAGGTCACGCAGCACCGGTTCACCTCGGTGTTGCGGCGCCATCGCGTGCTCCGCCTTCCGGTCGTCCGGGGCGTCGTCGCGCTGGGGGAGTCGATGCGCCTCGGCTTCCGGGCGCTGCAGCTGTCGATCGACGCCACCATGGGCGGGGAGGGCCAGGAGCTCTCGCCGGGCATGTGGGTGCTCTCGCTGGTGCTCGGGATCGGCCTCGCGGTCGGGCTCTTCTTCGTCGTGCCCGTCACGCTGACGTCCCTCGTGCGCGACCAGCTCGGCTCGGCGACGCTGTTCTGGCTGGTTGAGGGCGCGTTGCGCACGGCGATCTTCGTCGGCTACCTGACCGTTCTCGCGCGCCTCGACCACCTCCGGCGGCTGTTCGAGTACCACGGCGCCGAGCACAAGGCGATCGCCTGCCACGAGGCCGGCACCGACCTGACGCCGGAGCACGCGCAGCGCTTCTCGCGGCTGCACCCGCGCTGCGGCACGAGCTTCCTGCTCGTGGTGATGGTCGTCGCGATCTTCGTCTTCGCCCCGTTGGGGCTGCCGGCGTGGTGGCTGCTGGTGACCACGCGGATCCTCGGCGTCCCGTTGGTCGCGGGGCTCTCCTTCGAGCTCATCAAGGCGACGGCCCGGCACCGGACCGCGCCGTGGGCGCGCCTGGTGATCTGGCCCGGGATGCAGCTGCAGAAGCTGACGACGCGCGAGCCCGACCTCAAGCAGCTCGCGGTGGCGATCGCCGCGCTCTCCGCGGTGCTCGCCACGGGGCCGGCCGAGCACCACGCGGACGACCTCGTGGGCCTCGAAGTCGTCGCCTGAGCGGCGCCGCTCCGCCGCCACCGATGCTCGACGCCGCCGTCCGCGCCCGCCTGGCCGCCCCGCTCGACCGCGCCGCGGGAGCGCTCGACGCGCGCGGCGTGCGTCCGGGCGCCGTCACGGCCGTCGGCCTTGCGGTCGGGGTGGCCGCCTGCGTGGCCGCTGCCCTCGCGGCGTGGCCCGTCGCGCTCGCGCTGTGGCTGGTCAACCGCGTCCTCGACGGCCTCGACGGCCCCCTCGCCCGCCGCCGTGGCGCGACCGACCTCGGCGGGATGCTCGACTTCTTGGCGGACTTCGTCGTCTACGGCGGCTTCGTCCTGGGTGTGGCCGTCGCCGAGCCGCGCGCGCGGGTCGCGTGCTGCGCGCTCCTGGTCGCCTACCTGCTGAACAACATCGCGCTGCTCTCGTTCGCGTCCCTGATCGAGAAGCGCCGGCTGGCGCTCGGCGACGAGCGCAGCCTGCGCTTCACGGCCGCGCTCACCGAGGGCACCGAGACGATCCTCGCCTACGTCGCGTTCTGCCTGGTGCCCGGCAGCGCGGAGTGGGTGGCGTGGACCTTCTGCGCCCTCGTGCTCGTCAGCGTCGGCCAGCGCGTCGCCCAGGCCCGCGTGGTCCTGCGATGAGCGAGCGTGCGTGGCAGGGGGTGGTGGCCCTCATCGCCGGCGTCGCGTTGGTCGTGCGGGTCCTCTACGCACGGCACGTCGGGACGAACCCGCTGCTCGGCGACGGCCTCGAGTTCC
>JBBQZE010000233.1:0-4537 GCA_038207985.1 Solirubrobacterales bacterium
ACCTTGATGCCGGGGCCCATGGTCGACGCGAGCGTGATCGTGCGGATGTACTTCCCCTTGGCGGCGGAAGGCTTGGCCTTGATCAGCTCGTCGATCACCGCGGCGTAGTTCTCCAGCAGCGCCTGCTCGTCGAAGCTCGTCTTGCCGATGACGAGGTGCACGATCGCGGTGCGGTCGGTGCGGTACTCGACCTTGCCGGCCTTGGACTCGGTGACCGCCTTGGTCACGTCCATGGTCACGGTGCCGACCTTGGGGTTCGGCATCTTGCCCTGCGGGCCGAGAACGCGGCCCAGGCGGCCGACGAGCGGCATGAGGTCGGGCGTCGCGATCGCGATGTCGAAGTCGGTGAAGCCCTCCTCGACGCGCTTGGCGAGGTCCTCGGCGCCGACGACGTCCGCGCCGGCGGCCTCGGCCTCGGCGGCCTTGGCCCCCTGCGCGAACACGGCGACCTTGACCTCCTTGCCCAGCCCGTTCGGCAGCGCGATGGTGCCGCGCAGCTGCTCGTCGGCGTGGCGGACGTTCAGGCCCGTGCGTACGTGGATCTCGACGGACTCGTTGAACGACGCGCTCTTGAGCGACTTGACGAGGCCGAGGGCCTCGGCGGGCTCGTACTCGCGCTCGCGGTCCACGCGATCACGCGCGCTGATGAACTTCTTGCCGTGCTTGCTGGCCATGTCGTGTCCTAGCCCTCGACCGTGACGCCCATGGAGCGGGCGGTGCCGGCGATGATCTTCGCGGCCTGGTCGACGTCGTTTGCGTTCAAGTCGTTGAGCTTCTTCTCGGCGATCGCGCGGATCTGCGCCTGCGTGATCTTGCCGACCTTCGTGGTGTGGGGCTCCGCGGAGCCCTTCTCCAGCCCGATGGCCTGCTTGATGAGCACGGCCGCGGGCGGCGTCTTGGTCACGAACGTGAACGAGCGGTCCTCGTAGACCGTGATCACGACGGGGATGACGGTGCCGGCGTCACCCTGGGTCTGGGCGTTGAACGCCTTGCAGAACTCCATGATGTTGATGCCGTGCTGACCGAGCGCAGGGCCGACCGGCGGGGCCGGGGTGGCCTGGCCGCCGAGGGACTGCAGCTTGATGGTGGTGAGGACCTTCTTCGCCATTCTTCTTCTCAGATCTTCTTGACTTGGTCGAAGCCAACCTCGACCGGGGTCTCGCGGCCGAAGATTGACACAAGCACCTTGAGCTTCGCCGCGTCCTGGTTGATCTCGGAGATCTCGCCGGAGAAGTCCGACAGGGGCCCCGACACGACCTTGACCGACTCGCCGATGTTGAACTGCGCCTTCGTGGCGACCTTCTGCGCGACCTCGCGGTGCAGCAGGCGGTCGACCTCGGGCTGGGTGAGCGGCACGGGCTCGTTGGAGGCGCCGACGAACCCGGTGACCCCCGGCGTGTTCTTCACCAGGGACCAGGACTCCTCGTTGAGCTCCATGTTCACGAGCACGTAGCCCGGCATGGTCCGCTTCTCCTTGGACTCCTTCTGGCCGTCCTTGATCTCCGTGACCGTCTCGGTGGGGACGACGATCTGGCGGAGGTGGCGCTTCTGGCCGAGCGAGGTCACGCGGTGCTCGATGTTGTTCTTGACCTTGTTCTCGTGCCCGGAGTAGGTGTTGACGACGTACCAGCGGAACATGTGACTCCTAGAGGATGGCGTCGACGAGGCGCTGTGCGAACGCGTCGGCGAGGCCGAGGTAGGCGCCGGCGATGATGACGAACCCGAGCACGACGCCCGTGGCCTGCCCCACTTGCCGGCGGTCGGGCCACTGCACGCGCTGCAGCTCGGCCCAGGAGGCACGCAGGAAGCCCGGGAACGCGGCGGGACCACGGGCGGACTTGGTGGCGACGGGCGCGGCAGCCGGCGCGACGCCGGCCGGGAGGGCGGCGTCGGCCTGGCGCGCGAGTTCGGCCTCGGCGGCCGGGTCGGCCTCCTCCCCCTCGGCGCCGCTGACGATTCCGGCCTCGAACTCGTCGACCTGCCCGGAGGCATGGTCCAGCTCACCGGGGACGTTGTCCCGGTGGATGGGGTCGTGCGAGTCGCTGGAGCGCTTGCGGGCCATGGAGCGGGCGGACCCGGGCTAGCGGGTCTCGCGGTGGTTGGTCTGCGCCCGGCACCACTTGCAGAACTTCCGCAAGGCGATGCGATCCGGGTTGTTGCGCTTGGACTTGTTCGTCTGGTAATTGCGGCGCTTGCAGTCCTCGCAGGCGAGGGTGATTGCGATGCGCACGTCTCCGCGGGCCATGTGGGCTCCCGGTCGGCGAGGATGAGGATGGGCGAAACGGGCCGGGGCGAAAAAACGACCCGCCCCGGGCGAGTCGAGCTGTGATGGTAGCGCGTCGTCTGGTCCCGGGTGGTCCGAAGCGCCGCGGACCCTGAGGTCCAGGGAAAGACTGGACCCGGGGCGCTCGCCGGCGCGGGCCATTCCGCCGATGAGGGTCGCATGTCCCGTCCGAAGCCCTGCCTGCGCCGTCGCCGCCGAAGGAACGGCGAGGACGGCCAAGCGCTCGTGGAGTTCGCGCTCGTGCTCCCTATCTTGCTGCTGCTGCTGCTGGGGATCGCGCAGTTCGGGATGCTCTTCTACACGTATATCGACCTGACGTCGGCCACCCGCGACGGGGCCCGCAGGATCGCGGTCGCGCGGACGACCAACGCGGGGACCGCCGATGCTCGGAAGGTCGTCGCAGACGACACCACGGTCGTCGACGACTCGCAGACGACGATCACCGTCACGCCGGACGCGCCCTGGACCGCCAACCAGTCCGTCACCGTCAAGGTCACCTACCCGTACAAGCTCGACATCATGGGGTTGGTCGTCTGGAACGGCCCCATGACCGCCGAGTCGATCGCGAGGATCGAGTGATGGCGGCGCCCGCGGTGCCCGCCGCCGACCGCCGCGGGGAGCACGGACAGGCGCTGCCGCTCGTCGCGCTGATGCTCGTCGTACTGCTCGGCTTCGCCGCGTTCGCGATCGACTTCGGGGACACGATGCTCCACCAGCGCCGCCTCCAGGCGGCGGTGGACCTCGCCGTCCTGGCGGGCTCGCAGAAGCTGCCCGACGTCGCCGTCGCCGGCGATGACGCCAAGACCTACGCCGACCGCAACTGGGCCACGCGCGACACCTCCACCATCACGAAGACCCTGTCGACCGGGTGCATGGCGGCCGGCTGCGAGAAGCCCGACAAGATCACGCTCGCCGCCTCCGCCGAGGTCCCGACGACCTTCGCGAAGATCTTCGGGATCGACAAGTGGACCGTCCGGGCGCGCGCCTCGGCGTGCGGCCCGTGCGACACCAGCACCCGGAAGTTCGACGTCATGGTCGTCCTGGACCGGTCGGGGTCCATGTGCGCAGACTCGAACGGCGTCTACAACAACTGCTACGACCTCAACCAGGCCAAGGCGGCGATCAAGAGCCTGCTCGGCTTCTTCGACCCGGTCAACGACCGGGTGGGCCTCGCCGCCCTGTCGTCCGGGGACTCGAACGCCCCCTTCGACCACCTCGGCGCCGACTACCCCTGCGACACCTCGTCGAGCTCGTACTCGGGAGCAGGGCGCTTCGCGGGCAGCATCGGCGACTTCATGGACGGCACCCCGTCCGATCACGACTCGTGGGTGCTCGCGCCCCTGGCCAGCGACTTCAAGCTGCCCGACGGCAACCTGGACTCGGCCAGCCGGCTCGTGTCGACCATCGACTGCCTCAAGTCGAAGGGCTGGACCCCCATGGCCCCGGCCATCCAGGCCGCCAAGGACGAGCTCGTGACCCGCGGGCGCAAGGGTCCCGACATCCAGCAGGTGATCATCTACCTAGGGGACGGCGGGGGGAACGCCCAGCCCATGGTGCGCACCAGCGCCGGCGTCGCGACCACCCAGTTCAGCTGGTACACGCCGAGCCCCGGCAACAACCTCCGGCCCTGCCACGACGCGGTCGGCCAGGCGGCGATCGCCAAGGCCGCGGGGATCGATGTCTACTCGATCGCCTACGACTTGAACGCCACGACGGCGCAGCTCTGCTTCACCGACAACCTCTCCGGCGTGCCCGCGTACATCGAGTCCGGGATCGACGCCAGGAGCACGCTGCAGCAGATGGCCACCGACGCGGCGCACTACAGCGAGCGCACCGGACCGGGCGAGCTCACGTCGATCTTCAACGCCATCGGGCGCCAGATCGTGCTGGGCGGAAACCGCCTCGTGGAGTAGGTCGTCCTGGACCCTGGTCCAGGACGATTCCGGACTTTCGCAGCGCAGACAACGCGCCGATGCGGACTTAGCTTCACCAATGACCCCCGGGGTGTACCCGGGACTCCCAACACCCCGGAGGAATCACCACATGCTCAGCACCGCATCGGCCCGCGTGGCCACCCTGTTCAGCCTGATGCTCCTCAACGTCGAGGAGCTCCGCACGAACGACCGCGAGGAGGGCCAGGCCCTCGTCGAGTACGGCCTGATCCTCGCGCTCATCGCCGTCGTCTGCATCGCCGCGCTCGTCCTCATGGGCGGCCAGATCAACACCCAGCTCGGGAAGATCACGGCCAAGCTC
>JBBQZE010000234.1:0-4501 GCA_038207985.1 Solirubrobacterales bacterium
GAGGGTGCGCGGCGCGAGGGCGGCCAGCCCCGCGAGCACCGCGCGGGCCGGTCGGCGCGGTGACCAAGGGGTGATCGTCACCAGCCTCCCGCCCGGCCGCAGGACGCGCCGGACCTCGGCCAGGACGGCGCGGCGGTCGGCCGCCCCGAGCACCTGCAGGACGTAGGCGGCGGTGACGACGTCGGTGTTGCCGTCGGCGTGGGGAAGTCGACGGGCGTCGGCCAGCCCGGTCATCCAGCCCGCCGGCAGGGGGCCGACCCGGGCGAGCATGCCATGGGAGCTGTCGACGCCCTCCACGTGTGCCGGGCGGTCCGGGCGGCGTGCCAGCGCCCGCAGCAGGACGCCGGTGCCCGTCGCGACGTCGAGCAGGCGCTCGCCCGCCCGGGGGCGGGCGAGGTCCAGCGCGCGCTCGACCGACTGTGCCTCGAGGTGTTCCTGCCGCGCGTACCCGCGGGCGGCGCGGTCCCACATCGACGGGTCGGACCGGGTCACCACGCGACGAGGCTAGCCGAGCAGCGGGCGCGGGTAGGGTCGGGACCATGCGCACGTTCTGCAAGTTCGACGACCCCGACGACCCGGCCATGGCCCCGGTCTACGAGGCGGGGGGTGGTGAGTCCGAGGGCTTCGAGATGGCCGAGGACGCCCTCGTCGAGCACGCCAGCCACGGCGACGAGCACGGCACCACGAAGATCATCAACGACGCGGGCGGGCTCGGCGACGAGGCTGAGTCGGTCCCCGACGACGACCTGTACGGCGAGGCCGACAAGGAGCACGAGGACGACCTCGGGCGGTAGGGGTGGTCAGGGGGACAGCCGCGTGAGCGGCGCGGCCCAGGCCTCGAGGCCGTAGGACGGCGGGAGCACTTTGTAGCCGATGTCCAGGTTCACGCCGATGTCGCCCATCGCCCACTTCGAGAAGCTCTCGGCAAACCGCTCCTCAGGCTTGGCGCAGGCGCCTGTCGTCCCGTCCTCGCACCCGTAGCCGTGCGGGATGCCGGCGTCGAGGGTGCGCAGGAGTGCCGGGTCCACGAGCGCGAAACGGACGACGTGGCCGAGCTCGTGCAGCACGAGCCGGTCGATGCCGCGGCTGCCGAGGGCCTGGCTCACCAGGCCGAGGTCGAGCTGCACGTCGTACCCCGTCGGTGTGGTCTGGGTGTACCCCGCGGCGGTCGCGCCCGCAGGGCCCACGCGGACCGTGACGAGTCCTGTCACCGCGTCGAGCAGACGGCGCGCCTCTGGCCGGGCGCCCGCGACCGCCGTGAGCACGACGCGCTCGTCGCCGGGCGCGACGCCCTCGAAGCGCAGGCCCTGCGTCCGCGACGCCGGCGTCGGCTGCGCGAAGCGCGGGCCGGCGGCGGACGTGGCCGCGCCGCGCCGCACCGTGGCGGGAAGCGCTCCGGCCGCGATCGCGCAAGCCACGAGCGCGAGGACCGAGCGCATGGCGGGCGGCAGGGACATCCGGGCCCATCGACCGCTGCTCGCGAGCCCTGCAGGGGCGACTCCGCGGCTCGACACTTGGACTGTTTTCCCGGAGATGAGACGGAAACGACACTGACGGACGGCACCGCGGCTGGCAGCTTGGCGGCATGCGCACCCCTCGCGTCCTCGTCACCCTTGCGTCCCTCGTTGCGATTGGCGCCCTGCCGGCCGCCGCATCGGCCACGCAGTTCTGCGTCCCGACCGCCGCCGCTTGCCCGGGCCCCGGCACCGTGGAGCCCGACCTGCAGTCCGCCCTGGCGCTGGCCGACGACGCGAGCGACGCGGACGTCGTCCATCTCGCCGCCGGGACGTTCATCGCCCCGACCTCCGCAGGCTTCAGCTACGCCCTGTCCTCCGGCGCCGTGCAGATCGTCGGCGCGGGGAACACGGGCGCCGGCCGGACCACCCTGACGACGCCCGCGGGCGCCGCCCGGGTGCTGCGGCTGCGCGGCGCCGCCGGCTCGTCGGTGAGCGGCCTCGAGATCGTGATCGCCGACGACGTCCCGGCGGGCCAGACCGCCCAGCTCGACCTGCTCGGGGCCCAGGCCGACCACGTCAAGGTCGTCGCGACCGGCTCCGAGCCCAACGCGTTCAACGCCGTGTGGCTGTCGGCCGGCGCTTCCTTCGCGGAAGGGACGGTCGAGCTTGCGCCGGAGGCGAGCGCCAATCAGAACGCGGTGGTGATCGGCGGTCCCGGCGCCTCGGTCACCGACGCGGCGCTGGCCGGCCGGACGGGAGTCGCCATCAACTCCGCTGCCCTCAGCACGACGCTCGCCCGCGTTCGCGTCACCGCGGCCTCCACGGGCATCGCCAACGCCGGATCGACGACGAGCCTGGAGAGCAGCATCGTGCAGATGGTCACCTCGACGACGGGCTGCGCGCTCTCGTCCCTCGACCAGCCAGGCTCCGACGGGGAACTCGACGTCGACGGCGTGACCGCCGTCACCGACGCCGCCGGCACCGACGCCGCCGTCTGCGCCTCGGTGCTCTTCGCCCACGCGTCCTCCGTACGGGTGACCAACTCGATCCTTCGGGGCTTCGGGACCACCCGGAGCGCGTTCACCAGCGGGGGCAGCACGGGCGCCGCGTCGATCGACCTCGCCTGGTCGGGCTATGACCCCGCCGCGAACGACGCGGTCACCCAGAACGGCACGGGCGCCGTGGCGCTGACGCCGGCCTCCCACCAGCTCGGCGCGACGAACTCGGGCGCCGACCCGCAGTTCGTCGCCGCCGACGACCTCCACCTGCAGGCCGCCTCCCCCCTGATCGACCGGGGCGATCCGGCCACCGCCGCCGGACTCGACCTCGACGGCTCCTCCCGCCTGCTCGACGGAGACGGCGACTGCACCGCCCGCCGGGACATGGGCGCCTACGAGCTCGCGCAGGCGCCGTGCAACGGCGGCTCGGGTGGTGGCGGCGGAGGGGGCGGAGGCGACGGGTGGCCTGCTCTCTCCGAGGTCTGCGACAACGGAACCGACGACGACCTCGACGGGAAAGTCGACGGCGCCGACCCGGACTGCCAGGCACCCGGCTCGTCGGCGGGCACCCACGCACCACCGGGCACGCCCCCTGCGACAGAGGGCCCCGCCGGCGGGGAGTCGGCCGCCGCGGCGCCGCCGCCCGCTCCCGTCACCCGCGACCGCCTCGCCCCGCGGGTCACCCGCCTGCGCGTGGCCCACGGCGCCGTCACCTTCCGGCTCAGCGAGCGGGGGCGCGTGCAGCTGTCCCGGGTGGACGCTCGCGGGCACCTGCGGCGCGTGCGGGTGGCGGGCCGGGCCGGGGCCAACCGCATCGCCCTGCCACGCCACCTGCGCCGCGGGCGTTACGTCGTGCGCGTCGTGGTGATCGACCCGGCGGGCAACCGGGGGGTCTCCGCGCGCGTCGCCTTCCGCCGGGCCTGAGGCGGCGTGGCTCCTCGTCCTTCTCCTCCTCGGGCCGGTCGGCCGGCGGTCGGGGAGGACAAGCGCGCAGCGGCGTCGAAAGACCCGCGTGCCCATGAAGAGGAACGACGCAACCGCCATCGCCACCGTGCCGACCGCCCACGAGACGCACGGGCACCAGACGCTCAGCGCGTACATCCAGGCGAGGTTCGACGAGTTCTCGCGATCCCAGAAGGACGTCGCGCAGTACATCGTCGACCACCTCGACGAGGTGGCCTTCCAGACCGCGGAGGAGCTGGCGCGTCGCGCCAACACCTCGAGCTCGACCGTCGTGCGCTTTTCGCAGGCGCTCGGCTTCGAGGGCTTTCCCGAGCTGCAGGGCTCCGCCCGCGAGGAGTACCGGCGCAAGCACGAGCGCGGGACAGGCGGGTCCGGCACCTCTGGCCCGCGGCCTGCGGTGATCGAGCCGTTGTTCTCGCTCGACCAGAACGAGTTCGAGACCGCGATCGCCGCCGACCACGTCAACGTGGAGGAGACCGCCCGCAAGGCGTCGCGCTCGGACATCGAGGCGACCATCGAGGCGATCGCGTCCGCCGATCGCGTGCTCATCGCCGGCACGGACCAGATGGCCTTCTTCGCGTCCTACCTGCGCCACCTGCTGATGCTGCTCGACCTTCGCGCGGAGATCGTCGCCAGCCCGTCGCAGGAGGCCCTCCAGCGCCTGAACCGCATTGATGACCAGACGCTGGTGATCGGCCTCAGCGCCGGGCGCCCGCACCCGCTGGTCGTCCGCGCGATGAAGCTCGCCCGCCATCGCAAGGCCCGCACGGTGGCGATCACCGACGCCACGCTCTCCGAGGTGGCCAAGCTCGCGCAGACGCGGCTCTACTACTCGTCGAACTCGCCGGCCTACGTGCGCTCGCACACGGCGCTGCTCAGCCTGATCCAGGCGCTGGCCTACGGCGTCTACGCCCGCGACGCCGCGCAGTACGCCGATCGCATCAAGGCGTTCCGCCTGAAGTAACGTCGTCAGTCGAAACGCGCGGGGGAGCTTGCGACCCCGCGGTCTTGATCTATTCCTCCGAACAGCCCTGGCTACGATGCTCTGACGATGCGAGACGAAGCGACGTTCGGGGTGAAGGC
>JBBQZE010000235.1:0-4483 GCA_038207985.1 Solirubrobacterales bacterium
CGGCGGGGGTCGCGCTGCGCCTCGGCCCACGCCTCAATGAGCAGCCCCACGCGCTTGACCTCGGTGAAGCGCCCGCAGGCGACGAGCACCGGGCCGTCGAGCAGCCCGGTCAGGTCGCCGGGGCCGTAGGCCACGCTGCCCTCGCCGGCGCCCGGGCGCCAGCCCCGGGGGGCGTCGACCAGGTGGTGGCGCCAGAAGCGCTCGCGGTCGATGTCCGCGGGGGCGAAGGCCTCGGGGTCGAAGCCGTTCGGCACCACCACGCAGCGTTCGGGATCGAGGCCGAGCAGCGCCTGCGCGCGCTCGCGCTGGCCCTCGGCCAGCAGCAGCATGCGCTCACAGCCCTGCGCCCAGCGCCGCATCCGCCGGGCCCAGGCGTCCGCGTGGCGCCAGTGGGCGGGTGCCCCCGCGGCGATGCGCTCGAGCATCAGCAGTTCGGTGCCGTGGAGGTGCCCGACGACCGGCACGTCGGGCGCCACGCGGCGGGCGGCCTCGTGGATCGGCGTCAGGTGGTGGAGGTGGAGGACGTCGGCCCCGGCGGCGCCCACGGCGTCCAGCGCGTGGGCCCAGGCGGCGACGTGGGCCTCGTAGGCCTCCGGACCGACCATCGCGAAGCACCCGTCGACCGCGCCGGGCCGGTCCTCGTAGCTCGGGTGCATGGGCGCGTCGCCCGCCGTGAAGTCGACCGGGTGCACGTCCAGGCCGGCGTAGAACGCGCGGGCGTCGCCGTGTCCGCCCGGAAGCGACCCGCTGACGATCGCGACGTCGTGCCCGAGCGCCTCGAGTCCCCTGCCGAGCGCCCGCGCGACGTGCGCCGAGCCTCCGCGGGGAAAGAACATCACCCCACTGACCACCCGCATGCCCCACCCCTCCCGTGCCGCCGCCGACCGGCAGGCGTCCGTTCACACGGTAACACCAGCTCGTCGGCCGACACCGCCGACGAACGGGCGTCAGCGGGGCCGGAAGAGCACCGCCGTGGCGATCGCGCGACCCCCGGGGAGCTCGACGCCGTGCTTCTCGCGCGGCACGTTGCGCAGCTCCCCACCGCTGACCAGCGAGGAGGAGCCGCCGCCGTCCAGGTTCAGGGCCTGGTGGGCCCCGAGGGCGACGAGGACATCGGCCAGCTCGTCGAGCCGCAGCCCCGCTTCGCCGTCCGCCCGGCCGTCGCAGACCAGCGCGATCAGCGCGTCCTGGGCCACCCCGAGGGCCGCCCGCGGGTGGCGCCCGGCCGTGATGTCCGAATCGAACTGGCGGGCGCCGGCGGAGAAGCCCTCCTCGTCGCCCGTGACGGCTGCGCCGTCGCGCACGAGCAGCGGACCGGCCTGCAGCAGGTCGCCGCGCGGCTGCGCGGGCAGCTGGTCGCGACGCGCGATGCGCACGCCTGCGCCGTCGACGTGGAGGCAGGCGCGCACGGCGCCCCATGGCGCGTCGAAGGGCGTGTGGCGCCGCGCGACGCCGCGCGTGCGGAGCTCGCCGAGCGGCGACCAGTGCGGGCGCTCGTAGAAGCCGCCCACCAGCGCTTCGGGTGCGTCGTTGCGCGCGCACCACGTCGCGAGGGGCTGCGGCCGGCGCAGGCGCACGACACGGACGTCTGTCGTGGCCAACGGGTGCAGCGCGACGTGGACCGTCGTGGTGGCACCGTCGGCGAGCGTGACCCGCAGGCGGCGCAGGTGCGCCGGCGTCGGAGCGACGACTGGGGCGGGCGACGGGAGGGAGGCCATGGCGGTCACGGGAGGGTGGGCCGGCGCGGGCGCGCTGTGGTCACCATCCTGTGACCACGTTCGGACGACCTACTCCGAGGTCCTTCCCAGGTCACACCTCCGCACCGTGTCGTGCAGCACGCCCACCGGGCGCGGGGCGGCCCCCGCGGGGCTACTTCCGGACGGGACGGTTGCGCTTGCGCGCCTGCCGCGCACGCTTGGCGGCGGCTTTCGCGCGGGGGTCGGCCCGCGGCCGCTGGCGGTCGGGCTCCTCGGCCTCGCGGAGCTCGCGGTCGGTCACCGGGGCTTGCGCGCGTGCATCGCGGGTGATCGCGATGCCGATGCCGACGACGAACACCACGCCCGCGAGGATCACGAGCGTCTGCTGCAGCGAGGAGATGCCGCCGCCCGACGAGCTCTGCGCGGGAGCGGGGGCCTGCGTCTGCGTCGGCGCCGCGTCGAGTGGCTGGAACGGGTCGGACTGCGCCCGGGCGCCCGCGGGGAGCAGCAGCGCGGCGACGAGGACGGCCAGGAGGGCGTGGCGCATGCGGGGCAGGATGCCACCTCGCGGCCGCCACCGGCGGGGCTCCCGGTCCCGGCGCCCCGGCGCTAGATTGGCCGCACATGGCCAAGCAGCGGCAGGTCCGGTTGGAGCAGAAGTCCCCCATCGCCCAGATGCAGGCGCTCGAGACGCGCTCGGACGAGGAGCTCCAGCGCGAGACCAGGCTCAAGGCGGCCGCGCTGGCGATCCTCGGCGCCCGCGCCGCCGAGCGCTACGACGCGAAGGCCTCCCGCGAGTACTTCCGGCGCGCCCTCGCCGCGGCCCGCCCCCAGGAGCGCATGCAGATCCGCCGGATGGCCGACGCGTCGCTCGCGCTCGCAGAGCGCCGGCCCGATGACCTGAAGGCCGCCGTCGAGCGCCTGGGCCAGCAGGCGCCCTCGTCCCGCCAGCTCTTCCTCCTGCGCCTCATGGGCCTCCTGGCGCCGTCGGAGGGCGCGTCGACCGCCAAGAAGGTGCGCGGGTTCGCGCTCATCCTGGGCATCGTCGTGCTGCTCGCGCTCATCGGCTTCCTCCTCGTCGAGCTGATCGCGCTTCCCTTCGGCGGCACGGGCACCGGCACCGCGATCATCTTCGGCATCGTTCTCATCATCGCCCTGCTCGGCATCGCCGCCCTGTTCGGCCGGCGACGGCAGGCGAAGGCGGTCGCCGCCCGCAGCCCGGGCGGGCCGCCCGCCCGCAAGTAGTGGCGGGTCACTAGCCGTGTGCGGGCGCTACGCGCTCACGGGCCCGGCGCCCGGCGAGTGGAGCGAGTCCCGCCTGCGCAGGCGCTTCCCCGGCCTCGGGGAGTCCGTCGAGCTGCGCCAGCGCTTCAACGTCGCGCCGACGGATCCCGTCGCGTGCGTGACGACCAGCCGGGAGGGCCAGGCGCGGGGCGAGCTGCTGCGCT
This sequence comes from Solirubrobacterales bacterium, assembly GCA_038207985.1. Taxonomy (GTDB): domain Bacteria; phylum Actinomycetota; class Thermoleophilia; order Solirubrobacterales; family Solirubrobacteraceae; genus Paraconexibacter. The sequence goes on from JBBQZE010000235.1 coordinate 3,146, forward strand.
GGGGCCTCGTGCCGCACTGGGCCAAGGACGCGTCGATCGGGGCGAAGATGATCAACGCCCGCAGCGAGACCGTGGCCGAGAAGCCCGCGTTCCGCGACGCGTTCGCCCGGCGCCGCTGCCTGGTGCTGGCCGACGGGTTCTACGAGTGGGAGCGCCGCGGCCGGGCCGGCCGCCACCCGTTCCACATCACTCGCGCCGACCGAGAGCCGTTCGCGTTCGCCGGGCTGTGGTCGACCTGGCACGGGCCGGGGGACGAGGTCCTGCGCACCTGCTCCATCGTCACCACCGCGGCCAACGACGCCATCGGCGTCCTGCACGACCGCATGCCGGTGATCCTGCCCGCGGCAGCGGAGGAGGCCTGGCTCGATCCCGCCACCCCGGAGGGGCTGCTGCGCGAGCTCTTCACCGGGCTCCCAGCTTCGGAAACCGCGTTGCGCGAGGTGTCCCGGAAGGTCAACGACGCCCGCCACGACGCCCCGGACTGCCTCGACCCCCCGGAGCCCGAAGCGGAGCCGACCCTGTTCTAACCCAGCGTCGCCTTGGTGATCGTCACCCGCTTGCGCGGCGGGCCGTCGCCCTCGCCGAGCGCGGAGATCCGGTCAACGACCCCCATGCCCTCGGTCACGCGGCCCACCAGGGCGTACTCGGCCGGGAGCCCGACGTCGGCGGCGGTGACGACGAAGAACTGGGAGCCCGACGCGCCAGGTGCGTCCGTGCCGCCCTTCGCCATCGCGACGACCCCGCGGGTGTAGCGCTGGGTGGCCGGCGGCGCCTCGACGACCTGATAGCCCGGGCCGCCCGTGCCGTTGCCGACCGGGTCACCGCCCTGGATGACGAAATCGGGCACGACCCGGTGGAAGTCGAGCCCGTCGAAGAATCGCTTGCGCACGAGGTAGGCGACGGAGTTCGCCGTCAGCGGCGCGCGCTTGGCGTCGAGCGTGATCGCAAAGGAGCCCTCGGAGGTCGCGAGCGTGACCACCGCGTCCCCGGAGGCCGGCAGCGACGGGGTCGGGCAGCCGAGCTTCTTCCCGCCCGTGTCCTCCTCCTTGGGCGTGCAGGCGCCGCTCCCCGTGGCTTGCGGCGCGGTGCGCTGGGCGGAGGCCGTCGGGGTGCCGCCGTCGGGCGGGGCCTGCGCGCCCGAGCTCACGGAGTCGCTCCCGCACGCGGCGAGGACGAGGGTGCAGGAGGCGAGGAGCAGCGTGAGGGCGCGGGGCACGGCGGGCCACGATAGGAGCGCGGCGCGGCGGACGGCCCCGGTCCCCGCCGCCCGTCGCGACGCACCGAGGCCCGCGAGGGCGCAGAATGGCGCGCTTGCCCGCCCTGGCCCTCCGCCTCCTC
>JBBQZE010000236.1:0-4432 GCA_038207985.1 Solirubrobacterales bacterium
TCGCCGCGCGCGCCCGGGAGACCGGGCGGCTCGGCATCGACACCGAGTTCATGGGCGAAGGTCGCTACCGGCCGCTCCTGTGCCTCGTGCAGGTGGTCGTGCTGGACCAGGACGGCCAGTCCGAGGTCACGGTGCTCGACCCCCTGACCCCCGGGGGCTTCGACCACGAGCCGCTCGCCGAGGTCCTCGCCGACCCGGCCGTGGAGATCGTCCTGCACGCCGGCCGCCAGGACGTCGCGCTGCTGCGCCGGGTCTGGGGTACCACGCTGACGAACATCTTCGACACGCAGGTTGCCGCCGGGTTCGCCGGCCTGCGCGCCCAGCTCGGCTACGAGGCGCTGCTCGGCGAGTTGCTCGGGGTCCGCCTGGGCAAGTCCGCGAGCTTCACGAAGTGGGACGCGCGCCCCCTCAGCCCGGAGCAGGTCGAGTACGCGCGCGAGGACGTGCTGCACATCCTGCAGCTCTCGTCGCTGCTCCAGGAGCGACTCGACGGGATGGGCCGCCTGCAGTGGGCGCTGGAGGAGTGCCGCTTCCTCGAGGACATCAACGACGACCGGGATCCGGACGTCCTGCTGGCCAAGCTGCCCCGCGTCGGCGGCATGGACCCGGCCGCGCGCGCCGTCGCGCGGGAGCTCGTGGTCTGGCGCGAGGGCGCCGCGCAGAGCGCCGACAAGCCCATCTCGACCGTGCTGCAGGACGCCGCGCTGGTGGAGATCGCCAAGCGCCGCCCGAAGTCGGTCGAGCGCCTCACGCAGATCCGCGGCCTGCACGAGGGCACGCTGCGCCGCCGCGGCAAGGAGATCGTCGAGGCGGTCGCGCGCGGTCGCGAGCTGCCGCCGATCGAGATGGACAGCGAGCGGCCCGCCCATCCGGAGCCCGAGGACGCACCGCTGATCGCCCTGGCCGAGGCGCTCGTGCGGACCCGGGCGCTGCAGAGCGACCTCGCCTACGAGCTGATGGCCGCCCGGGCCGACCTGCAGCGCATCGTCACCGCCGTGCGCGACCGCCGCCCGCTCCCGGAGGTGCGCACGCTCCAGGGCTGGCGGCGCGAGATCATCGGCGACGAGCTGCTCGCGCTGCTGTCGGGGGACCTCGCCCTGGCGATGGGGCCCGACCGCCGCATCGAGGTCATCCCGCAGGACCGCTGACAGCGCTGCCTACTGCGGGGGCGTGTAGAGCTGCAGCGCGTTGCCGTCCGGGTCCGCGAAGCTCCTCGACGGCGTGCTCGAGCTCGGTGTCGGGGCGCTCGAGGGGTGCCCGCTACAACACCGCGCCGACCATCCGGCCGAGCGCCGCCGCGCCGAGGCCGAGCAGGAGCGCGCCCGCCAGCAGCGGCCACGAGCGCCGCTCGTGCGCCTCGGCCAGCCAAGTGGAGAACGTCGTCAGCGATCCGAGGAGGCCGCCGCCGGCCAGAAGCAGTGCGTCCCCGTCGACGCCGGCCCCCGCGAGCAGTCCGAGGGCGAGGGTCCCCCCCAGGTTCACCCACAGCGTGCCCCCGACGGAGCCGCCGCCGACCCGCGTCAGGGCCACGCGCGCGACCGCGCCGAGTCCGCCGAGCAGCCCCACCCCGGCCCAGAGCAGGACGCTCACCGCTCGGGCTCCTCGGCCGGCGAGGCGGGGGTCCGGGCACCCGCGAGGCGGCGCCCCGCCTCCACGGCGACGAGCCCCGCGGCCAGGCTCGCCACCGCGAACGCGAGCGCCAAGGCCCCGTCCCCGTCGCGCAGGAGCTCGACGAGCTCGAGCTGGAAGGTCGAGAAGGTCGTCAGCGCGCCGCACAGGCCGGGGCCGAGCAGGCTGCGCCGCCCGCTCCCGGGCGAGGTGGCGATCAGCACCGCGCCGAGCAAGAGGCAGCCGAGCGTGTTGGCCGCGAACGTCGCCCACGGCCACTGGCCCGCCGCCGGGGGGATGGCCTCGGCCAGCCCGGAGCGCGCGAGCGCCCCGGCGACCCCGCCGGCGAAGATGGCGAACCAGGGGCGCACGGGCGCGCCGGACCCTATGCGACGCCCCGGATGCGCGCCGAGGGGGGCCGATGTGGCTGCCGGGGAGCCACATCGGCCCCCTCGCGGCGCTCTGGGGTCCGACGTCACGTCGTCGCGGTGACCACGAGCTGCGACATCACGATCTGCGAACGGGTGCGCAGGACGAGGCCGCCGCGCTGCAGGTCCATGATCAGCCGCTCGAGATCCGCGTTGTCGGCCGTGCGCACGCGGGCGATGCAGTCGGCCTCGCCCGTGACGCTCCAGGCCTCCACGACCTCCGGGTGCGCCCGAAGGGACTCGGCGACCCGGTCGAGCGTGGTGCCGGGCGCGTAGAAGAGCTCCACGAGCGCCTCCGTGCTGGCGCCGAGCGCGGTGTGGTCGACCACCGCGGTGAACCCGCGCAGCGCACCGGCCGCGCGCATGCGGTCGACGCGCCGTTTCACGGACGGCGGGCTGAGCGAGACGCGGCGGGCGAGGTCGTCGAACGTGCGGCGCCCGTCTTCCACCAACAGCGCAAGGATCTGCTTGTCAAGGGCGTCCATACGTTGGAATCATGCATGATCTCGCAGGAGATGTGCGATGACAGCGCAGATGCTCGCAAGTACCCTTCTTCGATGCAGCCCGCTTCCCGCGCCGTCCGCGTCGCCTTCGACGAGTCCCATTCCCAGGCCTGGACGATCCGCCGCGACGTCGCCCGCGCGATGCAGCCGTCGCGCCCCGGCGACGCCTCCTACGCCGATGCCGCCGCCGCGCTCGAGCGCCGCGCGTTCGCGGTCTTCCCCCACACCGACGGCCCGCTGGACGCCGCCGCGCTCGCAGACGTCGACGTGCTCGTCCTCGCCCACCCCTCCGAGCCGCGCTGGGAGCGCACCGTGCCGGGGGGCGCGTCGCCCCGGCTCAGCGCCGGCGAGCTCGACGCCGTCGAGGCCTGGGTCCGCGCCGGTGGCGGCCTGGTGGTGCTCGGCGAGACCGAGCAGGCCAAGTACGGCAACAACCTCGATGCGCTCACCCGGCGCTTCGGAATCGAGATCCGCGACGACACCGTCGCCGACTACGAGCACCACCACGTCGCGCCGCACTGGGTGCTGGCCGATCTGCCGGCGCACCGCTCGGGCACCGACCTGCTGGCCCGCGTCGAGCAGGTGTGCTTCTACCGCGCGGGCACGCTCGCCGTCGGTCCCGAGGCGACGGTCCTGGCCCGCGCCTCGCAGACCGCGACCTCCCCGGGCGCCCCGCTGCTCGCGGTCGTCGAGGCGGGCGCGGGCCGGGTGGTCGTCGCGAGCGACTCCGACCTGTTCTCCGACGACTGCCTGGCCGACTTCCAGCACGAGGACCTCTGGGCCAACCTCGTGGCATGGGCCGCGATGCGGGCCTTCGCCACCTCGCCGGTCGAGGGCACCAGCGCCGCCTCGGCCGACCCGCACTGGGCCAGGCTGAAGGCGGAGGCGGACGCGCTGCGTCTGCGCCAGGGCCCCGACGGCTCCGTGGACCTCGACGTGCACCCCGCGTCCACGGTCGGGGACCACATCGAGGCGATGGACGCCGCGATCGCCGGGCTCGCGCACCACTTCGCCCACCAGGCGGAGTACCTCGAGGCGGTCCGCGCGGACCTGCGCGCCTGGGCCGGCGGGGGGTTCGGGCAGCCCGACTTCACCGCTGCGCTCGACGCGTTCCGCCCGGACCTCGAGCGCCGCGACGGGGTCGAGCACCTCGTCGTCTTCCCCATGTACAAGCAGAACGGCTCCCGCGACAAGGTCTTCGAGGCGCTCATCGTGCGCGTCCCGTGGCCGGAGTGGCTCGCCGAGCTCGAGGCGGGGCCCTACGACAACGCGAAGTTCGTCCCGGTCACGCTCGTCGACCACACCGCGGGCTACGACTCGGAGTGCGCGGTGCTCTTCCCGGAGACCGTGAGCGTCAGCGGCGCCCCGGCCAACCACTTCGGCGGGATCTTCTGCGACCGCGAGGCCGAGCGCTTCCGCCGCGTCGTCTCCGCCGCCGTCGACACGCTGCGCGTGAACCTCCCACCGGACGCGGCCGCGCTGCTGGTCAGCGACACGCTCGGCCAGGACGCCTACGAGCTCTGGGACCTCGTCCACGACCGCACGCACTCCCACGGCGACCTGCCGTTCGACCCGTTCATGATCCGCCAGCGTGCGCCGTACTGGATGTACGCGCTCGAGGAGCTGCGCTGCGACCTGACCGCGTTCTCCGAGGCCGTGCGCCTCGAGGCCGAGGGCTTCGGCCCCGTGGCCCGCCACGCGCAGTACGCGATCCTCTTCGACCGGCTGTTCCGCTTCCCGGTGACGGGGGAGCGCGTGCGCAACTACGACGGGCTCGGCGGCCAGCTCCTGTTCGCCTACCTGCACCGCACGGGCCGCCTGCACTGGACGGACAACCGGCTGACGCTGGACTGGGCCCGCGTGGCCGAGGGCGTCATCGAGCTCCGCGGCGAG
>JBBQZE010000237.1:0-4384 GCA_038207985.1 Solirubrobacterales bacterium
CCGCGCGCGGGCCACCCCGGCCTGCGACTCCGCGGCGCGCGCGTCCTCGACGGGCTGCCCGGCCGCGCCCTCGACGTAGGCGAGCAGGAGCTCGGCCTGGGCGACGGCCGGCGCGGGGTCCTCGCCGAGGTCGCGGGCCCGCTGGGCGGCGGCGGCCTCCACGAGCACGCCCGCCGCCGCGACGCGCGCCACCCGGGAGGCGTCGTCGGTGCAGGTGACGATGCGGTCGAGCGCCACGGCGAGCGCCTCGCGCGCGCCCTCGATGTCGCCGTCGCGCACGGCGAGGTCGGCGAGCAGCACCCCGTAGGGGCCGCTGAACTGCGGCTCGACCGTGACCTCCGCGAGGGGCCGGGCCGCGTCGAGGTGCGCCCGGGCGCCTTCCTGCTCGCCGCGCTGGAGGCAGAGGGCGGCCCGCACGAGCTCGTGGAACATGAACGCGGTGCCGGTCGGGCGTCGGCCCTGCAGCGGGAGGACCCGCTCGGCATCGTCGAGCTCGCCCAGGTCGATGAGGAACTCCGCAAGGGCGAAGTGCATCCACGAGTCCAGCCCCGCGTGGATCTCGCCCAGCCCGCGGCGGGTCACCGCGACGGCCTCTGACGTGCGCCCCGCGAGGTGCAGCGCGTCGGCGAGGTTGACGTAGGCCGATCCGAGGTCGATCGGGAGGTCGTGGTCGCGGGCGAGGACCATCGCGGCGTCGAGCGAGGTCCGGCCCGCGTCGAGCTCCCCGAGCCCCATGAGCGAGACGCCGAGCGCGTTGCGCGACCGGCTCTCGGCGCCCGCGTCGCCCACGGCTACCGCCTCGGTGATCGCCTCGCCGGCGACGTCGACGGCGTGGCGCAGGCGGCCCATGAGCATGAGCCGCTTCGCCCACCACCCGAGGACCGTCGCCCGCGCGACGCTCGGAGCGCCGGCGGGCAGGAGGTCCAGCGCCCGCTGGGCGGTCTTCAGCGCCTGGTCCTGGTCGTTGAGGCTCCACTGCGCCTGCGCGAGCCGCTCGAGCAGCTGGGCGACCCGCTCGGGCGCCTCGCGCTCGTCCAGGAGCGCGAGCCCGCGGTCGACGAGCGCGAGGATCCGTCCGGGCTCCAGGGCGGTGTCGTGGGCCCGCGCCGCGCGGAGCAGGAGCTCCGCCTGGTCGGCTCCCGCGAGCACGGCGGCGTCGGGCACCCGCTCCCAGAGCTCCAGAGCACGCTCGAGCAGCGTCGCGGCCTCGCCCCGGGCGTGGATGCGCTCCGCCGCCGCCGCGGCGCGGACCGCGGCCGCCAGCGCGGCCGGCTGGTCACCCGCCGCGTGGTAGTGGTGGGCGATCTCCGCCGTGATGTGCGCGCCCGAGCCGGCCGGGCCGAGGCGCTCGCCGCGCCGCTCCAGGGCGCGGGCGAGCGCCAGGTGCAGGTGAGCCTGCTCGCCGGGGAGCAGGTCGTCCTGGACGACCTCGCGCAACAGGGCGTGGCGGAAGGCGTAGGAGCCGTCGTCGTCGGCGACGAGGATGTGGTCGGCGACCGCCTCGCGCAGCGCGTCGCGCAGCTCGCGCGGCTCGAGGTCGGCGGCGTCGGCGAGCACGTCGTGCGGCAGCCGCTGACCCGCAGCCACGACCCGGACGACGTCCTGCGCGACCGCCGACAGCCGCTCCACCCGCACCATCAGCGCGTCGCGCAGTGTCGGCGGCAGCCCGCCGCGCCCGTCGAGGCCGGCCGCCAGCAGCTCCTCGGTGAAGAGCGGGTTGCCCTCCGAGCGGACCCAGAGGCGGCGGACGAGGTCGCCCGGCGCCTCGGCGCCGAGGATGTCCGCGAGCTGCTCGGCGAGCTCGGGCTGTGTGAGCGCGGGCAGCTCGACGCGCCGCGCGCGGGGCTCACGCTCCAGCTCGGCCAGCAGCGGGCGCAGCGGGTGCCGGCGGTGCAGCTCGTCGGGACGGTAGCTGGCCAGCACGAGCAGGCGCTGCTCGCAGGTCGAGCGGGCGAGGAAGCCGAGGAACGCGCGGGTCGAGCGGTCGGCCCAGTGGAGGTCCTCGATCAGCAGGACCAGCGGCTCCCGCTCGGCCATGGCGTCGAGCAGGGCGAGGAGCGCCTCGAACAGGCGCCCCTGCGAGCTGCCCGCGGCGTCGGGCAGCCCGGGCAGGAAGGCCGCGAGCTCCTCCCGCAGGTCGCCGTCCAACGCGTCCAGGGCCGGGTCGCCCGCCCGGGCCAGCGGCCGCAGCGCGGCGACGAGCGGCGCGTAGGGCAGCTCGCCCTCGCCGAGGTCGAAGCAGTCGCCCCACAGCACCCTGGCGCCGCCGGCGAGCATGCGGCGCTCGGCCTCGGCGAGGAGCCGGCTCTTCCCAACGCCGGACTCGCCCGCGACGAAGGCCAGCGACGGTCGCCCGGCGACCGCGTCGGCGAAGGCCGCCTCCAGTTCCGCGAGCTCGTGCTCACGACCTACCAGCCTGGCGCTCGTGACGCGGCTCGTCATGGCGGAAGTGTCCCAGGAGGGTGAGCCAGCGCTCGTGCCCGCGGCCGGAGCGGAACGCGTTGACGTTGCGGCGGACTTCGTCGTCGCGCGCGGCGGCGAGGTGACGGGAGAGGTCGGAGTGCATGGTGCGGCCCTTTCTTCGGAGGCGATGTGATCCACGACAGCCACGATGGACTGCGAGGCTTCCGTGCACATCGGGCGTTCGCCGCCGGTTCGCGCCACCGACCCCTTAGGCGCGGTCCCTCGGCGAACGGGACCCCTTACGGGGCCGGGCCGTGGCCGCCGCCGCCCGGCGTCTCCTGGCGCAGCGACTCGCCCGCGGCCAGCTCGCCGCTCGCCTTCGCGGCGACCTCCACGCCCGCTACGAGGTTGCGGCCCGGGGCGCCGTCGCCCCCGCCGTCCGCTCCCGCGGGCGCGTGGCGGCGGCGCTCGGTGATCAGCGACCATGTCATCGGCTCGAGGGCCTGGAGCTCGCGCACCACCCCGTCGCCGCCGCGCCAGCGCCCCGCGCCGCCGCTCCCCCGGCGGATCGCGTACTCCACCACCCGCACCGGGAGCTCCAGCTCGAGCGCCTCCACGGGTGTGTTGCGGGTGTTGCTCATCGCGACGTGGACCCCGCTCGGGCCCGCCGCGCCCTCGACCGCGCCCTGACCGCCCCCGAGGGTCTCGTAGTACGAGAAGCGCTCGTTGCCGAGCGTGAGGTTGTTCATCGTCCCCTGGCCGAGCGCCCGGCCGAAGGCGCGCAGCACGAGGTCCGCGACCCGCGAGGACGTCTCGACGTTGCCCGCCGCCACCGCCGCGGGGGCCCGGGCGTCGAGCAGCGTGCCGGGCTCCGTCACCACGGTGACCGGCCGGTGGGCCCCCGCGCTGGGCGGGACGTCTGGGTCGGTCAGCACCCGGACGGCGAACACGCAGGCGCTGACCGTGACCGCCCGCGGGCAGTTCAGGTTGCCCGGGTCGGGCCCGGCCGAGCCCGTGAAGTCGAGCGTGATCGCGTCCCCGGCGATCGTCGCGGCCAGCTGCAGGACGATGTCGCCGGCAGCGGTCTCCAGGACGTCCGTCGCCGTGCGGACGCCGTCCGGGAGCGCGGCGAGCGCGGCGCGCGTGCGGCGCTCGGTGTAGTCGAGGACCGCCGCGGTCGCCTCCTGCAGCCCGTCGGCGCCCAGGCGTTCCCGCAGCTCTCGCAGTCGCGCGACGCCGACCCGGCACGCCGCGAGCTGCGCCCGGAGGTCGGCCCGGCGCTCGTCGGGCTGGCGCATCTGCTCCGCGAGCTCGTCGAGGGCGGCGGCGTCCAGCACGCGCGGGGCGATGACGACGCCCTCCTCGGCCAGCGTCGTCGAGTCCGCCGGCATCGAGCCGGGGATGCGCCCGCCCACGTCGGCGTGGTGCGCGCGGGCGGCGGCGAAGCCGAGCAGCTGGCCGTGGGCGAACGCGGGGGTCACCACGGTGATGTCGGGCAGGTGCGTCCCGCCGGCGAACGGGTCGTTCAGGACCCAGGACACGCCCTCGGCGTGCTTCTCGCCGAGCACGGCCGCGACGGCCGCGGGCATGGAGCCGAGGTGGACGGGGATGTGCTCGGCCTGCATGACGCACTCCCCCGAGGGGTCGAAGAGCGCGGTGGAGCAGTCGCGGCGCTCCTTGATGTTCGCGGAGTGGGCGGCGCGGATCAGCGTCGCGCCCATCTCCTCGCAGGCGGAGCGCAGCGCGCCCGTGGCGACCTGCAGGGCGATCGGGTCCATCAGCGCTCCCGCTCCAGGCGTAGGGTCCCCGCGCCGTCGTAGCCGCCGTGCCAGCCCTCCGGCACGAGCGCGGTGAACTCCGGGCCGGGGAGCAGGACAGGGCCGCGGACGCTGCCGTCATGCTCGCCGGCGTCGGCGGGGAAGGCGTCGCCGCCGGCCGAGCGCCACGTCCGCCGGACCGTGACGAGCTCCCAAGGCGCGCC
>JBBQZE010000238.1:0-4345 GCA_038207985.1 Solirubrobacterales bacterium
CGGCCACGGCCACGGGGGCGGGTTGCGACTGGCGGCGGACGAGCCGCTGGGCGCGGTCGCGCTCGCTGCGCAGCGGGGCAGGACCGACGTCGTGCCGCGACCGCGTGCCCTTCGCGACCTGTGGCCCGGCAACGGGGGCGTGTCGCCACTGCAGCACACGCCCGGCTTCGAGGAACTCGACCAAGCCCGCGACCTCGGTCTCGCCCGGCTCGGTGGTGAATGCGGGCATCGGCACGGCGTTGCGGTCGAAGAGGGCGACAGCGGACGGCGTGCCGGCCGCGGCCGGGTCGATGACGTCGAAGGCGAGGGGCGCGTGGTCGTGGCCGCCGTCGGCGAACGCAATTCCTTGCGATGCGTCGGCGTCGCGGCGGGCGAGCACGAGCATCTCGCAGAACCCCGGCGCTCCGAGCAGCGCCGCCGCACCGTGCTGCACGACGACGACGAGGTTCCCACGGGCCATCGCCATCAGGCGCGTGAGCCGGTCCGCGCCATCCTCCTGCAGCAGACGCACGTGGGGGCCGGGCTGCTCGGCGGTGACCGGCCCGTCGAACGCACCGATGACCTCGACGTCGCACAGCGCCTGTCCGGAGATCGCGGCCACCAGTGCCTCGCCCGCGGCGCTTGCGACCTCGACGTCCTCGAGCAGCAGGATTGAGATCGCCGGCTGCCATCTCGCCTTGAGCGCGGCCTGCTGGCGGTGCGCCGCCGCGTCGTCGACCCCCTCCACGGCGGCCGGGTACAGCGCCGGGTGGCGCTTGCGAAGCGCGGTGGCGAACGGCACGGCGCCGTACTCGACGGTGTCCGAGCGGGTGAAGCCGGACTTGCGGAAGCGCAGCGTCGGCTGCCGCGCCGGCTCGCCGTGGATGCCGTGGGTGGCCAGTGTCAGGAAGAAGTCCCAGTCCTCGTGGCCGTGGCGGATTTCTTCGGGAAAGCGGAACCCAAGCTCGAAGACCGACCGGTCGATCAGCGAGCACGTGTCGCAGAAGTTCGCGGAGAGCAGCGCTTGCAGGTCGTAGTCGGGCGCTTCGAAGTAGTCCTGGCGATTGCCGAAGAACTCGAGGTTCGGGTAGACGAAGCCGATCTGCGCCTCGGCTGCTTGGAGCTGTGCGACCAGCGCCGCTACCGCACCCGGCAGCAGCACGTTGTCGGCGTCGAGCGGCAGCACGTAGCGGCCGCGAGCCTGCGCGACGCCGGCGTTGCGGGCTGCGCTCGGCCCGCCGTTGGTGGCCAGGCGCACCACCTCGAGGTCGGCGTCCTGCTCGAGCCGGTCGAGCAGCCCGACGGTCCGCCCGTCGCGCGAGGCGTCATCGATCACGACGACCTGGAGGTCGGGGTAGTCCTGGGCCCGGACCGAGGCCAGGGCCGCTTCGAGGAAGCGGCCGTGGTCGAAGCACGGGACCACCACGGTCACCGCCGGCTGGCCGGCACCCGGCCGGGCCGCGAGCCGGCTCACGGCAGGCAGCGGCGTGGGTGGTTGCGCGGGCAGGCGGGCGGCGCGGCCGGCCAGCAGGGACTCGTAGAGCTCAGCGTGAGCGCGGGCCATGTGGGTCACCGTCCGGTCCTGGCACACACTGGCTCGCGCCGCCCGACCCATGTCGGTGGCGCTCCCGTCCGCGTCCAGCAGCGCCACCACCTCCTTCGCGTAGGCGGCGGCGTCCTCGCGGGGCGAGACAAGGACGCCGCCTCCGCGCGCGAGCAGCTCGGCGTTGCCCGGGAGGTGCGGCACCACCGCCGGCAGCTCCATCGCCATCGCCTCGTACAGGACGTAGGGCACGCCCTCGTAGCGGCTGGTCATCAGCAGCACGTCGCTGGCGGCGTACCACGGTGCCAGCTCGGCGCTCGGGGGGTGGAAGCTCACGCTCGCGTCCAGGCCGCGCTCGGCGACCGCGGCGCGGACATCGGCGCTCAGCTCGCCGTCCCCCACGACGTGGAACCGCGTGTCGGGGCGGGCCGCCAGCACCGCCGCCGCGACCTCGACCATCAGCAACGGGTCCTTCTGCTCGGTCAGGCGTCCCGGGTAGAGGACGTGCGGCCCGGGCCCTAGGTCGTGCGGCACCACGCGGTCCGGCCGGTACTCGACCTCCACGTCCACCCCGGTCGGGATCACGGTGATGCGCTCCCGGCGGACGTCGTAGCCCTCGACGAGGTCCGCCAGGTGATCGCTGGTCACCGAGAACGCGTCGACGAGGTTGCCGTACCGGGTGCTGACCATGCGGACGTACCCCGAGCGGTCCTCCTCCTCGACGTGGAGCTGGACGACGAGCACGGGCGGGTCGGCGAGACCCGCCAGGTCGGCCAGCAGCTCGAAGGCGAGGCGCGAGTTCATGACGTGGACGACCTGGATCCGCCGCGACACGACGAAGTCGACGATGAACTGCGGCATCGAGTGGCCGCCCATGAGCTGCGGCAGCGCCCACACCTCGTCCGCGTAGGGGGCGACCTCGGCGAGGCGGCGGTTGGCGGACGGCTGGGTGGTGATCAGCGACGCGCGGAACCGATCCCGGTCGAGCCACTTGAACCAGTCGATCGTCCCCGTGTCCGACCCGCCGAAGTCGACCCACGGGGCCAGGTAGAGCATCGGGATGCGTCGATCCGCGCTCATCGCGCGGCGCGGGGGTGCGTGCGCGACATCGCGAAGAGGCTAACCCCGAGGGTGCCCGTACGCGGCGTGGGCTACTGCCCGCGCGCGTCGAGGACGTAGCGCACGGTGCGGATCAGGATTTTCACGTCGGACCACAGCGACCAGCCGGCGACGTAGAGGTAGTCCATCTTCACCATCTCGGCCATCGGCACGCGGGCCGATCCCGCGATCTGCCATTCGCCGGTCATGCCGGGGGTGAGGTGCAGGCGCCGCCGGTCGCCGCCGGTGATGAGCGAGTCCTCGTGCGCGACGAGCGGCCGGGGGCCGACGAGCGACATCTCTCCGCGCAGCACGTTGAACAGCTGCGGGAGCTCGTCGAGCGAGTGGCAACGCAGCCGCGCCCCGACGCGGGTGATCCGGGGGTCCCCGGCGATCTTGAACAGGCCGTCGGAAGCCTCGTTGCGATCGGCCAAGCCGTCGCGCATGGCGTCTGCGTCGTCGACCATCGAGCGGAACTTCCAGATGGTGAAGCGCTTGCCGTCGCGGCCCACACGCTCCTGGCGGTAGAAGACCGGCCCATGGGAGTCGAGCCGGATCGCGACGGCGATCGCCACGATGAGCGGCGCGGTGACCAGGAGCCCGAGTCCGCTGCCGGCGATGTCGAGCGCGCGCTTGGACACGCGCGAGGAGTGGGTGAGGCCGAAGCGACGCACCCCTAGGAGCGTGAACCCGTGCAGCGTGTCGAACACCACCGACGTGCCGACGATGTCGAGCACGCCGGGCAGCAACGAGACGCGCAGGCCCGTGGCCTTCGCGTCGCGGACCAGCTCGACCGTCTGCGGCGTGACGACCGCTCCGTCCTTCGGGGCGATGATGAGGCGGTGCGCACACAGCTCGCGGGTGACGCGGCGCAGGGCCTCGGGCGAACCGAACAGCTGCTCGAGCGGCACCGAACCGACGAGCTCGACGCTGCGCTCGTGCGCGAACTTTTTCTGCAGGCGCTCGAGCACGAGCGGGTCGCCGATCACCAGACACCGCTCGACCGCCACCGTCCGCGCCAGCACGCGCCGGGTCGCGAAGCGGCCCACGGCGATTGTCGCCGCAAGGACGACCCACAGGGCGAACGCCTGTCCGTGACCGAGCAGGCCGTTGATCAGCAGCGGCTCGAGGAAGTAGAACAGCAGCGTCGTCAGCGTCGCGAGCTGGAAGAGCCGCGGCAGCTCCTCGACCGTGCTCTTGGAGAGCACGAGCTCGTCGCGGTCGTAGAGGTCGGTGACCTTCGCCAGGACGACGACGATCGGGACGAAGAAGAGCGTCCCGAGGCGGAGCTGGTCCTCGCCGAGGACGCTCACCGCGAGCCAGATCGTCACGAGTGTGGCCACGGCGTCAGAGAGCACCAGGGAGCGCCGGTAGGTCGTCTCGCGGCGCCGCACGACCGAGAGCGCGTCGCTCTCGCCGCGGGCCGCTAGGTCCGGCGCATCGACCGACGGCGATCGCTTACGCAGGGCCGTTGGGGCCAAGCGCGCGAGCCCACGGCGTTGGGCGGGTGCCTCGGGGGTGAAGGTGCGGGAGTCGTAGATGGCGACTTCGAAAAACTGTGACGACGCGGAATCGCACAGCCTAAACCTCTCGTCAACTTATGCAACCGGAAACCGGTCTGTTTTCTCCGACCGTCAGTCCTGGTCGTCGGATGGGATGCTCTCTGGTGTGGGCGGCGCGCACGAGGACGAGGACCCGCGCGTCCTGATGCTCGGCAAGGGGTGG